>NZ_BAIN01000010.1 GCF_000613285.1 Acetobacter papayae JCM 25143 | reverse complement strand
GCCGGGTGCTACCGGAGCGGGTGGCAATGCCGCGCGGATTGGTTCTGGTGGTGGAACTGCAGGCAAGGATGGCGAGCCTGAATTTGACGAAGATGAAACCGTTACACTCGATCAGGTCGCGGGTCGGGTCCGTATGGGCGCGATTGCCAAGGTTGCTGCCCGGATCGAAGAAAATCCGCGCGAGACGGTCTTTATTATCAGGAACTGGCTGGCCATGCCTGACCCCAAGAAAGGAGCATGACGCGTGTCTGAGGCAGGTCTGACCACGTTTGAAAACGGTAACAACTCCTTTGCGCATCCCAATGCCGCGCATGCACTGAGTGGCAAGCAGAAAGCCGCCGTTCTCATGCTTGCGATCGGGCGTGATCAGGCTGCCAAAGTGCTCAAGCTGCTGCATGAGGATGAACTGCGTGATATTTCCGTAGCCATGTCCAGTCTGGGCGTGGTGCGGGCGGAAGTGGTTGAGGCTGTCTGTCACGAGTTCACCAAAAACTTCGAATCTCCCGAAGGGTTGGTGGGAACTTACGAAACGACGGAAGATTTTCTGCGAAAGGCCCTGCCTTCGGAGCAGGTCGACAAGATCATGGACGAAATCCGTGGTCCGGCCGGCCGTACCATGTGGGACAAGCTGGGCAATGTGCAGGAAACGGTTTTGGCCAACTACCTGCGCAGCGAATACCCGCAGACCGCCGCAGTTATTCTCAGCCGCCTGCAGCCTGCCCATGCCGCGCGCATCCTTTCCCTGTTGCCCGAGGACTATGCAACAGACGTGATGATGCGTGTGCTGCATATGGAAACCGTGCAGCGCGAGGTGCTGGACAGCGTCGAATCCACGCTGCGCTCCGAGTTCATTTCCTCGCTGGGTCGTTCGGCCAAGCGCGACAGTTACGAATTGCTGGCCGAAGTGTTCAATAACTTCGATCGCAAGACGGAAACCCGTCTGATGGAAGCGATGGACAAGAGAAATCACGAGGATATGGAAAAGGTGAAGGCGTTGATGTTCACCTTTGAAGATATCAAACGTCTGCCGCACGAAGCGCTTATGCGCATTGTTGGTGAGATCGACCGTGAAAAACTGCCTCTGGCGCTCAAAGGTGCTTCCGAGACGGTGCGCAACATGTTCCTGCAGTGCATGTCCAAGCGTGCGGGTAGTATTCTTATGGAAGAAATTTCAGCCCTTGGCCCTGTGCGCGTGAAGGATGCGGATACGGCGCAGTCTGAAATCGTCGCGACCATCAAGAACATGGCCAATGCAGGCGAGATCGACCTGACCGAAAGCGGTGGCAACGACGAGATTATTCCGTGACGGATGGTTTTGTGCCCTTTCACCCTGTTTCAAAACAGGTGGCAGGTGAGATCGCGCATTTTGTTGTCCCTGAAGGTGGTATTGTTCAGGGGCGTGGGCGGCCGATCGAACTGGAAGATTTTGGCGCGGATCTGAACGCAACGCCTGTTGTCGTCAAGCAGCCAGAGCCTGAGGAAGAGCCGGAACCCGATCTTGATCTGGTGTCCATGACGCCCGAACAGCTTGAAGAGCTGAAGGCTGCGGCTTTTCAGGAAGGGTTTGAAAAAGGCTCTGCCGAAAAGGAAGAAGCGCTGCGTGTTGCTTATACCAGCAATTTTTCTGCACTTGAGGCTGAGTTTCTGGCGGAAGATGCCCGACGTGATGAGGCGCTGAAAACGGCGGCAGATTCATTTGTCAGCACGGTAGTGGATATTGTGGCGCAGCTTGCCGCCCTGCATGAGGATGTGCTTGAGGGTGTCCGGCGGGATCTGGTGGCGGACGCCGCAGCCTTCGTGAGAGATTGCGAAGGGGCAGTGACAGTGCGCTGTGGCCCTGTGGACGGGGCACGCCTACAGGAAATTTTCAGGGACAGTGCGGCTGTGCGGATTGAAATGGTGCCAGAGCAGGCGGAAGGTGCGATAAGCATTGCATCGCCAGCGAACACCATTGTCATTGACCCGCAGCAATGGCGTAAGTCCGTTACGGAAAAGATTGTTGCTGCCGTTACGGCTCTGGCAAAGCAGCGGATCAAGCTGAATAAACCGGCGGAATAAGACAAGGCGGAGAGGATCATGACTTCAGGTAACGAACCCATCGGGTTAGAGGATTTCGCAACCTCCGCGGCGCCGGAGCAGCCTGCGGACACAGCCGGTCAGGACGATACGGCCGCCAAGGCGGCGGGCGGCGGCAGCCAGATGGAGGCCGTATACGATATTCCGGTCAAGATCACGGCTGTTATCGGTACGGCTACCATGCCAGTCAGCCAGTTGCTGCGTCTTGGGCGTGGTGCGGTTGTGGAACTGGACAAGAAGCTGGGTGAAGCTGTCGATATCTATGCCAACAACCGCCTGATCGCCCGAGGCGAAATCGTGGTGGTGGATGACAATTACATTGGCGTCACGATGACGGAAATCCTGTCCTCGACCCCTACATCCAACTAAAGGGGCGGCCATGTCCGGAACGGCGGCAAGTGGCGTAGCCCCGCAGGGAGCCTCGCTGCGGGAACAGGTGCTTTCATCATGCCATGGCTGGTGTATTGCGGCTCGTTCGTTCTGGTCATTGCCTTATTCTGCTCAGCCAGAAAGTGCTGAAAAAACTGCTGCCTTATGTTGCCGCCAAACGGCAGACCCGGCATCTGGCTGTTCTGGAAAGTCTGGCCCTTGATCAGCGCAGGAGACTGAGCCTGATCCGCTGCGGTGCCCGAACAGGCGTGATCCTGACAGGGGGCGGCACAGATGTTTTTCTGGGGTGGACAGACGATGAAGCCACTTTGGAAAATACGCCCCAATTTTCAGCAATGGTTCCGCATGACTGACAGGCTTACCGGTAAAAGGACTCTGGCGGGTATTCTGTCAGGCGGGCAGAAATGGCTGCTGGCGGGTTCACTGCTTGCGGTTGTCGTGGCGGTTGCCATTACGGTCATGGGCGGGCAGGCCGTTGCCCAGTCCGTAACGCTCGATCTGGGTAAGGGGACGGGGGATACCGGAACCGCCAGCAGGCTTATCCAGCTTACGGCGCTGATTACCATCCTGTCGCTGGCACCTAGCCTGCTGGTGATGGTAACGGCGTTTACCCGGATTATTGTTGTGCTTTCGCTCCTGCGCGGTGCGCTGGGGGCGCAGGGTACGCCGCCCAATACGGTTCTGATCGGGTTGGGGCTGTTTCTGACATTTTTTGTCATGCAGCCGGTTTTTGAGCAGTCATGGGTGCAGGGCGTAGCTCCCATGATCGATGGACATATGAGCGAGATGGATGGGCTGAAGGCCGCAGCGGAGCCGTTCAGAACATTCATGCTGGCCAATGCCCGCCCGGCGGATGTGACAACATTCCTGCATCTGGCCAATCTGCCTACCCCCAAGGTGCCATCGGAAACCCCGTGGCGCGTGATCATGCCGGCCTTCATGATCGGGGAACTGAGCCGCGGGTTTGAGATGGGGTTCCTGCTCTACCTGCCGTTTCTCGTCATCGACCTTGTGACAGCCAGTGTGCTGATGAGCTTGGGTATGATGATGTTGCCCCCGGCAACAATTTCGCTGCCGTTCAAGCTGATCTTTTTTGTCATGGTGGATGGATGGCAGATGGTAGCGGGTGGATTGGTGCGCAGTTTCGGCGGGTAGGGCGGCTTTGTTATAAAGACGTTAAATTTCATCCATGTTGCCGGATATATTGCGGAAACACTTTTCCAAAACCCTTTTCTCACGGGGCTGTTTTCAGCGGTTTGCGGGCAGCAGCCCATGTTGTGACGGGTTGTCCAATATTTATTTCCATGTAGTATCTAAGCAAGGATTTTAAGGATTCCTGTTTGATGCTTCTGATTGTAGCCTGTTGATTATTTTTTCTGTTTTGGTGGGTGCCCTGAATTATATCGGAGCCCGACCAGCAATGGTGCAACAATCAGGTATGCGGAGCGGGGGCGTGGTCCTGCTTTCTTGCTGTTAGTCGGCCTGAAAGCAGACACGGCCAAGTCCCTTGGGGAAGCCTGGATTGTTGGTAAGGCAGTATTGTCTTTTGACTAATGGGCGCGGATGGTGCGCAGGTTCTCCTGCCGATGTGTTGCCCGTGGTGGTAATGCGTGTGGGCGCGGTTTTTTGCAGCACCCCGCGAGCATGAAGGGAAGTTAGATTGGCATGTTGAACTGGCTGTACAAGGACGCCACCTTCCGCGTCAAAATCAGAACCGTGATGCTCTGTCTGGAAGCGTATCTGATGCTCCAGATCCTGATTGAGGGTGTCGGCTATCTGGTACATGAGCCCGTGGAACACATGTTCCTCATGAACATGAGCGCGCTCGGTTTCGGCGAAGTCGTTGTTTTCATGATCTGGGTGATGCTGACCCGCGTGGTCACACAGCCGCTGGAAAGTCTGGTCGTTGTTGGCGAGCAGCTTGGCCGGGGCGAAGTCCGTGACAACAACGTGCAGTTTCTTGATAACCGTGATGAATCCGGCAGGCTGTCGCGCGTCATGGTCGAATTCGCGCGCAGCGTGCGTGAGCAGACCGATGCCAAGTCCCGTCAGGAAGCGATGGCTGAGGAAATCAAGAAGTCTCTTGCCCTCAGCCAGGATCGTGACCGTCAGACGCACATGATTATCGAAGCGCTGGGCAGTGCTCTCGAGGAGATGGCTCAGGGCGATCTGCGCAAGCAGTTGACCGACCCGATCTTCGATGGCGAATTCGACCCGCTGCGTAAGGCGTTCAATAATTCCGTTACGCGCCTCAATGGCGCATTGCTCGCGGTTGCCAATAACTCCCAGTTGATTGCAACGGGTGCCACGGAAATTGCCACGGCATCTGATGATCTGGCCAAGCGTACGGAAAAACAGGCTGCCAATCTGGGGCAGGCAGCAGCTACGGTGCGGACCATCCGCGATGGTGTGCAGCTGACTGCCAAGGCCTGCACGGATGCCAGCGCCGAAAGCAAGCGCTCACTCGAAAAAGTGCGGTTGGCCAGCGACGTTATGGAAGAGGCCACCAAGGCCATGGACGGGATTAAAAAATCCTCCGATTCCATTGGTGAAATCATTTCCGTTATTGATGGTATTGCCTTCCAGACCAATGTTCTGGCGCTTAACGCCGGTGTCGAAGCTGCCCGTGCGGGCGAAGCCGGACGTGGTTTTGCCGTGGTTGCGCAGGAAGTGCGTTCATTGGCTGAGCAGTCCGCTACTTCAGCCAGCGAAATCAAGCATCTGATTTCCGTTTCGGCAGAACAGGTCGACAAGGGTGTGGATCTGGTGCAGCAGACGGGCCGCTATCTGAGCGAGTTCTCCGGCAGCACCCAGAACATTGCGACCCGCGTGGAAGAAATTTCTGGTGCCACGCAGGATCAGGCGACCCGCCTGTCTGAAATCACAGTGTCTATCGGCGATATGGATCAGGTGACGCAGCAGAACGCTGCGATGGTGGAAGAAACAACCGCCGCCAGCCATAATCTGACTGCCGAAACCCGCACGCTGACACAGACGCTGAGCCGCTTCCGTATCAACCGCCGCAAGGAAGATGGCCCGGACAACAGCGCTCCGCCGCCTCCGCCGCCCCGGCCGCGTGAAACCGTGGCGTTGAAGCCGGTCAGCCGCGAGGTTGCCCCCTCCCGCCCGGTGCCTGCGGTTTCTTCCTCTCTCCCGACAACCTCTTCTGACCAGGGTTGGGAGGAGTTCTAATGGCAAATGCTTCAGGTGCTGCTGTGTCGGCCGTGACCGTAACCCTGCCCGAACGACTGGATACGGCAGGGGCGGCTGGTCTGAAAAAACTGATTGAAGATGCGCTGGCTCAGGCCGCGCCTGAAGCTGTCAGCCTGGATGCGTCAGGCGTGACTTATGTTGGTGGCTTTGCTTGCAGCTTCTTCTTGCAAGTGGATGTACTGTGGCGGCTCCGTCCGAGCCGTTCAGGGAAGCATACGCCTTTTTGGGGTTGGCGCGTTTTTGCCCGGACAGCCAGCCTCCTCCAAGGAGCAATAGATTATGACGGATAATAAGGGCGTGCGTGTCCTGACAATTGATGACTCCAGAACCATGCAGGGCATGTTGCGCAAGGTTTTGGAAGGTGCTGGCTACGACGTGATCCAGGGTGGAGACGGCGTTGAGGGTCTTGAAGTTCTGCAGGCCGCGAACCCGCCGCCCAAGGCCGTGATTACCGACATCAACATGCCGCGCATGGATGGTTTCGAGGTGATCGAGGCTGTGCGCAAGCTTGACCAGTACAAGCACCTGCCTGTGATTGTCCTGACAACGGAAAGCGATCCAGAAAAGAAGGCCCGAGCCCGCGAGGCTGGCGCCACAGGTGGATTGTCAAACCGTTCAGTACTGAAAGTCTGCTGGCGGCAATCCGCCGGGTTACGGCCTGAAGGAAAGGGCGCCGGAATGAGTGGTGACATGGACGATATCCTCCTGGTTTTTTTTCAGGAGTGTGACGAACAGCTACAGGAGCTGGAACGCGGTCTGAGTGCCCTGTCTGACGGGGATTCGGATCACGAGACCATTAATGCCGTCTTCCGGGCCGTTCATTCGATCAAGGGGGGGGCTGCCTCCTTTGGTCTCGAAAATCTTGTGCGCTTTGCGCATGTGTTTGAAAGTTCTCTTGATGGCCTGCGCTCGGGGCGGATTGTCCCCACGCATGACATCATGAAGACCTTTCTCAAGGCCATGGATGTTCTGAGCGATCTGGTATCGGAAGCGCGGGGCGGGGCCGGGGTGGATCATGTCCGGGTGGCGGAAAGCCAGTCCGAACTTGAGGCGATCATCAACAGCGATGGCGCGCCCAAGCCGGCGGAAGATGTCGTGCCGCAGGATTTTGTGCCTGTGCCGATGGATTTCGTCCCGGTTCCCATGGACTTCGAGCCCATTCCCGTAGACATGGATTTCGGGTTTGATGCCCCCGAGGCAGCGCCCGATCTGGTGGTGAGCTTCCGCCCGCATGACGCTATGTACGAACGCGGTGACGATGCCCGCAACCTTCTGATCGGCCTGCGTGACCTAGCGGTTGCGGTGGAAGGCGGGGCTATGACAGCCACCTGCGACACCAGTGGCCTGCCTGCTTTCAATGCGTTGTCACCTACGCGTTCCTGCCTGTCCTGGCGGGTTGTCCTGCCCGCTGCCGTGTCGGAAGAAAGCGTGCATGGTGTTTTTGACTGGGTTAGCGATGTGTGTGACTTCAGCATTACCCATGAGGGTGCTGTTGAAGAAACCCCCGCTGAACCAGAACCGGCAGCGATAGTCGCGCCTGAACCGGTTGCCCCGGTTGCACAGGCCCCGGTTCCTGTGGTGGCTCCCGCAGCCCCTGTGCATGATGTGGCGCCCGCCGCTGTTACAAACGCCATTGCGGGTAATCAACAGGCTCCGGCCCGCAAGGCGGAGCAGGTCGCTTCCATCCGTGTTGATCTGCACCGTATTGACGATCTGATGGATTTGGTGGGCGAACTGGTTATTGCTCAGGCTGCGATTGAAGCCCTGTCGCGCCGGAATGATGGTTCCATCCAGCAGGAACTGACGCAGAGCATCAACAGCATGCAGTCCCTGACGCGTGACATTCAGGATGCTGTCATGGCGGTGCGCGCGCAGCCGGTGCGTAGTGTGTTCCAGCGTATGCAGCGCGTTGTGCGTGAAGCCTGCTCCATGACCAAGAAGGACGTTGTCCTTCTGCTGGAAGGTGAAGACACCGAGGTTGACCGCACGCTGGTCGAAAAACTGACCGACCCGCTGACGCACATGCTGCGCAATGCCGTGGACCACGGTATCGAAAAAGTGGAAGATCGTCTTGCTGCCGGCAAACCGGCGGAAGGGCATATCCTGCTTTCAGCGGGGCATCGTTCTGGCCGTATCCTTATTACCATCAAGGATGATGGGGGCGGCATCAACCGTCAGCGCGTGCTGGAAACTGCCGTCAAACGCGGGATTGTGGCACCGGATGCGGTGCTGAGCGATGATGAGATCAATAACCTTATTTTCGCTCCCGGCTTTTCAACGGCGGCTACCGTATCCGACCTTTCCGGGCGCGGTGTTGGCATGGATGTTGTCAAACAGGCTATTCTCAGCCTTGGCGGCCGCGTGACCATTCAGAGCGTGCCGGGTGAGGGCACGACCTTCAGCCTCAGCCTGCCGCTGACGCTGGCCGTGCTGGATGGCATGTTGATCGAAGCCGGTGAGTCCACCATGGTGATTCCGATTTCGTCGGTGGTGGAAACCATGATGATCGACCATCGTGATGTGTATCTGCTGCCCGATGGTGGAAACATCATTTCCATCCGTGGAACTTGCATGCCGCTGATCCCGCTTGCGGCGGAACTGGGGCTGTCGAAAGCCCCCACGCAGGAGGCTCTGGCCAACGCGGTTATTCTGGTGGTCGAGAACGAATCCGGTGGTCGGGCTGCACTGGTGGTGGATGAAATCCGCGATCAGACACAGGTGGTGATCAAGAGTATCGAAAAGAACTACCGGCAGATCTCTGGCGTGTCCGCCGCCACCATTCTGGGAGATGGGAGCGTATCTCTTATTCTGGATGTACCGGCGCTGATTGGTACAGCGATCCGCAAGATAGATAACAGGCCATCGAATGTCCGCACCGGGCTGGCAGCCTGAGCGGATTTTTGATGGGGCGCGCTGTGTTTGAGCAAGGAAGCCGGGGATGACGGAAAAAAACAAAGAAGACGGCGTGGACGCAAGATTGTCAAAATGATCGTGTTTGCCATCGGGGATCAGGAATACTGTATTCCTATCCTGAGCGTGCGCGAAATCCGTGGGTTTGAAAAAACCACGGCCCTGCCGTTTGCCCCTCATTATGTGTGTGGCGCAATCAACCTGCGTGGCATTATTCTGACAGTTATTGATCTGGCCATTTATCTCAACATCCAGCCGCAGGCCGATAACCCGCGCCGTGTTGCGATTATTGTCGAATCTAAAAACGGCGTTGTCTGCGGCCTGCTGGTTGATCGCGTGATCGACATGGCTGATATCGACATGAATGACGTGCAGGCGGTGTCCGAGGAAAGCAGCAGCCTGAGCGGCCTTGTCATGGTTAATGACCGGATGATTGGCGTGCTGCAGCTTGAAACCGTTGTGGGTGAACTCGTTGGGGACATGGTCACCGAATGAAGTCCCTGATGCCGGGTGCGGAGACGGATTATACCGACGCTGATTTTCAACGGGTGCGCGGTATAGCCTTTGAGGAAGCGGGAATCAGCCTGCCCGATTCCAAAAAAACGCTTGTTTACTCGCGTCTTTCCCGCAGGTTGCGGGAGCTGGGTTATGGCTCGTTCCAGAGTTATCTGGACTTTGTGAAAACTCCCGCTGGCAAGCCGGAGATGGAAAAGCTCATCTGCGCCCTGACCACGAATGTGACGAGCTTTTTCAGGGAAAAAAAGCACTTTGAGCACCTCGAGGCCGAAGTGCTGCCTCGCCTTGCCCGCACAGCCCGCAGCGGTGGGCGCGTGCGTTTATGGTCCGCAGCCTGTTCAACCGGGCCGGAGCCATGGAGCATGGCCATGTCCGTCATGTCGGTCATTCCTGATGCGGCCTCGCACGATGTCCGGCTACTGGCCACCGATATCAATTCCGAAGTGGTGGCTCAGGCTGCCAGCGGTACGTACCCGCCTTCTGAGACGGATGGTATCTCGGCGGAAAACCGTAAGAAATTTATGGAACCCTGTGGAGACGGTAACCTGCGCTTTACAGGGCCTATCTGCCAGTTGCCTGCTTTTCGGGTTCTGAACCTGAACGCCGAATGGCCGATCAAGGGCACATTTTCCGCGATTTTCTGCCGGAACGTGGTCATTTATTTTGACGATGAAACGCGCGAGAAATTGTGGCGTCGTCTGGCAGATCGTCTGGAGCCGGGCGGGTTCCTGTATGTCGGCCATTCGGAGCGGGTTGCCACGACCACACAGTGCCGTCTGGAACAGGTTGCCCCCACTATTTATAGAAAGGACTCGTAAACCATGGAGCAACCTGTAAAGGTTCTCGTGGTCGATGACTCACGGACAATACGCGCGCTTATCCGCCGCTCGTTTGAGCAGTACCCCCAGATTGTTATCTGTGGCGAAGCAGCCAATCCGATTGAAGCGCGCGATCTGATTATCAAGGACCAGCCCGACGTCATTACTCTGGACGTTGAAATGCCCGGTATGAACGGGCTGCAGTTTCTTGAAAAAATCATGCGCCTGCGGCCGATCCCGGTTGTTATGGTTTCAGCGCTGACCGCGCGTGGTGCCGAAACGGCCATTACCGCGTTGCAGATGGGGGCGTTTGACTGCTTTCCCAAACCGGTTTCGGTTATGGGAACAGATGCCTTTGCGGGGTTGGCACGGCTTGTTATTCAGGCGGCGCATTCCTGCCCCGGTGCACGGGCCGGGGCCTCGCAGGCTGTATCAGCCAGTGTGGTGCCGCATGGCCCTGAACGGAACTGGGCCCGGGCGTTTGAGCTGGTGGCCATTGGTTCTTCAACCGGCGGAGTGGAAGCACTCGAGCAGGTGCTGTCGGGTTTTCCACGGCAGAGCCCTCCTATCGTGATCTGCCAGCACATGCCTGCGCTGTTTACAGCTAGTTTTTCGAACCGGCTTAATCAGAAAATCACTGCACTTTCCATTGCTGAGGGCAAGGACGGTGAGGTTCTGAACCATGGGGATGTCAGGATTGCACCTGGCGGTGAACGGCATATGGTGGTTGAACGGCGAGATGGTCATTATATGACGCGCTTGCTGAGCGCGCCGCCAGTAAATGGCCATTGTCCTTCGGTAGACATGCTGTTCGATTCCGTGGCGGAGGCGGTAGGGCGGGAAGCTCTTGGTGTTATCCTGACCGGTATGGGGCAGGATGGTGCAGAAGGGCTGCTTGCCATGCGCCGTGCAGGAGCGCAGACGATTGCTCAGGACAAGGCGTCCTCGGTAGTCTATGGCATGCCGAGGGTCGCGGCTGAAATCGGGGCGGCGGAGCATATCGTTCCCCTGAGTCAGATTGCGATGGCAGCCATGGCCATGCGGGCGCATTAAAGAACTATATGGGTGGAATACCGCCTGCGATGGCGGGAACGGCGTGTTGGCCGTAAATAAAAAACGGGAAAAGGGTTAGACAATGCCAGCGGCATCGCAGATCAGGGCTCTTATTGTTGATGACCAGTCGTCCATTCGGCAGGTCTTGGCCAATAGCCTTGCCCAGCTTGGGTTTACGAACATTGCCCAGCGTAAGGATGGCAAGGAAGCTGTCGAGTATCTTGATCAGAACCCGGCACATCTTGTTATTTCCGATTTCAACATGCCGGTTATGGATGGGCTGGCGTTGCTGAAAGCGGTGCGTGCCAACCCCAAGACCCAGAAGGTCGCCTTTATTATTCTGACCAGTGAAGCCAGCAAGGATCTGGTGCAGGAAGCCGTGAAGGCGGGCGTCAATAACTTTCTGGCCAAGCCTTATACGGTAGCGAAACTGCGTGAAGTTCTGGAAAAAGTGTTCGGGCCTATCACGTGAGGCATATTGAGGGCGCTACGACTGTTATTCAGGGGGAGGTGGTTATCTCGGATAACCCTTCCACTGTGCTTGTGACCCTGCTGGGTTCATGTATTTCAGTCTGTATGTTTGACCCGACCGCTCATGTGGGAGATGAACCATTTCCTCCTGCCTGGTGGCGGCGGCGGTCAGGATGGCATGGCGTTGCGCTTTGGCGTGAATTCCATGGAAATGCTGATCAATGGCATCCTGAAAGCCGGGGGCAACCGCAATACGCTGGTTTGCAAGGTATTTGGGGGGGCGGCGGTTGTTCCGTCACTCGGGCGGGTTGGCCATGAGAACTGCCATTTTGTAAAACAGTACCTTGCTGATGAAGGTATAGAGTGTATTTCGCATAGTCTTGGTGGTTTTCTGGCTAGGCGCGTCAGATTCTGGCCGACAACAGGCCGGGCGCAACAGCATCTGGTGCAGGATACCCAGGCTATTGGGCGACAGGAAGAAGCCTATAACCGGCGCGAAACGGAAGCGGGCCGCAAATGGGCAAAAGAAGCAATATCCGATGTGGAACTGTTTTGAGTGCCGGGTCTGAAAAGGATGCAAAGAGAATGTCGTCTGTGATGAACACCGCTCTCCCGTCTGAAACGATTTCCGTTCAGCACGCGCTTGAAAAAGTGACGGGACTGCTCGAAACAGCCGGCGCCTCTTTTCTCGATGCACAGAATACTGTGGATGAATGCACCAAGACACTGGTTCTGTGCGATCAGGAAGTACAGAGCCTGCAACAACTCGATGTTGCGACCCAGACTGTCGAGGCAGTCGTATCAATTTTAAAAAATATTCTGGCTGATCCCGCACTTGATCTGTCAGCAGACATGCCTCTGCCTAGCCTGTATTCAGGTGTGAAGCTGAGTGAGATTGTCAGGATTCTGAAGGGGGAGCCGGGCGATCATGTGCCGATCCCGGCTGGGGAAGTCGATCTGTTCTGACTTCCCGGCAGCTTATGCCAGTAAACTTCCGTTTTGGGCATAAGCTACGAGAGTAAGGGTTTTATAAAGCGCCGTAAGACATGTCGCTTTCGACAACGGACGATGCTTCCAGACCCTCAAGCACATTTTGCGCAATATCGATCAGCGGGTCAAAGCTGAGCGACGGGTCGACCAATAACTTGATACCATAACGCTGCGCCTGATCGGCTAGACGTATGAACAGTTCCCGGTCTTCCAGCGGCGTGGCTGCACCCGTCTCGCTGATATTGGCTTTCATGATAATGCCCCACATCTTCTGATGCTTGTCGAGCACGGCGCTGCGTATGACTGGGTCTGTGGTGTCGCGGGCTTTTTCCAGTTCGACCAGCAGGAGCCTGAAACAGGCTGCGTCGGCCTCTCTGCCGCTAATGGCGGTTTCACTGACAGCTTGATAGGCTCTCATTGCCGGGTGGATCATCGTGTTACCATCTGTAGCCTGTTTTGCTGGCAGCTAAAGAAAAGCACCAGCCTACAGAAGAAATATCCTACTCCGGCGATACTGACCAGATGGCATATAAAATTTGCGCGAGAGTACAAAAAGAAACACCCCCGGCCAAATGGCCGGGGGTGCTCCGTAACGCGCCCTAAAGCGAGTGTCGTTCTTACTGGAAGAGCGACAGGATGCTCTGGGACTGGGAGTTCGCGATCGTCAGCGACTTGATGGCCAGCGACTGCTTGGTCTGCAGCGAGGTCAGCTGAGCGCTGGCGGCAGACATGTCCGCATCGGTCAGAGCGCCAACGCCCTGAGTGATGTTGTCGGACAGCGTGGTGCCGAAGCTGGACATGCTGGAGATGATGGAGGAGTTGGAACCCAGCTTGGAAGCGATCGTGGTCATCGCGGTGATGGCCTGTTCGATCAGGGCCACCATCTGCTGAGCCGTGCTGCCAGCTGCGCCGGAGGCGAACGTCGTGGTGTTCAGGCTGTTGCCCGAGGTCACGAAGATGTTGGCGCTGGCGGCGTCGCTGGAAGCCAGACCGCTCGTCAGGCCCAGGGCGTCCGTCAGGCTGGAGCCGGAGCCAGCAGCGTAGGTGAAGGAGGTGCCCAGAGCGCCGGAGGTCATGGCGCCGGAGATTTCCGTGTGCAGGCCGCTGATGACGTTCGTGTCACCACCAAGGCTGGTCAGGTAGGTGAGGCTGGTGCCCTGGATGCCAACGCCATCGGTGGCGCTGTTCACCAGCAGGTTAACACCGTTCAGCGTGGCGTTACGAGCGATAACGTTGATGGCGTTCAGCGTCTGCGTGATGGAGTCGCTGGTGTCGCTGATGCTGCTGCTGCTGGTCTGGTTGTTGGTCAGCGTATTGACCAGGCCCTGGATGGACTTCAGGTCGGTCAGGATGCTGCTGACGGCGGTCGTCGTGGTGTTAACAACCTGGGCGGCGAAGGTCAGGCCGGAGTTCACGGCGCTCAGGCCGGAGTTCTGACCGCTCAGCTGCTGGGAGATGGAGTAAGCAGCGGCGTTGTCAGAAGCGTTGTTGACCTTCTTGCCGGTCGAAACGACGTTTTCGGTGTTGCTCAGCGAGGTCTGGGTTGCGTCCAGGGTTTCGATGGCGACCAGTGCGGAGGCGTTGGTGTTAATTGAAAGAGTCACGAGTATTCTCCATGCCAAATCGGACTGGCCCTCGCCAGTTCTTGGTCAGTAAAGCCCGAAATGGCTAAGAGAAAGTTACCAGATTTTGACTTTCATTCTGTCAGGACGAAAAAAACAAAAAAGCCCGATATTTTTTATAACACACTGAAATGAATGGATTTTCTTATTCGAGCGGTCCGTTGGAAATGCGGACCATCAGCGTTATGGGGTTCCCGGCGGTGTCCGTTCCCACGTGAAAATTTGTCCATTTTCCGATACCGAAAACCCATGTGCCGGAAAAACTGGCCACAAAGGGGTGGGGTTTGCAGACGGCGGCTCCATCCTGGGCCGGGGGCGCGGAGTCCTGCTGCTGGGCGCACTGCGCCAGATCCGCAGCGCTGATAGGGGCATAGATGTTGGAGTCCATCTGCGCGGTGCGGCCACGAATCTGGATTGTGCCATCCACGCCGGTTTTTTCGCCTGCTGATGTGTTGCCCGTATCAGCCGTGGAAGCCCCGCGGATGACGATATCGGAAAACTTGGTGGCATCATTGGCGCAGACTTCGACAGAGGCAGCGCCAAGAAGCTGATCCTGCCCGGAATCGCCCCCTTGGCGGAGTATGCCGCGCACTTCCGCAATATGTACGGCTCCGGCGGGGCAGCGCAGTCCATCATCACCAACATTGGGCATATCGGAGTGGTGGCCTGCCATGTCTGCTGACATGTCCTGTGCAGCTTTGCCAGTTGCATGGGCCTGCGATGCGAGCAGGCCCAGAGTGACCATGCCGCCAAGCAGGGATGCCGTGCGTATGGCTTTATACTGTGCCACGATGCCTGCGAGCGGGAGTGAATGCCTCATGCGTTTAAAATTCCTGCTTTCGAATGGCCTTGCTGGCCCGTGGTCTGCCGGGCTGGCTGTCGCGCCCTGATCGGAGTGGAGCATGTCTGTCTTGGGCGGCAGAGTACCGTATCCTGCAAAATCTTGCCATGACTATGCAGCTAAAGGGCCGAGGGATTTGCCTGCCTTGCCGGTGGATGTGGTCTTTGTCTGCTGTTTCGTCGCTATCACACAGGGCGGGAAAAGAGTGTGACAGTGTGGCGTGGTGGTGAAAAGACTCTGGTCTTGTGATGTCTTAATGGCTAGTTTACACGCGGTACGTATCAGGCGGGGTTTTGCCCTGCCGGTGGCGATTTTGGCGGATCAGACACAGGGCCTGAAATGATAACGAGCGACCTCGCGACGCGCAGTGTTGATGCGCTTAATGCTTACGGGCAGACACAGCAGACCCTTAATGCGTCCACCGATGGTCTGGCGGGTGATGAGAGTACGGGGTCTTCTTCCGATGTTGTTTCCAGCTTTGGTTCTGTGCTGAACGGGGCCATTCAGAGTGCGATCCAGACCCAGAAAACATCCGAAGCCCAGACAGCACTTGGTGTGTCCGGGCAGGGTAACCTGACTGATATCGCTACCTCGGTAGCAGAAGCCAAACTGACCCTGCAGAGCGTTACGACCGTGCGCGACAAGATCGTGCAGGCGTATCAGGATGTCATGAAAATGTCGATCTAAGGCATGGTTCCGTGAACCATACGGTCGATGTCCATGAAATATTGCGACAGACGCTGGTTGTTGCCGTAAAAATGGGGGCGCCGTCGCTTCTGGCGTCCCTCTGTGCTGGTGTTCTCGTCTCGCTGTTTCAGGCTATGACGCAGATCAACGAAGCAACACTTTCCTTTGTGCCGAAATTTATTGCTGCCATTGGGGCCCTGCTTCTGACGGGGTCTTTCATGTATTCCACGCTCAATACCTACGCCCACACCATTTTCGATCAGATGATTCTGGTTGGCGGTTCGTAATGGGGTGGCCAGCGCGTAAGGGGCTGGTGTGGACATGGCTATAACCTCCCTTTTCCCCGGTGGCTCCGTGGCCGAACTGGCTGCCATGTTTCTGGTGGTGCTTTGCCGGGTGAGTGCTCTGGTCATGACATCTCCCGGCCTGGGGGAGCAGACATCGCCCATGCAGGTGCGGGCAGGGGTGGCGCTCGTAACAACTTTTGCCATTCTGCCGGTCGTGCAGGATAAGCTCTCTCTAGTAACGGGGGCGGCCATACACCGTCCGTTCCTGATTGTGGCGATTATTGCAGGTGAACTGCTGTGCGGCGGGTTTATCGGCTGGCTGGCCAAGCTGATTGCGCTGGCTATGAACATCGCCATGCAGATCATCGCAGTACTGACCGGCCTAGCTAGCGTTTTGCAGCCGGATGCGGAACTGGGGGCGGGCAGTACAGCGCTCAGCCATCTGGGTGCCTCCATGGTGCCGGTCATTTTCCTGTCTACCGGGCTTTATGTGTTGCCGTTGGCTGCTGTTGTGGGGTCTTACACCCTGTTCCCGCCCGGACAGATGCCCATGATTGACGATATGGCCAGTAGCGTAATCCGCACCACGGCGCAGAGTTTTGCTCTGGCCATGCAGCTTGCCGCCCCTTTTGTGCTGATTGGCACTTTGTGGCCGGCCATGCTGGGTGTGCTTAACCGTCTGCTGCCCACGATACAGGTGTATGGCATTGCCATGCCTGCCCAGATTCTTGGGGGCGTTCTGCTGCTGGCCGTGCTGCTGCAGGTTATGTCCGGGGTCTGGCAGGAAAAAATGGGCGATCTGCTTTTGGGACTGCCCGGTATTGGGGCAGGCCCAACGCGGCATTAGGGGCGGGTTGCCATGGCGGAAGAAGGAGCCGGCGGGGGCGAGCGGTCACAAGACCCGACAGGCAAACGGCTTGAAACCGCGCGCGAGGAGGGTAATGTTGCCCAGTCGCGCGAATTGCAGATGTTTGTTGTTCTGGCTCTGTTTCTTATGGTTTTCACCATGGAAACAGCAGAAGCGGCGCGGGTGTTTGTGCACCGTATGCGCGCGCTCATGGAACATTTTGACGGTATTCCCCAAGATAATGCTGCCATATATGGCGCAACCATGCAGGCGCTGATCGAAGGGGCGCGACTAGCCGGGCCTTTGGTGCTGGTCATTATGGTTACGGTTGTAGTCTTTGGTTTTATACAAACAGGTTTTCTGTTTAGGCCGGAAGCTGTTGCATTCGACATCACGCGCCTTTCCCCCCTGAAAGGGATCAAACGGGTATTCAGTGTCACCAATCTGGTGGAAGTGCTCAAAAGCCTGATCAAGTTCTGTGTGTTTGGTCTGCTGCTGTATGGGGTGGCCAAAGGTACGGTTCATGTGGCGCCGGAGGCCGAGCGCTGGAGCTTTACACATCTGACATCGGAACTGGTGTCGTGGTTTTTGTACGCAACGCTTACAATTCTGGTGGTGCAGAGCGGCATTGCCCTGCTGGATGACATGTGGACCCGCTATCACCGTATGACCGGGTTGCGGATGAGCTTTCAGGATATCAAGGAAGAAACCCGGCAGACCGAGGGTGATCCACATATCAAAGGCAAGCGGCAGCAGATTCGCCGCAGGCGGGCGCGGCAGCGTATGCTTCAGGCAGTCAAAAACGCCACGGTTGTGGTCACTAACCCGACCCATTACGCCGTGGCGCTCGAATATCAGAGTGGCACTGATACAGCCCCCCGGATCGTGGCCAAGGGTATGGATGATCTGGCGGCGCGTATCCGTATGACAGCGGAAGATGCAAAAGTGCCCGTGGTGCGTAACCCGACACTGGCCCGTGGCCTGTATACCCTGCCAGTGGATTCCGAGATCCCGCCCGAATATTTTCAGCCTGTCGCGGCGATCATTGCCTATGTGATGAAGCTCAAAACCCCCGGATCGCGGGTTGTGCGGCGGAATTAAGCGTTCCTGACCCGAAGGCGCAGTTTTCTGGGGGTAATAGTTAGGAAAACCTTGCGTTTCATGGCAGGCATGCTACTCACTAATCAAACGCAAGGCAGTATGTGTCGCGCTGGGAATGTTTCAGCCGCCATTCCATGCTCGTGTGGTCGGGAATCCGGTTTCTGCTTTCCCCGTGCAGGGTGGTAGGGGCAGGGTAAACGGTCATTCTGCTGAAAAGCGGACGGGACGGACAGCAGCGCGCGCAAGGCAGGGACAGCTCATGTCGGTTTTCAATGCCCTTTCAACGGCCGTAAGCGGTATTAACGCGCAGTCGACCGCATTTACCAATCTCAGTAATAACATCGCCAATAGCCAGACCGTTGGCTACAAGGCGACCACAACGGCCTTTCAGGACTTTGTGGCGGGTGCGGGCGGTAACAGCGCCTCGGCCGATGTTTCCGATTCTGTCGCTGCCCTGACCATCCAGCACGTGGATAACCAGGGGACGTCCTCCACCAGCACCGATGCGCTGGCGACCTCGATTTCGGGCGACGGGCTCTTTGTCGTTTCCAAGGGAACGAGCAGCGGCCAGACCTACTACACCCGCAACGGCGAAGTGTATGAGGACAAGTCCGGTTATCTGGTCAACACCAGTGGGTATTACCTTGAAGGCTATATGGTGGATCAGTCCACCGGCACGCTTGGCACAACGCTGACGCAGCTCAACGTTTCCAACGTGACGTTCAAGCCGACAGAAACCACGACCCTGACGTCAACCTCCACGGTGGGTACGTCAACGGGCACGGATCAGACCTACACCACGGCTCCGACCACCGTTTACGATTCCACGGGCACGGCGCATCAGATCGGTCTGGTATGGACGCAGAGCACGTCTGATAGCTCCAAATGGACTGTGCAGGCTTATGATGCCGATGGTAGCGGCGCGATCAGCAATGCATCGCCTTCGCCCTACATCGTCACCTTCGACAGCAGCACTGGTGCCATGACGTCGGTTACGGATGCAACCGGTTCGGTTGTGGCCAATACGACCGGCACCTCGGCTGAAATTCCTATCACCGCGACGTATAACGGCGTGGCCCAGACCATCAAGCTTGATCTGGGGAGCATTGGTTCCACCAGCGGTACAGTGGTTGCGACTTCGAGCAGCGGCACGGCCAGTACGTCGCAGGGTAGCACTCTGGTTGCGGGCACCGGCAATACCCTGACCATGGATTCCACGAGCGGTGCGGTCAATATTGCTGCGGAAACCGGCACGGACGACACCTACATGACCACGCCGCTGACACTGTCTGACGGCAGCACAGTTTCGGCCCTGTGGACCAAGAATACGACGACAGCCTCCACCGTGAACGACGAACAGACCTGGACCGTCAAGCTGGTGGACCCGTATTCAACCTCCACGTCTGACTCGACCACGGCTCAGGTGACGTTCAAGTCCGATGGCTCCATCGACACCATCAATGGCTCCACCACTGGCAGCATCTCCTTTACGGATTCCAGTGGCACAACCCAGACGATGAACCTGACCTCCAGCTCGGTCAAACTCGGTAGTTCTTCGCCCTATACCGACACCACCGCGATTACCAGCGACAGCATTTCCACCGGCACCTATGAAGGTGCGGAAATCACCAGCGATGGTTCCGTCATGGCGCAGTTCAGCACCGGCACGCAGCTGATTGGCAAGATCGCGCTGGCTAACTTTGCCAATGTGAACGGTCTGGAAGCTGTGGACGGGCAGGCTTATGTGGCCACAACGTCTTCAGGCAATGCGAATATTGGTGTTTCTGGCGAAAATGGCACGGGCACGCTTTCGGTCGGTTATGTTGAATCCTCAACAACCGATCTGACGAAAGATCTGTCCTCCATGATCGTGGCGCAGGAAGCTTACACGGCTAACACCAAGGTGGTGACGTCGGCCAACACGATGCTTCAGGCAACGATCGCAATGATCCAGTAAGCTGGGCCTGAACGGGCGGGGGCTTCGGGTTTCCCGCTTTGTGTCTGGTACAGAGTAATGCGGCTTTATGCTTCGTGCAGAAGTGTAAGGCCGTTTTACATTTCCGGTTCCGGGCTTTGTGCTGCCGTGAGCCGTCGTTTCATTCATGATTTAACGGTTCATGGCAGGTCGAAGCCATTGAGCCCGCATGGAACTCTCGCTAGAGTGACCGTACTACATACGTGTTCTCATGATACCGGAGCCGCCCAGAAATGAGTGAAACTGTAACCGACGGCGCAGCTGCCGCTAATGCCGCGGATGCACATGCGGGTGCGGCCAAGAAAAAGAAGCTGGTCATTATCGGCGTGGTTGTGGTCGTGCTTCTTCTGCTGGTGGGCGGTGGCTTCTGGGCGAAGGACAGGTTCTTCAAATCTGTTGGCAGCACAATGGCCAGCAATAGCAAGATGGCACAGGATGCTCTGCATCCGCCGATCATTCTGGGTATCCCCACCATTGTCTCCAACCTTGATAGTGGCGATGGTAGGCCGGTTTATGTCAAACTGACTGCCAAGGTGGAAGTTGTCGGAGCCCCGAACGAGGCGGCCTTGCAGAATATCGTGCCGCAGATTCAGGATATTTTTCAGACATACCTGCACGAAACCCGCCCGCAGGATATCCGTGGCAACGGTATTTACCGGCTTCATGAAGCATTATGCGCCGCCTGAGGGTGGAACTAGCGCCGCTGGAAGTCAGAAACCTGTATTTTGTCGAATTCCTTGTCCAGTAGGCCCGTGGTCTTTTTGTGGGTGGGGTTTTCTGGTGCATTTGGGCTAATTTATTAAAACCGTGGCGAAAAACGACATGCAGGATGCAGAAGACACGATGGCTGGTGGCGAGCCGCATGAGGCAACCACGGATGAGGCTCATGTCGGCGCGGACATGCAGGCCTCGCATGCCGAAGAGTCTGATCATGTAGAGGCCGCAGCCTCCGCACAGGATGAGCACGATGATGCGGAGCATGATGCTGCTTCCATGAGCGGGCATGTGCTCGACCAGTCCGAAATCGACAGTCTGCTGGGCAATACGTTTTCAGCGCACCCTGTGCGTGAAGAAACAGGCATAGAGCGTATCATCAAGGCAGGGTTTGTTGCTTACGAGCGCCTGCCGATGCTCGAAATCGTTTTCGACCGGCTTGTGCGGCTCCTGTCTTCCACGCTGCGTAACTTTACCAATGACAACGTCGAAATCACGATGGAGAGCATGCGCTCCATGTGTTTTGGCGATTACATGAACACCGTTCCTTCTTCCTCGCTCTTTGCCGTGTTCAAGGCGGTGCAGTGGGAGAATTACGGGCTTGTGGTTGTTGATTCCTCGCTGTCTTATTCCATTATCGACATCCTTATGGGTGGCCCACGCGGCACCGGGCATGCCGGACCAGAAAACCGCCCGCATACAGCCATTGAACGTGCGCTGATCGAAAAACTGATTACGCTCACGCTGGATGATCTGTCCTCGGCGTTCAGCCTGTCTGTGCGATTGATCTGGCGTTTGAGCGCTTGGAGGTCAGTTCCCGGTTTGCAGCGATTGCCCGTGCGTCCAACGCCGTGGTCATGACCAAGCTGCATATCGACATGGAAGACCGTAGCGGCAATCTGGATCTGATTATCCCCTACGCAACACTTGAACCGTGCGTGACCAGCTTTCCCAGCAGTTCATGGGCGAGCGGTTCGGTCGTGATTCAATCTGGGAAAATCACCTGATATCCGAAATCATGGAAACGGATGTCGAGGTTTCCGCGGTGCTGGAAGAAAGAACCGTGCCGCTGGCGGAAGTGCTGGGTATCAAACCCGGTATGCAGATAACCTTCCCGCATCGCGCAGGCACGCCTATTCATGTCAGGCTCCAGTGCGGGCAGACGCAGTTGTTTCAGGGGCGTCTTGGGCAGTTGCACGGGAGTTCCGCTGTCAAGATAGAGCGGCGTCTGCTGCCGCCTGACCCGCATCTTCCGCACCCCCCGGGGCCCGATGCCCCGGCTGCAACGCCAGCCCCGGCCGAGGCCGTCGCTAAAACGGCTTAAATGCTATACGGCGCAAGGATATGTCTGTATCCGATGCGTAACCTGTCAACCCGGTCAGACTGAAGGACACCAGACAGATGCTGACACAGATCCAGATGATCATTGAGGTCGTGCTGTCGATTTTCCTGTTTTTGGGAATAGTCTACAGTTTCTATCTTGGCCGGGTGCTGTCCAACCTCAAGCGTGACCGCGAAAGCCTGCTGGGTCTGGTTGAAAAACTGGAAAGCAGCGTCAAAAGTGCTGATCAGGGCGTTGAAAAGCTGCGTATTGCAGGCGAGGTCAGCGGGCGTCCGCTCAGCCGCATGGTGGAGCAGGCTAAGCTCGCCGGGGTTGAACTCGACAGTGTAGTCAATAAGGCGGATGCCGCAGCAGACAGGCTGGAAGCACTGGTAACGCAGTTGCCGGTTCAGGAAAAAAGGCTCGAAAACCTGATCGAGAAAGCGGCTGATCTGCGTCTTGAGCAACTGCGTGAAGAAAAAACCGCAGCGCAGGAAGCCGAACAGTCTGAGGTATCGGCACCGCAGGGCGAAGAACCGCTGGAAAAGCAGGCCGGTGATCCGGCTGATGCGGAACAGCCCGTTGCAGGCAAGGCAGTGGAAGAAGCCGCGTCTGGGCAGAAAGATAAGGCGAGACCGTTACCAAAAAAACGGATGCGGCCAGCAGGGATGGTAAAAAAGCCGCTCCTGCTGCATCGCGTAACGCTGGCGGTAATGCTGGTGGCACCACTACGGTTGCTACTGGTGGCAAGGCGGCATCGGGCAATGCACGGCTGCGCAAACGCCCGTATATGCAGATGCTGGAACAGACTTTTCTGGGCAGGCAGGGAGAGTAAGGAGCGCGCGTTACGATGCACGCTCCCGCTTTTTATTTCCTGCTGTCAGGTAAACGTATTTACCAGTAAGCGCCTATGACATGCTGGGGCTGGCTTGGCCCTGGATCAGCGCTGGCAGACCATGCGCTCCAGTCCCATTCCGCTGTATCGCGGCGGGTTTCATCGGCCATTTGCGGCATGCTGGGCAGGGTGTAATCGGGCTTGTAGTTCTGTTTATTCTGCCGTGCCTCGGCCTCAGCCGCGGAAACCAGCGTGCGGTAAGCAATGTCTGACCCCATATAGACACAACCGCAGGCGATGGGGTCCGCATAGACATAAACCGGCCCAACGGACGAGGTCCGGTATGTCAGCTCTCCGGGGGGGAGTGTATTCATCATGGCGTAGCGGGCGGTTGTATTAGCCGCATGGGCGACAAAACCAGCCGCTGACAGCTTCATCTCTTCTTTGAGATAGGGCGTGGCGGGGGAGCCTGCACATCCGGCCAGTGTCAGGCAGGCGGCAAACGCCATGCCCACAGGCCTGTAGCGCCGCTGTTCAGGCGTATCAGCACGGAAATAGGTGAAGCGCATGTGAAGCTCCTCCGGGTTTCAGACCGGTGCAGACATGTCAGACAGGCTGAGTGGGGGCACGCTGACAAACGCACTGATATCCATGTAGTAACGGTTCATCAGAATACTGAGGTCAGTTGCTTCAAGCATCTGGCCGCCAAGGCAGTAATGCAGCACTTCTTCTGTATTCAGGGGCAGGCAGCTTTTGATCAGCTTGGCGGCACCTGAGGCGAAATGGCATAGCTGCCAAAGCCGAACATCTGCACAAGGCGGAAGGGCAGGGAGGCAATGCCGACCTTGTTGAAGTCCTTGACGTGCTTTTGCACGGAATCCTGAAAATACATGGTCGTGGCATGGGTAACGCCGGGCAGCAGCTCATACTGCATGACATTGTCGCCCGCCCAGTCCCAACAGACGATGTCCCAGTTGGCGGGTAGCTTTTCAATGATTTCCTTGCTGGCGTCCACAAAGTTACGGCACAGCACTGTGCGGTCGCTAAACACATAAGCGCCGGTGCCGGAGCGCATGACCGTGCCCCAGAGCGAAACATGATTGAGCGCGCTGGCGAGCGCATCGGGGGAGAAGAGGCAGCTTTCGGCAACAAGCCCAGCCTGCTTCATGGCGGCAATATCCACGGATGTGGCGTCCAGCCCCTTGAACGGCACGATATCAGGCACATGGGCGTTAAGGCGCTGGAAAGACTCGCTGCGTTCGGGAGCGCTGTCGAGGCTGATAAAAAACTTGTCCATGTATGATCCTGAAAATGCACGTAGGTAAAAAAGAAGCGGGTAGGAAAAGCTTTATACGTCGCTGCGCAGGGTCATGGCGCCCTGCGCCCGATGGTCCTGCACGTAATGACCAGACGCGGCATAGCCGGTGATGCTTTCCTGCGCGGCTTCAAGAATAAGCTGAATGACGCTGTTCTGTGTGTCGATAGCCTGCTGCAGCCTCTGCTGATTGATGGCGATCAGGCTTTTGAATTCTTCAGCCGCTTTTTCCAGATCCGCAGGGAGTGCTGTGTTTTCCTGCCCGGTTTGCGCCAGTATTTTCGTGCGCTCGACCAGAGCGCCTTCAAGCGCTGCGATTTCTTTCTGCTTTGCAGGCAGCAGTTCGGTGATTTTCTGGAACTTCAGTTCGGCCAGAAAGTCGTTTTCTTTTTCAAGAACCCGGCACACTTTCTGAAAGCTGCGCAGGATCAGGCTTTCCTGCTTGCTCAGGGTGGCGCTCATGACTGCGCCTGTTCCTGCATGGCCAGCAACTGGCGGTACACGTTGTTGGCAATGCCCAGACCGCCGCTATTAGCGATCTGCTTGCCCATTTCCTGCACCTGAAGGTCGCGGAACTGCTTTTCGCCTGCGCCGCCGCCAAACATCGAATCGGACATATCGACGGTATCGAACATAGGCTGGAGCATTTCGCCTATTGTCACGCCTTCGAAATCCACTGCCGCCTTGTGTGCCTGTTCAAGCTGGGCAGGCGTCAGGCTGGACTGAGATGAGAGCGCTTGCTGATTATTCGACAGCGCTGAAAGAATGGCTGAACTCATGTCTTACCTCACCTCAAGGTCGGCCTGCAGCGCGCCGTCAGCTTGATGGCCTGCAGAATGCTGATCATGTCGCGCGGGCCCATGCCAAGGGCGTTCATGCCCGAAACCAGACTGGCCAGCGTAGGCCCTTCACGCAGGATACCCAGCCGCTGCGAACTGCCCGTGCTGGCGTTGATCTGTGTGCGCGGCAGAATGGCGGTGGTGCCGTTGGAGAACGGCCCCGGCTGGGAAGCCTGCGGCGTTTCCGTAATCTGGATCGTGAGGTTGCCCTGGGCGATGGCCACCGTGCTGATACGCACATTATCACCCATGACGATGGTGCCGCTGGCTTCATCCACGATCACCTTGGCCATGGTATCGGGCTCGACCGTCAGATCGCCAATGCGGAACAGGGTTTGGGCTGGATCACGACCGGACAGGTTGATGGCGATGGTGCGGGGGTCTTCAACGCGGGCCATGTTGCGGGCAATGGAGCGGTTGATAGCCTCCACAATACGGGTCGCGGTTGTGAAATTGGGGTTGCGGAGCGAGAGATGGATAAGCCCGCCCGAACCGAGCGAGACTGGCACTTCACGTTCCACCACCGCACCATTGGCGATATGGCCGCTGGTGGGGATGTTCTGCGAGACGCTGGCCCCGGCCCCTGCCGCTGAAAACGCGTTAGTGACAAGTGAGCCCTGCGCCACGGCATAGACTTCACCATCGGCTGCCTGCAGGGGGGTAACCAGCAGCGTGCCGCCCGTCAGGTCGCGGGCATCGCCCGCGGCGGAGACGGTGACGTCAATATGCCCACCCCCATGCGAGAAGGGGGGGAGTGTCGCCGTTACCATCACGGCGGCCACGTCATGGGTCTGCAACTGGATCTGCCGGTCGCGGATGTTAACGCCCAGACGGTTGAGCATGCGATAAGCGTTTCGCGGGTGAAGATCGTATTGGTCAGACGATCGCCCGAGCCGTTCAGGCCGACTACCAGACCATATCCGACGAGTTGGTTGTCTCGCACGCCTTCATAATCGACAATGTCCTTGATACGGACAATGGCGGCTCGGGCTGGGGCTGGGGGGAGTGTAGCAGTCAGGAAAAGTGCCGCTACCAGCGCGGACAAAGCCTGTTTTGATCTGACATGAAGCCAGCGGCATGCAGTAAAACCCTGAGTGGGAGAGCAGGCGCGCTTGTGGGGGCCAATGTTCGCCTTGAGGCGATTCCTCATAGAACTGCTCACCTTTTAGCATTGCTGACCACAGCCGTTTTCATCAGGGCCACGGCTTTGTTAAGATACTCGGCATGGCGCAGACATTCAATGGCTAGTTGTCCATGCGCCAGATCGGTTTCTGCCGGATACGGCGCTCGGGATGATGAAATTATTATGGCATGCCGTCTTTCTGGCTCTGGCGGCCTGAATGCTGTAAGGAAGCTGCATGTCCGTCTTCAATCCCTATTCCCGCTTCGGCCTGATGGTGCTTGGAGCGCTGCTGGCTATCGGGCAGAGTGCCGAGGCCAGATCGCCCGAGGCTATGTCGTGCATTACGGCAGCAGCGCAGGCTGAACGTGCCGAGCGCATACCCGAAGGCTTTCTGTTTGCCATGAGCAAGGTAGAGAGCGGGCGTGTTGAGGCCGATGGCGTGGTTGCGCCATGGCCATGGACCATTACCGCCGCCGGTGTGGGGCATTATTACCAGAGCAAGCAGGAGGCCGTGGCCGCCGTGCAGACGTTCCGCGATCAGGGGGTAAACTCTCTGGATGTGGGCTGTATGCAGATCAACCTGCAACAGCACCCCGATGCTTTTCCATCGGTCGAGCTAGCGTTTGATCCGGTGCGCAACGCACAGTATGCCGGCCTGTTCCTGCGGCAGATGTACGACAAGACGGGAAGCTGGCCCCGTGCCGCTGCGGCCTATCATTCCCAGACACCGGGTGTCGGCACGCCGTATCAGTGGAAGGTGCTGGAAGCCTGGGCTGTTCCGCAGGATGGCCACGAGCCAGCCAATGCTGAGCATAAGACGGGCGCCGGGCTGCTGGCCAAGGGTTCGCCCTTGTTTAATTCGCCCGTGCTGCCGGCCGCGAGCCGTGAGCCCACGATCCTCAAGCCCTCTGAGGGGGGCGAGCAGGTGGCTTCTGATGAGCGTCCCGCTCCTGCACAGGTCTTTCATCCGTTTATGGGTATGCGGAGTTTTTCGGAACCTGTGGCGCGTAAGCCTGCCACCGCAGGGCTGCGGGGCCGCTCTCTGGCCTCTTACCGGGCATCGCCCGTTGCGCTCGCTGTTCCTCGCAAGTTCGCAACGGACTGAGAAGCCCGCCCCCGTTTTTAAGGGGGCGGTTTTGGAAGTTTAGGGCGCTTTCCAGTTGGCTACCCATTCGTGCAGGGCAGCGCCGACTTCTTTCCATGTCGGGATAAATGACAGTTCCTTGGCGCGGAAAATCCGCATGCGGGATACCATGGCGTGGTATCGCCTTCGTCGCGCCAGCGCCAGCAGGCATCCCTGCGGCTGACAAGCCATGTCGGGCGGCCAAGTCCACCTGCCAGATGCAGGGGCGATGTATCCACCGAAATGATCAGGTCCAGATTTTCCATGATGGCAGCCGTATCCGCCATGTCGTTCACACTGCGCATGGGGTCGGCAATGGGCTGACCTTCCCATGCCAGAATCTGCTGGTGCGGGGGGCCGAACTGGAGATTGACAAGGGTGGCGTCTACCGGCGTCAGGGCGGCGGCCATATCTTGCAGGTTGCTGGAGCGCCGCCGGTCGGTCAGGACAAATTCAGCCTTGATGCGCTGCGCACCTGCCCAGACCAGCCCGATACGCGGGCGACCGGGCGGGAGCATGGCGGCGAATTTTTCGATATCGGCAGGGTCTGCCCGCAGGTAGGGAATATTGGCCGGAATGGTCTCGTCTGACACAACGCCCACAATATAGGGCAGGTCGGGAATGGGGGCCGAGTAGTCGTACCCTTCTTCGCGGTTTTCACCGAATTTGCGGATTTCTTTTACGGTGGCTCGGGGGAAGGACTGGGCGAGCAGGCGCACCAGCGGACGGGGTACGGTGATGGTGAGATCAGCCCGGCCTCGATCAGCCATGCGGCGGAGCGAATGAACTGGAGCGTGTCGCCAAAGCCCTGTTCTTGATACAGGATGACCCGTTTTCCTGCGACATCATCGCCCTGACGCAGGCGGGGTAGGGTGATAAACCACCACGCCTCGTTATCCACAATCGGGTCGCGCTGCGCGTAGTTGTGCCAGCCTTCCTTGAAATCCCCGGCCTTGATTTGCGAGACGGCGTAGCCAAAGGCGGGGCGCTTCTTGTCATTTGCCAGTTCCACAGCACGGCGGAACCATGGCAGCGCTTCACGCGAGCGGCCGACATTCTGCAAGGCGCAGGCCATGTTGTTGACAAGAGCGAAGGTCTCCTCGCCCGTCTGGTGCCAGAACTCTAGAATTCTGATGGCCTCATCAAGCGGCCAGTATCGAGCAACGCTTTGGAAAGGTTCTCGCACAGATCAGCCGGCGTGTGGGGTTCTGTTCGATCAGTGTCGCGAACAGACCATAGCCTTCGGCTTCCTCGCCAGTGGTAATGAGGGAATTGGCCAGAGACAGCTTGGCGGGCAGGTTGTAGGGCTCGCGCTGGACGACATGGCGCATGAGAATCACCACCACATCATGCCGGGCGGTGTATTCCCACAGCATGCTGGCAGCGGCAGCGACCATGGTTGTGTCATCAAGATGCTTGCCGACAATGTCGAGAATGAGCGGAAAGGCTTCCGTGCCCCGCTGTTCCAGAAAAAGTTTAACACCAACGCCATACAGGCTGTGGGGTGTCGGGTGGGCCTTCAGGTCCTCTATTTCTTTTTCGGTAACGGAAGCGGTCTCTGCGCCCGGTTGAGCCGTCATGCTTGATGTGTCCTGTCTCTGTTCGAACCGGCGGGAGGTTCGTGCTGCACCATACCATAACCGGAAGAGCATGGTTCTGTCATGGTGGTGCCGTGCGGGAAAGCGTGTGCGCCAGAGCGTAGTTCTGCATTGGTGATGGCGGCGCTTTCTGATAGGAAAAGAGTGTCCGTGTCCTGCACGGAGGTTCCATCAGCCCCGACAGGGAAGGCATGGAGCGCGCATGATGGCACGACAGGTCATTTTAAGGGAAACGTGAAACTTGGATACAGCCGAAGGCACCCCGGCCCGGAAATCGGCTGGTAACAAGCTGGTGGCGCAGAGTACTGCCGCGCGTCAGAAGCTGGTGGACGCCTCGCGCGAATTCGGGCGGTCGGCCGGTTTGCTGCGCAATGGCGGCTGGCGCGACCTGCCGTGGAAGAGTGTTGGTAAAACGCTGATACCGGGCACCGACGTGGGGCTGGCGCTAGGCGTTCTGCTGCTGCTGTCGATCCTGATTATTCCACTGCCCACTTTCGTGCTCGATATGGGCCTGTCCGTTTCCATTACCGCCTCGGTGCTTATTCTCATGGTGGCGCTGTTCCTTGAGCGGCCACTGGACTTCACCTCTTTTCCTACGTTGCTGCTGTTGACGACACTGCTGCGTCTTTCGCTTGAAATCGCCACAACCCGTCTCATCCTCAGTCATGGTAGCGAGGGTGTTTACGCTGCCGGGCATGTGGTGGCGGCGTTTGGCGGCTTTCTGATGGGGGGCGATGTCGTTATCGGCGGGATCGTGTTCTGTATCCTGCTGGTGGTGAACTTCATGGTCATCACCAAGGGGTCGGGCCGTATTGCCGAAGTTGCGGCACGCTTCTTTCTGGACTCCATGCCCGGCAAGCAGATGGCCATTGATGCGGACCTTTCATCCGGTGCCATCAACGACCGCGCGGCCCGCCAGAAGCGTAAGGAACTGGAAGAGGAAAGCGCTTTCTACGGCGCCATGGACGGTGCAGCCAAGTTCGTGCGCGGCGATGCGATCGCAGGCATTATCATTACGGCCATTAATATTGTCGGCGGTCTGGCTATTGGCGTCTTGCGCTATGAAATGCCGCTGAGCGAGGCGGCTAGCACGTTTACCACCCTGACCGTAGGTGATGGTCTCGTCTCGCAAATTCCTGCCCTGCTGGTGTCTACCGCTGCGGGTATCGTTGTCACCAAGGGTGGCACGGATGGCTCGGCTGACGTAACGCTGGTGCGCCAGCTTGCGGGTAACCCCAAGCCTCTGGCTATGGCGGCGGTGCTGTCCGCGTGTTTTGCCCTTCTGCCGGGCCTGCCAGCGCTGCCGTTTCTGGCAATTTCTGTCGTGGCCGGTGCTGGTGCATGGATGCGCCGCAACGACCCCACCAAGGATGCCGATGGGGATGTAACGGAGGTTGCCGCTGCCCAGCCCACCACGGCCCCTATTTCCGATGTGCTCAAGCTTGACCTGTTGCGGCTTGAACTGGGCTTTGGTCTGCTGCCGCTGACAACGGGTGATAATTCGCAGCTTACGGAGCAGATCAAGGCCCTGCGCCGGACAATCGCTACCGAAATGGGCTTTGTTACGCCGCCTATCCGTATTCAGGACAACATCCTGCTGCCGCCCGAGCGGTATGTGATCAAGCTCAAGGAAATCGAGATTGGCATGGGCGAGGTCAAGCCCGGCCGTCTTATGGCCATGAGCCCTGCGGGCACAGCCCCGCCCTTGCCGGGTGATAAAACGACCGAACCCGCTTTTGGCCTGCCTGCCGTATGGATTGATACGGCCATGAAAAACACGGCCATCGCCATGAAATGCACGGTGGTGGACCCGGCCAGTGTCATGGTTACGCATCTGAGCGAACTGGTGCGGCAGAACCTACCTGATCTGCTGACCTATGTAGCCACGCAGGCCCTGCTGGATGACCTGCCGCGCGAACAGCAGAAGCTGGTGAATGACCTTGTGCCTTCGCAGGTGACCCTCAGCACCATTCAGCGGGTTTTGCAGTCGCTGCTGGCTGAGCGTGTCTCTATCCGCGATCTGCCGACTATTCTGGAAAGCATTCAGGAGGCCAGTGGCCTTGGTATGCGTACCGTGCCCGCCATTGCCAGTCATGTGCGCGTGCGTCTGGCGCGGCAGATCTGCAACGCGTTGATGGGGCCGGGCGGTTACATTCCCATGATTACGCTTTCCCCTGACTGGGAAAGCGAGTTTCTCACGCACCTGACCGGGCAGGGTGAGGAGCGGCGCTTAGCCATGCCCCCCAGCGTGCTCAACCGGTTTGTCGCCAGCCTACGAGAGGTCTTCAACTCTTTGGCGACCAATGGCGAGGTGCCGGTGGTTGTCGTGTCCGCCCCGATGCGTGAATCCATGCGTTCGATCGTGGAGCGGGTGCGCCCGACTGTGTCGGTGCTGGCGCAGACCGAAATCTACCCCCGCGCAAAAATCAAGACGATTGCCACTATTGTATGACCTGTCGCGTAACGCATGATGGATAAGGTTTTGCCGCGTGCCGAGCTTGTGCAGGGGCGTCAGCGCACCCGCAAGGCGGGCATAGGCCGACGTAAAACCCGTGTAAGGGATACCGGGCGCGAGACCGATAGCGCTGCCGCTGTGCCGGATTGGGTGAGCGCGCGGCAGCCTTCTTCCGTCCCTAGTGGGATGACCCTGCCTGATGTGCTGGCATGGCATTCTGTGCCAGTCCCGCTGGCAGAAGCTTTGTCGGAGGGAGAACTGTCGGGCGCGCTTGGGCGGTTGCTGGCCTTCGCGCCGCTTGCGCTGGAAAAGACTACCCCTCTGGCTTTTTGTGGCCCTTCAGGTGGTGGGCAGACACTGGCATTGGCCCGAATGGCCGTTGCTCACGTTCTGCGCGAACGCCATGTGGATGCCGCCCCGCTTGTCATTGCGTGTGATGCCGAACCGGAGGGCGCTGCGCAGTTGACAGCATGGCTCAAGCCTTACGGTGTGCCAGTGTTCCGTGCCGCGAATATCGAAGCGGTGCAGGCCGTCATGGCGCGCAAGGAGGCCTCGCAGCCAGTGCTGCTTGATATGCCCGAAGCGGGTGTTTACGCCCCCGGTGGTCTTGCCGTTGTGGCTGAGGTGCTCGGGCAGACCGGTGCTTCACCTGTTGTGGTGTTGCCTGCCGGCATGGATGCGGAGGAGGCGGCCGATACAGCCGCCGCTTACGGGCAACTGGGTGCGGAGCGGATGATTGCTACCAAGCTCGATCAGGTTGGGCGCATTGGCAGTATTATTACGGCTGCCGCCTGTGGTCTGGCGCTGACTTATGCCGGGTATTCATCTTCCGTGCGGGGTGGAGCGACTCGTTGCGATGCCGCCTTGCTGGCGCGCCGGCTCATGGTTGTGCCCGCCTAGAATACCATTCGGGTAGCCTCGTTTTTCCAGCATGTGATTTTCCGTGATCAGGCAGGGGGTGGAGACGATCCGCTTAACCTCTTGTTAACCAGCCTATGTTAGTCGCCATAAGGGTAAGCAGCCTCTGGGCGTTAAGCCTGTGGTCGCGGTCAGGGATAAAGGATTGGATGGATGGCCATCAGCACTGTCTCCCCCATTACGAGTTATCTCGTCGCCCAGAAGGACGAGACCACGGCCGCGCAGAACTACGCCAAGACTGATTCCGTTACGGCTAACGAGGTCGCAACCTTCGAGAAGGATGCGGGGTCGATTACGACAGTCGATGGGCTGCTGAAAAATTATTCGGTTCTGCAGGTTGTGCTGGGGGCTTACGGCCTCAGTTCGCTCTCGGGCCAGACAGCAATCATCAAGGATCTGCTCACGCAGGACCCGTCTTCCTCCACCTCGCTGGCATCCAAATCCAGCAATGCAAGCTGGCAGGCCTTTGCCAAGGCCTTTGCTGTGTGGAGCGAGCATGATGGCGTTTCCACGGTTTCGCCTTTCACAACGGATGATAGCAAGGTCAGTGTCGCTTCAACCCCGACGGAAACAACCCAGCTCACCCTGACAGCTACGCTGCCTTCCTCTACCAGCAGCCAGGACAGCTACACGACGGCTGGTGTGACCACGTATGATTCATCGGGTAATGCCACGAATGTGGCACTTCAGTGGACCCGCAGTAGCAGCGACCCCCTGACATGGACTGTCAGCGCCTATGATGCGGATGGCGATGGCGCGGTTGCGAACAACAGCTACAGCGTTACCTTCAATACCGATGGTTCCATTGCATCTGTTTCCAACGCGATTTCGGGCGAAAGCATTGTCACGTCATCGGATGACGGCTCTACCGCCTTCATTCCCGTTACGCTGACGGATAGCGACGGTACATCGCAGAACATCAAGCTGGTTCTGGGCACGGTCAATAGCACCGACAGCGGTACGGTCATGGCTACAAGCGATACGCAGACAACCAGCACGTCGCAGGCGGATAGCCTGAGCGGATCGGGCACGTCGCTCACCATGAGTTCGGTTGTTCTGGGTACGACCAAGGGTACGGGCCAGTCCTATCTTTCTTCGCCGCTTGATCCTGATCAGGCACTGGATGATAGCGACAGCATTCCGGCTTCTGTACGCAACTACATGTCGGTTAAATGGACGCAGACAGGCACGTCCACCTGGAGCGTGTCGCTGGTTAACCCGTATGATTCAACGTCGGTTACCAGCGCATCCGTTTATACGGTTTCCTTTAACAGCACGGGCAGTGTGTCGCAGGTTAACGGAATGTCCACGGACAAGATTCCGGCCCTGACAGCGACCATGGGTGGCGTGACCTATTCGGTCAATCTGGACTCTCCCACTCTGTCCATGACGACGAAAGCCACGGAATCTACTCTCACCAGCAATAGCAGCACCACCACCAGCTACGATGGTGTGGATATGTCTACGCTGGTGGATGATTTCGAGCAGACTCAATACGAGCAGAGCAAGGCCAATCAGAAGGATGGTGTGGGTAATGCGCTGTATTTTACCCGCAAGATCAGTGGCGTGACCTCGCTGACCCAGCTTATGTCGGATGCAACGCTGACCAAGGTTGTGGAAACGGTTCTGGGTTACGACCCGGACCAGATCGGTGCACTTGATTACAGCCAGCAGGTGCAGATTTTGACCGGCAAGGTTGATTTCTCGCAGTTTAAAACAGCTGATGGGATCAAGAAATATGCCGAGCAGTATCTGGCGATGCTGCAGGTTAACCCACAGTCTTCTGACGATGCGCTGAGCACGATGGATCTGTTCGGCGGTAGCAACAGCAGTGAAGGCATTGCTGCACTGTTTGATGTCAGCAGTTCGTCCAGCGGTTCGAGCAGCCTCTACTCTGCCCTGTTCTAATGTATAGGCGAGTGGGTGTATCTGTTCCGGTGCGGCTTTAATGGGGCCTGACGCAATCAAGGGCGAAGGTGCCGAGCCGCAGCAGGATGCAGCCGCTCAGGCAACCGCCGTGCCCGATGTGTTTGAAGCCATCCGCCGTGCGGTGGGGCAACAGCATGACGAAGTACCCATCGGGGTGCTGGAAGGTCGTGTTACGGGGCTTTCCGGGCTTTCCATTTCGCTGAGCGGCCTGCGTGATTTTACCGGCGTGGGCGACCGCGTGCGGGTGCTTGGGCTGGATGGGCGCGAGACCGAAGCTGAAATTGTGGCGTTTCAGGGCGATATTGCTATCGCCATGCCGTTTGGTTCGCTCGAAGGCATTGGCTCGGGGTGCCGGGCTTCGTTCAAGATGTTTGGCCCAGAGGAACGGCGGCGGAGGGCAGGGGGCACCCTGCTGGTTAATGAATCCTGGAAAGGCCGCGTGATTGATCCCATGGGTCGCCCCATGGATGGCAAAGGGCCGCTTACCCCCGGTGGAGTGGTGCAGAAACTCCATGCTCCTCCGCCGGAAGCCGCCATGCGCGCGCGCCTTGGGCCGAGGATCGATCTGGGCGTGCGGGCGCTGAACCTGTTTGCTACCTGCCGCGAGGGGCAACGTCTGGGCCTGTTTGCAGGCTCTGGTGTTGGTAAATCCACGCTCATGGGCATGCTCGCGCGCAACACGGCGTGCGATGTGGCGGTTATTGCCCTTGTGGGTGAACGCGGGCGCGAAGTGCGCGAATTTGTCGAGGACGATCTGGGGCCGGAAGGTCTGGCTAAGTCCGTTGTTGTTGTGGCCACGTCCGATACCTCGCCCCTGATGCGGCGAGAGGCCGCTTATGCGGCTATGGCGGCGGCGGAGTATTTCCGTGATCAGGGCAAGTCCGTGCTGATGCTGATGGATAGCGTAACCCGCTTCTGTCAGGCTCTGCGCGAAATTGGCCTGTCCTCAGGGGAGCCGCCGGCTACCCGTGGGTATCCACCCAGCGTGTTCGCAGAACTGCCCAGACTGCTCGAACGCGCAGGCCCCGGACTGATGGATGCAGAGGGTAAGGCCGGCAGATGACTGCCATGTTCTCCGTTCTGGTGGAAGGGGATGACCATAACGAGCCTGTGGCCGATGCCGTGCGCGGTATTCTCGACGGGCATGTGGTGATGGAACGCCGGATTGCGGAATCAGGGCGTTATCCGGCCATTAACGTGCTGCGCTCGCTTTCTCGTACTGTGCCGGGCTGCAACGCGCCGGAAGAAAATACGCTGGTGCAGGAAGCGCGGGGCGATCTTTCGACTTGGGAAGAAATGCAGGACATGGTGCGCCTTGGCGCCTATCGCCCCGGCAATGATCCGCAGGTGGACAGGGCCATTCGTGTCGCGCCCGCGATTGAAAACGTGCTGAAGCAGCAGCGGGGTGAAAAGGCAACGCTGGCGGAAAGTTTTGATGCTTTGCGTGGTGCGCTGTCTGTGGCTGAGGTGCTGGATGAATCCCCGGGCCCGCGCGCTCCAGTCCCTGATCCGCCTGCGCAAGACGGAGGTGGATCAGGCCCGTGCCGAACTGGGGCGCGTGCTGGCTCATGAACGTGCTGCCGAGTTGCGGCTTGCGCAAAGCAGGCAGCAACTGGAAAACGAGCAGCACGAGGTGAGTGCAGGGCGTACCAGTCTGGGAGATTTCCGCGACTGGTTGCCCGCCGGGCGAGAGGCTATCGAGCGTGCTCACCGGCTGGTTCTGGAGGCACAGCACGTAACCGATCAGGCGCGTGCAGGGCTGACACAGGCCAACGCCGCCCTGAAAGCTGCCGAGGCTGTGCTGGCCCGATGGCAGGAAGAAGAGCGCGAGAAAGAGGCCCGCAGGGAGCAGAACGAGGTGGATGACCTGTCGCGTCGGGCGAGAGGAGTGTTCGGATAGGGGGGGGGCGGAGCCGGTATGCCGGAGCGCCAGTGCTACCGGGCGCACGGGTGGCGGAAAAGATGTTTCGTTATTGAGAAAGTAGGCCTGCACGGCTATCGCTGGTTACACGAACCGCAATATGATCGGGTAGGGCACCAGTTTTACTGGCCGTGAGTGATTAGGAAAGCGCATGCAACAGACCGCGAAGATTTTTATTGCCACCCCATGTTACGGGGGAATGGTCACGCAGGAATACATGGAATCCGTTATCGCCTGCACCAGCATTATGCAGACGCCGATGACGCTGTCTCTTCTTGGTGACGACGCGATGATCAGCCGCGCCAGAAACACGTTGCTGCACCAGTTCTATACCCGTTCCGATGCCTCGCATATTCTGTTCATCGATGCGGATATCGGTTTCCCGGCCGAAGCGCCCGCCCGCCTGCTGGCAGCGGACAAGGACGTGGTCGCGGGTATGTATCCGATCAAGCAGCGTTTCTGGGACAAGGATACCCAGGAAAATGTGCTGCGTGGCGAAGGGCATGAAACAGCGTCGCTTCGGTATGTGGGTGAAACCGATGAAATGCACCAGACCTGGGAAAAGGGTCCGCTGCTCAAAACGCGTTATGCGGGTACGGGTTTCATGATGATCAGCCGCAAGGCTATCGGCATGCTTATCAAGAGCTACCCTGAAACCACCTACCGCCGGATTGATGCCGCAGGCAGCGGGGGCGATACCGAATACCACGCCCTGTTCGATGGCAGCATCGACCCCGAAACCGGCACTTATCTGAGCGAGGACTTTACGTTCTGCCGTCGCTGGAGCGCCATTGGTGGCGAAGTCTGGCTGGATACGTCCATTTCCCTGACCCATGCGGGGCGGGCTTCCTTCCGGGGTGATCCTTCCCGGCGGGTTGGTCTGGCCCATCACAAGGCGGGCTGAAGCCCGAGGTAGCGCCCCATGGCAAGAAACGACAAACCCCCGGTTATCATCAAGCGCGGCGATGACGGCGGTGGCGAAGGCCACCACGGCGGCGCGTGGAAGATCGCCTATGCCGACTTCATGACGGCAATGATGTCGTTCTTCCTTGTCATGTGGCTGCTCAACGCCACAACGGATGAACAGCGTAAGGGTATTGCCCAGTTCTTTAACCCCATGGCTGACCGCGATACCCATGTCGCCCCGACATCCGAAATGCTTGATACGACCCCCTCTCCCATGACGGGCGGCGAGGCGGTCAAGCGGATCAAGGATGGCGAAACATCCGAGGTGCCAAAGGACAAGCAGGCCGGAGCGCATGAATATCAGCAGACCGGGCCCCAGGCCGATGGTTCTGTCGATATTACCGCCGGTATCAGAGCGCAGCTCAATTCCTCGCATCCGAGCATCATACCCATTGGTGGGCCGCAGAGTGGTGCGGGGTTACAGGTGGGGTATGTGGGGGGTGGTTCACCCACGGCCGCTGCGGCAGCGGAACAGTCCAACCTGCAGCATATGGTGCAGGGGCTTGAAAAATCGATGCAGCAGCAGCCTGATCTACAGGCTTCCGTATCCAATATGTCGGTTCGGGTCGGGCGGGATGATATCCGTATCGAATTGAAGGATTCCCAGAACCGCCCGATGTTTGATACGGGCTCGGCAGCTCCCAACCCGCTTGGGCGCAAGATGCTGGGTGAAATTGCCGCATGGCTTGCCCCCATGCCGGAAAAACTGTCCATCGTGGGTTATACCGATGCGGCGGCTTATCGTCCGGGCAAGAAGTGGGGCATGTCCAACTGGACGCTGTCAGCACTGCGGGCCGACCATGCGCGTGAAGTGCTGGTGCATGCAGGCTACCCGGATGGCAATATCGTTAATGTTTCAGGCCGGGCAGATCGGGAACTGGCAGTGCCGGCCGATCCGTCTGCCGCAGGGAACAGAAGAGTAGTGCTGATCATGCACAGACGGTATGTAGACCCGGCTTTCGATCCGGCCTCTGCAACTCAGCCGTCAGCCGAAGCCTCGCCGGACAGTGCGGCAGCCCCGGCTCCGGCTGCTGAAGCGCCTGCGGCAACGGCACAGCCAGAGAAGGCGGGTGACGGGCAGGATGCAGGGCAGGCAGCGGCTCCGGTTGGCCTTCAATAAGATTAACAAAAACATGGCGGTTCTTCTGGCCGCCGTGGAATATATGAGCACAGGTTTTAATTGCCGCCCTGGCGTGTGGGCCGCGCGGCGTGAATGGATGGAAGTGGAGACAGCTTAATGCTTTTCATCGGGGGGCTTATTTTTTCGCTGCTCTGCGTCTTCGGTTCGTTTGTGGCCTCAGGCGGGGCGCTGGCACCGCTGATTGCGTCCATGCCGTTCGAACTGCTGACCATCCTTGGCGCCGCGGCTGGCATTTTTGTCATGTCCAACTCGAAAGATGCGCTCAAGCAGCTTCTGTCTGACCTGAAGCTGACACTGGGTGGCCCGCGCCACAACAAGGAGTCGTATCTGGAACTGCTGGTGACGCTGTTTCGCTTCATGCGTCTGGCGCAGGCGCGCGGTAACATGGCGCTGGAAGAGCATGTTGAAAATCCCGGCGAAAGCAGCATTTTTGCTCTGGCGCCGCGCGTGCGTGACGACGTGGAAACGCGCAACATGATCTGCGATTACCTGCGTCTGGTCAGCCTTAACATGGAAGAGCCTTACCAGCTGGACGAGGTAATGGCCCGCGAACTGAAAAAGAATCTGTCCGAAAAACTGCATATTTCAGAAAGCCTGCAGAGCATTGCCGATGCCCTTCCCGCACTGGGTATTGTGGCGGCGGTTCTGGGCGTTATCAAAACCATGGCGTCCATCAGTAAGCCGCCCGCCATTCTGGGTGAAATGATCGCAGGCGCGCTGGTGGGTACGTTCCTTGGGGTGCTTCTTTCCTATGGGGTGGTCGCGCCACTGGCGGCCCGCATGAAAGATGTGATAATGCAGGATGGTCGTTACCAAGACATTATCCGTATTGTCTTTGTGGCGCATCTTCAGGGTAGCCCGCCGCAGGTCAGCGCTGAAATCGGCAGAAAGGATATTCCGCATGCGTTTATGCCGTCGTTTAGCGAACTCGATGCGGTGCTGGCTGAATCGTCAAGCCAGCAGGCAGCTCAGGCAGCGGCAGCCTGATGCTGCTATAACTGGGCTGGAGCAACGGAGCGTCTGATGGGTATCTCGGCAGCAAAGACGACAAGTCTTTCAGAACAGGCGCAGGAAAATGCACTGATGGGGCTGACATCGGCCCTGTCCTCCAACAAGGCCAGCCTTGCTTCCTTGTTGACAGCAGGCGCATCCTCCGCCGTTGCGCAAAAGCCTTCTTTTGGTTCCGTGTTGCAGTCGGTTTCCCAGTATTCGGGTGGGCAGCAGCAGAGCAGCAGCACGGATCAGAACGCGAGCCAGACCAGTTCCTCGGCATCGTCTTCTTCCTCTTCGAGTGACAGCGCCAGTAATACGGCCAGCAATACGCAGAACACCCAGAGTGCGTCGCGTAACGATAGTTCCACCAAAACGACAGCCTCAGCATCCGACACGAAAAGCGCTACATCGCAGAGCAGCACGCAGGCTGCGGCTCAGTCCGCAAGCACCTCGGTGTCTGGAAGCGGTACCAAGGGTACGACTAAAACGGCCCAGAAGCAGGATGACAGCAGCACAGACAGTGCGACGTCCCAAACGCAGGATGCCCTGTCTGCTCTGGCACTACAGCAGCAGGCCGCTGTTTCCACGCAACTGACGCAACAGGCCGCTCCGGCCACAGTCCAGTTGGGTGATAGCAAAGCTGCCGCTCAGGCGGGTACAGCAGCCACTTTGCAGGCTAGCGTGAAGGATCTGCAGGCCCAGTCTGATCAGGCGGGCACTGACACAGCAGCTCAAACCACGCAGTCCGATGGGCGTGCCGCTGATCTGCTGGCGGCTCTCAGTGGCTCGCAGGACCAGTCAAGCCAGAGTGCGGCGACAGCCCAGCAGACGACTGATACGGCAGCAAGTGCTGCTGATGCGGCGTTGGCCAAGAAAATGGCAGCAGCGGCCGCGCAGAGTGGCACGCAGGATTCCAGCAGCACCGTTTCTCCCACCGATCTTTCGGCTAGTCTGAGCGCTACGGCCGATGCTGCCCAAAGTCAGGATACTCAGGCGCAGACCGATACAACGCTGGTGGCTGCCGATAGCCGTGATGTGCAGAGCGCGCTGGCGACGGGTGCCTCTTCCGCAACCGGCTCTTCCGCGACCGGTACGGGGGGCGCAACAATTTCCCTCAGTGGTGTGGGAGCGATTGCTGCCGCGATGAATGGCGGCGCATCTGGTCATTCCGGCACATCTGATGGTCAGTCTGACAGTAGTGGCGAGCAGGCGCTTGCCTCCCAGATATCAACGGATGTGCATCTGCCCGCAGGGGTAGGGGCGACGACTACAGAATTTTCGCTCGAGCCCACGACGACGGCTGAAACCACGGCGCAGTCAGCCAGTGCACTGAGCGAAAGCTCGGATGCCGAAAAGCTCGATGGAGCCAGCAGCCTGCTTGCCCAGCAGTCTGAAGATGGAACCACCTCTGTCTCCCTTACGGTCATGACCGATGATTCAACGCCGGTGCATGTGCGTCTGACGGGCACTGATGGCGTGACATCGGGCGTTGTCCTACAGAGTTCCGATGAAATGACAGCCCGGCATCTGGCGGCTAACAAGCATGAGCTTATGGCCGCTCTGAATGCGGCGGGTGTGGATGTCAGCAACCTGAAGATCGATGTCGTCAGCGCCAGCAATGGCAGTGGTGATGCCGGGAATAATCAGGACGGGAGCGGCAGCAACGCCTCTTATGGCGGCACGCTCTCTGGTGGCCAGTCCGGGAATGGTACCGGGCAGAGCGGGCAGCAGGCTTACGGTGCCACCGTGGCATCGGGCGGCACGCAATCTGACAGCGCGGTGGACAGCACCACGCAGGCTACGAGCACGACTGCCCGCGGGGCTATGCAGGGCAGCAGCGGCATTAATATTACCGCCTGAACGGCGGGGCGGTAAGGAAGAGGAATGAGCCGATGACAACCACATCGTCCACAAGCGTTACCAACGAATACAAGGCGCTCCAGGCGGCAGAAGCTGCGGCCAAGGCGAGTGCGAATTCGTCGTCGTCAAGCAGCAGCAGTTCCAGCTCTTCTTCTTCGACCTCGTCGCTGGATTCGCTGGCCACCAACTACACGTCCTTTCTGACCCTGCTGACAACGCAGCTCAAGAATCAGGACCCCAGCAGCCCGATGAGTTCTGACAGCTTTACCTCGGAACTGGCGCAGTTCGCGGGTGTGCAGCAGCAGGTTGAAACCAACACCAAGCTCGACTCCCTGATTTCTCTCAATCAGGACAGCCAGCTCAGCACGGATACGGCTCTGGTGGGCGATACCATTACGGCTACCAGCACAACGCTGCCGTTGCAGAACAGCTCCGCATCGCTCAGCTTTACCGGCACATCGGGCGAGACAGTGGCCATCGCCGTTTCCAATTCCTCTGGCACCATCGTCAAGGATGTGGTGGCTACGGCCAGCAGCGGCACCAATACCTGGACATGGGATGGCACCGATAACAGCGGCAACAAGCTTTCCGACGGGGCATACAGTGTGTCCGTCAAGACGGTGGATTCCGCGGGCACCACGTCGGATGTGGCCTTCTCGGTTACCGGCACCATTACGGGTATTCAGAAGGGCAGCTCCGACATGCAGGTTCAGCTCGGCAGCGCCACGATCCCGATGTCGAGCGTTACCAATGTTTCCTCCAGCAAGACGAGCACCTCGTCCAGCAGCACCAGCAGTTCTTCGAGCGGCACAAGCAGCTCGACCACCGGAAGCTGACATCAGACGCTACCGGGGAAAGAAAAACGGCGGGACTTTGTCCCGCCGTTTTTTATTGTCCGTGACGCTTGCTGGCGACTTAACGGATGATATCCATCGGGTTGGCATTGCTGAGGATATTGATACCCGAGCGTACCGGCAGGCAGGTTTCCTTGGCGCTCTGCACGGTGTTGCTGTTTTTGGCGGTGGCGCGGGTACCCAGCGGAGCGAAGGCTTTCTCGTTCAGGCGGTAGCCAATACCCCACATGGTGGTGAACGGATCATCCACGCCGAATTTGCGCATTTTCTTGCGGATTTTGCAGATCATCACGTCAATGACCTTGCCATGAGGCTCGCTTTCGCCTGCGTACAGGCTATCCAGCACGGTTTCCTTGCTCAGAACCTGTCCTTTTCTGAGGGCCAGAAGCTCCACTACATCGTATTCACGCCGGGTGAGCGGCACCAGCTTGTCGTCGATATGTGTCTCACGACGGTCCACGCAGACAGTCAGGCGACCAATATGCAGGGTCATGCTGTCATGGCCACCAATGCGCCGGACAATGGCGCGCAGGCGGGCCAGAAGTTCCACGGGGTCTATGCTGGCGGGTACGCAGTCATCCGCACCGACAGACAGCACATCCGCAACTTTGCGGGACGGTGTTTCCTGAGCAATGACAATAACGGGTGTGGGCACCCGGCTGTTGCGAACATGCTTGATAAGGCGCGTATCAGGTTGGGCCTGTTGCAGAACCGCAATGTCGTAATGTGAGCGGCGCAGGGTTTCCGCCACCCCTTCCGGCCCGGACATGGTGATGGAAATAGCGCCTTCAATAGCGGCATTTGCCAGACCGCTGCAGGGGCGGTCCCCGTCCTTAACAGAAGTGTCACCTATGCAAAGTATCCGCATTTCCGCTTTCCATCACTCGTCATGCGTTTGTCCAGCCAGCCGGAAAACTCAGAGTCAGCCCCGTTTTTGCAGCCAAGGAGCTGCTTAGGAAGGGCATTGTCGCGGAATAGGGCAGGTGGCGGTGGTCGTGTCGTCAGGCCATGGCTTTTCGCGCCTTCCGCTAGGGCGGCGCCCGAGCGGTAAGCAGAAAAAACACCTTGGCTTAGGGGTAGTCATTCCATAAAATGGTTAAGAATTGTTTGGCCATAATGCCCCCATGGTCAAGGAATATCGGCTGGTCTGGCAGGAATCTTCGTGGTACTGGAAGTTTATGTGCCAGTCTTATACGGTGTTCCTGTAAGGCAAGGGCGGACAGTCTGGCGGGCATCAACCGGTTTTTACCCTGAGGGAATGATAACATGAGCGACACGACTGCTGCCTCGGCTTTGGCTTCAAGCCTGCGTGAAATGACAACGGCTGCATCCCGCGCCGCGTATCAGAGCGCGCGTCCCGGCCATACTGGTGGCATCGGCGTAAAGATTGCCTCTCACGGAGCGGATGGTTCTACTTCCTCCATCCAGTTCGATTCGACCGGGCAGATCATTCCTTCTTCCGACACGCAGAAAAAAGACAGCGCCATGTCCAGCGCGGTTGACCTGTTCGCCTGAATTTACACTCCATGGTGCATCATGTGTCATGGGGTTATGGCGAGGGCGGCTACTTGATTCCGGGTGGCGGGGTGGTTGTCCTGTCTCGTTTGGCGTATGGTTCCGAGCTAGGATATAGTGGGCGGGGTCGTGCTGAACAGGCAGTGGGGGTACCGCCCTTTCAGGATTAGAGACACGTGCATTTCAGCATATCCCCAGGCGCAAGGCGTTCAGTCGCAGTTTTTATTACAGCGCTTCTTTCCTGTTCATCCATAACCCCGCCGGGTAGTGCTGCGCCCCAGCATGTTGTGCGCCATGGGGCACGGCATGTGCTCCCCAAGGCACCTCCAGCCCCGACACCCCCACCTACTCCCCCGGCACAGCCTGCCGCCGGGCAGGCGGCGGGTGGTGACTCCCAGTCGAACGATGCGTTTTCTGGAGACATGCTGCTCAAGGGGTTGCCGGAATCCTGGCGCGCGGTGGTGCTGGATAAACCCACGCCACCGCAACAGGTTCCCCAGAATGGCAATAAATCTGCGAGAGCTGTAGCGGGCAAGCCCCCTGCACCTGCTAATGGCCAGAATGGCAGCGCTACCGGGCAGACGGCCATGTCCACTAACCGGGTGCTTATTCCGGTGCCATCGGATATGGGTATTGCTGCATTCCAGAGCGCCAACCGTTTCCTGATTGTGGTTGATAATGCGCGGCCAATGGATACCAGCGCCTTGCGGGGCGATGGTATTTTCTCATCCCTGACAGTTAGTACGCTGGCCGATGCCACGCTCATTCAGGTGCAATTGCCCGACACGCGCAAACTCTATCTGTCCCAGCAGGCTGAAGGCTGGGTGCTGGGCGATCAGCCGCCCCCGGTTACGGATTATGACGACCGGCGCGTCATTAACCCGCGTCCCGGTGATGGGGGTATCCTCTACCCCATGCGCAAGCCGGGCCGCGTGCTGTCCATTACCGACCCGGCTTCGGGTTCGCGCCTGTTTGTGGGCACATCCACCATGGATGATGGCGGTATCCTCTCTCTCAGGGTGGGTAAGGGCTATGAGTCTGGCCCACCACGGAAGGTGTCGTGGTTGCGGCTCAGTCGCCCGAAATCAGCATGCGTGCAACGCCGGATGGTCCTCTGCTGAGCATAGAGGGCAAGGCCTTCCCTGATCAGGCGTTGCGGTTTATGCCAGCGATGTGGATCTGAAATGGCTCGGTTTGCAGAGCCTGCCGCCTGAAAAGCTGCGGGAGCGTTTGCATGACGCCTTTCTGGCTGCGGCCGATTCTGACCCGGCCCAGCGTTTTGAAAAACGTCTTGAAGAAGCCAAGGCCGCGTTCAGCGCAGGGAGTGCCACCGAGGCCCGTGGTATCCTGACCGTAGCGCTGGAAGATGATCCCGAAGAGGCGGAACGCCCCGGTGTGCGTTTTCTGCTGGCGGCATCCGAACTGCTGGCGGGTAACAAGGAAGGCGCGTCCCTGCTGGAGGGGCCGTGGCCGGATGGCCAGAAACGCGCGGTCCAGCTCTGGCGCGGGCTTTATCTGGCGGCTGTAGGGGGGCATGAGGCCGAAGCGGCGCACCTGCTCGCCATGGATGTGGAGCGGCTGAAGAATTATCCCGCCCCACTGCGTGACATGCTGCTGCCGGGCGTGGCGGAAGAAATTGCCCGTTACGGTACGCAGGCCGATGTAGAGGCGCTGGAAAAACTGCCCGCAGGTTCGTCTTACCAACTGGTGGATGCTTTCCGTAAGCTGCGCTCGGGGCAGCGTGAGCAGGCCTATGGGCTTTTCGCCAAGCTGGCGGATGATAGGGATCCGATTGTTGCGGAAAAGGCGCTGGAGCAGCGCATTTCCATGAACCTCGCTTCAGGCAAGACGGCACCCGATGCCGCGGCTGAGCAGTATAATACCCTTATGCCCGATGCCCGCCTTGCCGGGCGCGAGGTGCAGGCGCGCTTGCAGCAGGCTGATGCTATATGCGTGCTCATGACTGGACAGACGCGCTGGACTCCATCGACACCGTACAGGCTGGTACCGGAGATGCGGGGGATAAGCTGATCCCGTCGATTCTGATGCAGGCTCTGGCAGGGATCGCGCAGGAAAGTGGCGGGGCAACAGACAAGGCGACGCTGCTGCATGATGCGGCTCTTATCAAGGCGCATCTGCCGATCCTGCCGGATGGCCCGCGTAAGGGTGAGGTGATGGTGGCTTATGGCAAAATGCTGCTCAAGCTCGGCCTGCCGGATGAAGCGGCGGATATTTTCTCTTCTGCCGTGCCCATGCTGGCCACACCGGATCTGAAGGCACTGGCAGGCGAAGGGCTGGCCGATGCCAATCTGGAACGCAAGCGCCCGCAGGATGCACTCAAGGCCCTGACCGTAACCGACAGTGCTGGTCTGCCTGATGCCTCACGGGCGGCGCGGCAGCGGATCATGGCGCGGATTGCGCTGGCAACGGGCGACCAGAACAAGGCGCTGGCCCTGCTGGATGGCGATACATCGCCGGTTTCGCTCGATATTAGCGCGCGTATTCATGAAGGACGGGGCGAATGGCCGGCAGCGGTGCAGGATGTGCGCCAGCTTGCAGGGACGGAAATCCCCCAAAAAGGCCCGCTGGATGCCGATATGCAGTCGCTAGCGCTGCGCCTAGCGTCCGATGCTTCGCAGGCGGGCGATCGGGCGATGCTCGACTGGGTTGCTGCCCTTGTGGGTGACAGGATGGATGGCGACAATGCGCGCCTGTTCCAGTTGCTGACCAAGCCGGTCGATGCAGCCTGACAACGGCGGGAACGGAAGCAGGGCAGTAAACAGCCCTGCTTGTGGTTTACTGAGGGAACACTCTCAGGGTGCCGGGCAGGATAGCCTCGGCCAGCAGCGTTATCGCTAGCCCCAGCGCGAGTGATGGCCCCATGGGGGTGCCACGCAGGGAAATCTGTCGGTCAAGGTAAGGTGGCCAGGCCGCTGAAGTGCTGAAGCGGCGCGTTAGCAGATATGTTGCACAATGCAGTGTCAGACTTGCGAGCAGAAAAACCTCCACGCCGCGTAGTTCTACCCATGCGCCGCAGGCTGCCGCCATGATGGCTTCTCCTCCAGACAGGGCATTGCGCCTGAACAGCGCAGAAAGAAAAACGAGAACAAGGGTGACGCTCCCCCATGCGATGGCCGCCCCCAGAATGGCTTGCGCTGGCGTGTCGCGCAGGATGCCTGCCAGCAGTCCGGCCAGCAGCATGGGCACGAGCAGGGCAGGCGGGAGCCAGCGCTCGGTGCGGTCGAGCAGGGCCGCAAGGCAGGCGAAGTTGAGGGCGATGATATTGCCCAAAGCAGCGGGAGGTGACAGGCGCGCGAGAAAAATGATGGAGAACGAGGCCACAAGCAGGCTGCCCGCCGTGACAAGCCGCTTCCATGCCAGCGTTTTCTCTGTCGGGTAGGCGCGTATGCCGCCAAGAAGGGGCAGGCGGCGAAGCAGAAAGCGGAAGGTTATGATCGAAAGCGGGAACCAGATCGCCACAAGCAGCCCGCCGAGCGATGCCTGATCGTTCCTGACAAGCAGGCTCCACAGCACAATGATGGCCGTAACTGAGATGGACAGCAGAATATCGTTGATATCGGGTTTGGGCGTGCGGAGGCGAACCATGATCGTGAATGACTACCTTTTGCGGCTTTGTGTCCTCGTACCACAGGGCAGATGAATTTCCCCCAAAAGGGAGAAAAAAGTGGCCTTGGAGCACGGGGCGCGGTATTCAGACACTAGCGGTATCACGATATGGTTAAGGCCATATGTCCTGATACGGTGTCAAACAGCAAGGAAATGCCCCTCGCATGCTTGAAGCAATGTCATCGCAGGCGATGTCGGCCCATCATGGTACTGACGTGCTTGGTCTGGCCGAGCGCAGGCTGAACTGGCTTCAGGCCCGCGAATCGGTGCTGGCTGGCAATGTCGCCAACGCCAATACGCCGGGTTATGTGGCCAAGGATGTCTCACCCTTCGTAGGTGTTCTGGAAAACCAGATGGCCATGACATTGGCCCAGACCGAACCGGGCCATATGGCAGGGCGTAACGAAACCGCACGCACCAACCGCAGCGGTGTTGGCACCTCGCGCGATGGCAATGAAGTGCGGCTGGAGGACGAGCTGGAAAAGGTGGCCGACACCAACGACCAGCAGCGCCTCGTGACAACCGCCTACACGGCCTATATCGCCATGTATTCGGCCGTTCTGGGCACAAACGCGTAAAGGCTGCAGCGTGGATTTTTCCGATACTATTGGTGTTTCCGCCGCCGGCATGAACGCGCAGTCCTCTCGACTGCGTGTTGCGGCTGAAAATCTGGCCAACAAGGAAACGACCGGAACAACCCATGGTTCGGATCCTTACCGGCGCAAGACCATTACCTTCAAAGAGGAACTGAACCGGCAGACCGGGGTTTCAAGCGTGAAGGTAAAGGAAATCGGGCAGGACCAGACCCCGTTCGAGCAGCGCTACGATCCCTCGCACCCGGCGGCGGATGCCAAGGGCTATGTTAAAATGCCCAACGTGAACAGCATGGTTGAGATCATGGATACCCATGAGGCCCAGCATTCCTACGAAGCCAACCTCAACACCATGCAGATCACGCGCTCCATGTTGACACGCACCATTAACCTGATGAAATGACACGGCGGCCTGCCGTGGGCGGTGTCGCCTGCGGTGTGTGCCCCGTGGGTGGTTTTCCGGTTTTCTGGCGTATGATCTGACGCTGCCCGTGGCTTTATCCGTTTTTTAGGAATGGACAGATTTCATGCCCTCTACGGAAAACAAGAGCAATACGGATTCTCCCGCACAAATCCTGACCTTTCAGGTTGGTGGGCAGGTTTATGGCATCGGTCTGCTGTCGGTTGTGGAAATAGGCAACTGGTCTGAAATCCGGCCTTTGCCTGCGGCTCCACATTATATCGCCGGGGTGATTAACGTGCGCGGCACGGCGCTCTCGGTTATCGATATGGGCATTTTTTTCAAGGACAGAACCGAGCGGGCGGAAAAAGCCGCCCAGACATCCATTATTCTGGTGGATCTGGGTTCGGTGCGGGTTGGGTTGCTGGTGGACAGGGTGTGCGACATCGTTTCCATGCAGGGTGTGGAACTCCAGCCTGTTCCTGCCGCGGGTGGACGCGAAAGCGGCAAGGTGCTGCGTGGTCTGGCTATTATCGGTGATGATATTATCGGCCTGCTGGATCTGCCCGCATTTGGTGCGGGTATCGAACTGCCCAACGTGACGGCCAATATGCTCAGCTACTAGGTTGGGCAGAGATGGCGCACGCCCTTTTTGAAGCATGGGCCTGTTTTCAGGCAGAGTGAACAATGAGTAATGCCCCCCTTAACGATACTGTTTCTTCCATGGGGGGGCAGGCGCGCCCGGCCTCCATTACCGATACCGATCTGATCAGGGCTGCGGGGCTTATTCCCGCACGTGTCAAAAGTCTGTTTCTTGAAGGGCGCGAGGCAGAGGCCGTCGGGCTTATTCTCGACCAGCTTGCTCGGCGGCCGGGCAATATTGCCCTGACCATTACCGCCGCCATGCTCATTGCCCACCATACCGTGCGGTATGATACGGCGCTCACGCTCCTGCGTGAGGCATTGAGCCATGTGCCAGATAACGTGCAAGCCCAGCAAACCTACGCTTATACGCTGATCTGCGCGGGCCAGTTGGCTGAAGGGAGCGAGCGTTTCGGAGCGTTGCTGTCTCGTTATCCTGCCCAGCGTGTTTCGCTGATGGAGCATCTCTCAGCGGCTCTGCTTCAGGCCGGGCTGCTGGAAGAAGCTCGGCAGGTACTGGCAGGAGCCATTGCGGATCGCTGCACATCTGCGGCTCTGCTCAGCAACATGGGCTGTGCGCTAACCTATCTGAACCGCTCCACGGAATCCTTGCCTTACTATGAGGCCGCCTTGCGTATGGCGCCGGGTAACAAGCGCATGCAGGCGTCTTACGGCTGTGCCCTGCTCAAAGCTGGGCAACTGGGTCGGGGCTGGGCCTTGCATGCCCAGAAACCCGATGGCCTGCATGCGGAGGCATGGTTTAAAAAACTGCCCTCCCTGACACCGCAAACCGATGTGCAGGGTCGTTCAGTGCTGCTGTACCATGATCACGGTCTGGGTGACACGTTGCAGTTTGTCCGTTTTGTAACCGCGCTGGTGGAAAAAGGTGCCCGCGTTACGCTTGCCGTGCCCGCGACCCTGCAACGCTTGATTGCGCGCTCTTTCCAGACCGTTACGGTCGTGGATATCGCCAGCATGGCCCTGCGCGCGCAGTTTGGCGGCGGGTTTGATTATGCCGATTTGATCATGAATCTGCCTTATGTGCTGCGGCTGATCGGTGCGAGGCCAGTGTGCTGTCGCCTGTTATGCCGTATCTGGTGGCGGATGCAGCGGCTGTTGCAGCATGGGATGTGCGCCTGCCAGCAGGGCGGCCGCGTATCGGGCTGGTCTGGGCTGGGGAGTGCCGTCAGAGTGCCCGGGGCACCGCCATGGATGACCGTCGCTCCACCACGCTGCGGGCCATGGCTCCCATTATCGAAGCCCGGCCCGATGCAACATTTATCAGCCTGCAATATGGGAAAAAGCGCGAGGAAATTGCCCAGTGCGGTTACGCACTGATTGACCCCATGGATCAGGTTTGCTCGATGGACGATACAGCAGCCCTTGTGAAAAATCTCGACCTGCTGATTACCGTTGATTCCTCGCCCGCTCACCTTGCCGCGGGGCTGGCTTGCCCTGTCTGGGTCATGAGCCGACAGGATGCCTGCTGGCGCTGGCTCGATAGCGGAGAGACAACGGCATGGTATCCGAGCATGCGTCTTTTCCGTGCGAAGGAGCGCTCTTTCGCACCGATGATTGGTGAAGTGGCAGCCGCTCTCAGGCAGGCAACGCAGTTTCACCCCTGATCAGGCTGTAAGGCGGTAGATACTCTCCCTCATTGCCCTCGCTATATGGAGGGAATGAGGGCAGAAGAACTGGCTCAGAAGGGCAGTATGCTGTCCAGCACCTGCTGGCCGTAACGCGGGGTCTGCAGTTTGCTCAACTGACCACGCCCACCGTAGGAGATACGCGCTTCGGCAATCCGGTCATGGGTAACGGTATTGTCTTCGGTAATGTCCTGCGGCCTCACAACACCACTGACCATCAACTGACGCAGTTCCCCGTTTACGCGGACTTCCTGCCGGGCAACTACGACAAAATTGCCGTTGGGCAATACCTGCGTAATGGTGCCTGCCAGTGCCAGGGTAACCGTTTCATTGCGGCTGATGGTACCGGTGGCGGTATTGGCACTGGAACTGCTGGTATCCAGAGCGGAAGAGCTGGACAGCGCCTTGCCTTGGAAGCCGAACAGGCTGGGAATACCGAAGTTTTCCGAGCCACTGCCCGAGGCCGATGTGTTGTTGGTAACGGCGGCATTATCCGCAATCACAACGCTGATCTTGATCAGATCGCCCACCTGAGACGCGCGCTGATCTTTGAAAAAGGCGCGGCTACCGGGGCGCCACAGGCTGCCTACCTCTGTCGGTGGCGGCTGGAGCGGCGGCATGGGCATGGTAACGGGGCGGTATTCCGGCGCCTGCGTCGGGTCTGATGTCCGGGTCATGCGCGGGGGGTGGCCCATTTCGCTCAAGTCGGCCAGACCCGAACAGCCTGACAGCCCCATCAGGCCGATGAGGAATGCACCCGGCAGGCGGTTTTTCATCAAACTAAAACTCCAGCGCATTGATGTGTTACCGGACAGAAACATCCGCTCCTTAGCCGCCACGAGATGAAGTGGTCAGGCGGCGCAGGGTCGCGGCGTCTGAAGGCATGCCGCTGGAACCGGCCTCGACAATGACTTCAGAAGCATTATTGGGTCGCCCCGTGATAATCATGTTGCTGGCAAGATTAAGCACGCGCACATATTGCCCCACACCGCCATCTTCTATTGCCCTGCCGCTGGCGGTCAGGTGCAGGCCCGGTGCGGTAAAAACAATCAGCACCGGATCGCCCTTATGGACAACGACCGTGCGGTGCAGGTCGCGTTCCTGCACGGCGTCTCCCGCCATGACAGCGTGGGTCAGGGTCATACCGTCTATATCGGCTTCATCCGTGTAGGTGCGGTCCTGCGCGCGGCCGGTATAGGCGTCGTTCATGCTGACATCCGCCATGGATACAACACTGCCGGGCTGCAGGGCGTGGGAAAAGACCAGAACGCGGCGGGCGGCATGGACTGTGCCAGCCAGCAGGTAGGAATCCTGCGTGGAATCACCGGTGGTCTGTGTGCGGTAGATGGTGGCTGTAAAGCGCCCGCTCCGGGGGTCCCAGTTGAGGTCCGACAGGGTGACGGGCTTTGGGTCATCCGGCGGGACAGCAATAGGGTGAAAGTCGATCAGATCGACCGAAACCGGGCCACCCCCGGTATCAGGCAGGTTCTGGCGGACAAGATTGATGAAATAATCCTTGTCCAGCATACGCCCGGCACGGGTGATGGTGACCTGAGCGCTGGCGGACTGGTCCAGCCAGTCCACGCCATACTGGTCGGCAATGGCCAGAAGCTGTCCGCCACCAACCTGAATGCTGGAGCCCGGCGCTGGAGCCGGGCCAAGCACCCGATCCTGCCCCGGTTCCAGATCGGCAAACAGGTCTGAAAGGCGGACGGTGCCAGCGGTAATGATGGAGGTGGTCTTGAGGGTGGCGGCTTTGGCGGCAGGGATGGAACACGCCATGCACCCCGCCGCGACCAGTAGCCCGATGACCGCCCTCACATTCATGACCTTATTTCAGGCCTGTCAGCGTCTGGAGCATCTGGTCAGCCGCTGTGATGACCTTGCTGTTCATTTCATAGGCACGCTGCGCACTGATCAGGTTGGTGATTTCCGTCACAACGTTGACCGACGATTCTTCAACAAACCCCTGACGGAGCGAGCCGTAGCCCACGCTCTGAGGGGTGCCGAGGTTTGCCGTGCCCGAGGAGGTTGTTTCCGTGAACAGGTTCTGCCCCATGGCGGCCAGACCGTTTTCGTTCTGGAAGGTGGCGAGCTGAATCTGCCCGGCTACCTGAGCCGTTGTCTGGCCCGAAATCGTGTACTGCACCTGCCCGCTCTGATCCACCGTGATGTTCTCGGCGTTGTTCGGCAGCGAGATATTGGGCGAAAGCGGGTAGCCGTCCGCACTGACGATGGTGCCGTCCTGCGAAAGGGAGAAGGTGCCGTCACGGGTGTAGGCATATTCGCCCGAAGGCAGCGTGACACGGAAGTAGCCACGGCCTTCGATGGCCATATCAAGCGAGTTGCCTGTCTGGTCCAGCGTGCCCTGTTCGTTAATGCGGTAAATACCAGCCGTACGGACACCAAGGCCCAACTGCGCACCAGCGGGAACAAGGTCGCCCGTATCGGAACTCATGGTGCCCGCGCGGCGCAGGTCCTGATAGATCAGATCCTGAAATTCCGCACGCCGACGTTTATAGCCGGTGGTGGTCATGTTGGCGATGTTGTTCGCGATGGTATCGACGTTCGTCGTCTGGGCCTGCATGCCCGTGCCGGCGATGTCAAGGGAACGCATCATGGGATGACAGTCCTCCGGGTGTGCCTTGGTGTGCGGCCACCCCATATTTTAACGGATGGGGTCTTCGGTATACGGACACATCGCGGGATCAATCCTGCGTCATATCCTGTTCTAGCCTACAGGTAAGGCTATGGGCCAGCCATGGCAAGCTCTATTTGCGGCTGACATGAGGGTTTAATGATGTGGCTGTCTACCCGAACCCGAGGGGTGCGTGTTCATATTGCTCCCGTGTCCGTGATTCGATATATGTAAGGCAGAACAGGTCTGCTTCATTGAACGGGCGAGAGCGGGCCGCTACTCCATAATATTTCTGGTGCGTGAGGCTGGGTTCCCATGGACAACACAACCTATATTGCATTGTCTCGTATCGATACGCTGACACGCGCGCTGGATGTGACGGCCAACAACCTAGCCAATGCCAGCACGGATGGCTTCAAGGCCAGCCGTGAGCTTTTTTCGCAATATGTGGTGAAGCAGAAAGAGGCCAATACCGTCGCGGGTGGCAAGGAAGAAGCCTACACGCAGGATCAGGCAACGTATCAGGATCACCTTCAGGGGCAGATGCGGACCACGGGCAACCAGACCGATTTCGCCATTAATGGTGAAGGGTATTTTGCCGTTCGCACCACGCAGGGTATTCGTCTGACGCGCAACGGCCAGTTCAGCCGTCGTATGGACGGCACCATTGTGGATGGTTCAGGTAACCCCGTGCTGGATAGGCAGAACCAGAATCTGGTTATCCGGCTGGAGGATGATATTCTCTCTGTTTCCTCGGATGGGACCATTTCCACCCAGAATGGCGCAATCGGCACCATCGGTCTGGTAACGGTGGATAACGTCAATACCCTGACGCCTGAAGGGGCCTATCTGCTCAAACCCACGACCCAGACGCATGAAGTCGCACGCAAGGAAATCCGTCAGGGCATGCTGGAAAGCAGCAATGTCAACGCCGTGGGTGAAACAACCCGCATGGTGGAAATCCAGCGCGATTACGACCTGACCTTTCAGTTGATCCAGACCGAATCCACCCGGCAGCAGACCGCCATAGATAAGATTACTGCTGATCCTTCCTCTTCGTCCTGATGTTGTCATGGGCTGAGGCGGGTGAAAGCCTGCTCGGGTAACCTTTTTGAAACTATTTCCGACTACCGATTTTCATACAAACGTCTGATGATATCAGCCGCTCATGTGTGTGGCAGGCAGGTTCGGCAGGCAAACGGCATACACGCGGGGAATGAGCGTATGGATCTGATATCGTCGTTATCAATCGCCACCAGTGGTCTGAACGCGATTTCGAGCGAATACGCCATAACGTCCAACAACGTCGCCAATTCCAGCACATCGGGTTACGTGAGCGAAACCGCCACGCTGTATTCCAGTGTTGTGTCCGGGCAAGGTAACGGTGTGCGTGTGGGCAACACGCAGCTAAATATCAACACGGCCCTGCAATCCTCGCTGTATACCCAGAATGCCAAGGTGGCCGCCTATACGGCTACGAGCAACTCGCTGGCTGCTGTCTCGTCCGTGCAGGGGTCTACCTCTGCCGATTCTGGCAGCACTGCCACGCTGGCCGATGAGCTTGGCAATGTTCAGACCGCGCTGACCTCACTCACTTCCACCCCGCAGTCGAGTGCAGCGCAGTCCACCGTGATTTCGGATGCCAACTCGCTGGTCGATACAATCCACACGCTGGCCTCCACCTACACGCAGCAGCGTCAGGCCACGCAGGACAATATCAGCGCCTCGGTTTCCACCATCAACACCGACCTGACCCAGATCGGTGAAATTTCACAGCAGATCGTCAAGCTGAAGATCGTTGGTGGCGATACCTCCGCCCTCGAAAACCAGCGTCTTGGCATCATGTCCAGCCTGTCCTCCGAGGTGTCGGTCTCCTACACCGAGAAGTCGAATGGCGACATGATCGTGACCACGGATGATGGCACGCAGCTCCCGACCCGCCCCGATCAGACCGGGCTTGATGACAGCTCGGTAACCCTGCCCAGCAGCACATGGCCGCTGACGACTGAAGACACCACGCTGACCTCGTCCATGTATTATTCCGCAACCGGGGTTACGGCGGATGGTATCACCACCTCTGGTGGCGTGCCCGCCATTACGCTCAACGGCAAGGATATTACCTCGCATCTGACCGGGGGCACGCTGGGGGCCAACATCACCCTGCGTGATCAGACCTACCCGCAGATGCAGGCGCAGCTCGATTCGTTCTCCTATACGCTGATGAACCGCTTCTCCAGCGCGGGCATGGCACTGTTTACGAACGGCACGGCAGCCTCCACCACCAATGCCTCTGGCACGGTCACCACCACCGACCCGACACAGGCCACCAAGGATGCCCCGACCGGGCTGGTTGGTCTGTCTTCACAGCTTAGCGTCAGCAGCACCTACACGGATGATCCGTCCTCGCTGGCGACGGATGGTGACACCACGCTGGCCACCACGGTGCTGAGCGATGCCTTTGGCACGTCTTCGACCTATGTTTCGGGCTCCCTTGCCGCGCCGACCAGCGGCCTTGGCCCGGATGGCAGCCAGTCCACCGGTTATACCGGCTCGCAGGGGCTCGTTGCCCTTGCAACAACCCTGACCTCCAATCAGGGCGCGACCATTTCGGATGCGAGCAGCAACCTCACCTCCGCTACTTATGTGCAGACAACCCTTTCCGCACAGGTCGCCAATGTGTCCGGGGTGAATGTGAATAATGAAATGGCCAAGGTGGTGACCTTGCAGAATTCCTTCACCGCCAATGCAAAAATCATCAGCACGGTTCAGACGATGTTTGAAGCGCTGATGAGTGCGATCAGCTAAGGCCGGGCAGGAGAGAAGAGCATGAGCACGACAATCGGTCAGTACGGTGGTGACGGCGCATCCATCATTCTCAATGCGGCCATCGACAACATCACTCTGCAGCAGCAGCAGAATAGCTGGCAGACCTCTGCTGGCACGCTGGCTGAAACCTATGCGGGCGTGGGCGATTCCCGCAGACGGCCATCAGCCTGAACCCCAAGATTACGCAGGTTGCGTCCTGGCAGACCAACATCACCAATACGCAGACAAACCTGTCCATTACCGACACCACGATGAAGCAGATCGTCAGTCTGGCGCAGACACTCTCCACCAGTCTGACAAGCGTTACGGGCACAAGTTCCGCTACCGCCGTTGCAACCGTGGTGGAACAGGCCAAAGGCCTGCTGTCGGAACTGGGGACCGCGCTGAACACGCAGAGCGGCTCTACCTACATCTTTGCCGGGCAGGACGGGACGGAAGCCCCGGTGACAGACGCTAGCAATATCGGTAGCAGCACCATGGCAACCTCAATTGCCTCGGCTGTGAGCGGTCTGACTGATTCCAATGTTGATTCGGTGCTGGCTGCGGCTACAACGGCTGCCAGCAGCAACACGGCCGGGACCTCGGTTTTCTCGTCCAACCTGTCGGTTTCCGCCACCACGGCGGCGTCTCTTCAGGCATCGGTGGTCATGAGCACGACCAGTTCCAAGGTCGGGCTGGTGGCAACGCAAAGCTCCACCACCTCTTCAGCCTCCTCAACCTCTACGGGTTCTCCCATCCGCGATCTGATGAGCGATCTTATGGTTGTGGCCTCTATGGGTGGGATGTCGTCTGAAACCCCCGGCTATACCGATCTGGTGACGAAGCTTAACACGTCGCTGAACACGACTGTCGGGCAGTTGACCGATATGGAAGCGCAGGTGGGCGTGCAGCAAAGCGCGCTGACAACACGCTCAACCATGCTGACCAGCGTCACCACGATGCTGAAGACACAGCTTTCCGATGCGCGTGACGCGGATGCTGCTTCGGCCATTACGGCTACGACCACGCTGAAAACCCAGCTTGAGGCTTCCTTTACCCTTGTGGCGGACATGAAGAACATGTCGCTGGCAAGCTACCTCTAAGACTGTTTTCTACCCGCACGGCCACTTTGCTGGCGTGCGGTGTGCGCAGGACTATACGCTCTGTCCGGAAAAACCGGGCAGGGCGTTTTTCTTTTCAGAAGCCCGCGGTAATCGCAAGCCTTGCCGATGTGGGTTCAAGCGCATGGCCGGTGGCCCCCGTCGAGACGGCGGAGGTCGGGGTCAGGCGGTAGTCATACGCATATTGGGCTGCAAAAGCGTGGCTGTTGGTCAGGTTGAAAATACTGAGTTCCAGCTTCAGGCGGGGTGTGAAGCGGTACCCGGCATTGATGTTGACTTCCTTGTAGCCGGGTGAACGCAGGGAGTTATCCTCGATAAGGGCGTATCCTCCAGCCAGCGCACCTGCAACCCGCCATACCAGTGTTTATGCGTATCCACGAGCAGGCCAAACGACCAGACAAAGTCCGGCGCGTTGCTGACATACACGCCGTCAATACCGTAAGCCTGCGGGTCGTTTGTGCGGTAGCGGGCCTTGGCGAAGGACAGGTCCGTGTTGAGTTCGATCCAGGGCAGGGGATTGTACTGGGCGGAAAATTCGACACCCTGCCGCCGGCTGGCCGGGCCGGGAGAGGTTACCCCTGCATCGCCATCGTAACTGAGTTCAGAGGCGAAATCGATGATAAAGGCCGCTACCTGCACGTTCAGGTGAGATAGGGGCGTGCTTCTGATCCCGACTTCTCCGCTGATAGCTTCTGTCATCAGCGGCACGGAAACGGAACCGGCGGCGAATTTATCGACTGAGTAAGAACCGGAAACCGAGCGGAAGTCGTTTGAATGATACCCCTTGCCCGCGCTCAGATAGAGTTCCGATTTTTTCCAAGGCCCAAAGATCAGGCTGCCTTTGGGCTGGAACAGCCACTGGCTTGCATGGGTTGCGCTGCCATCGACCAGATTATTGTCCACACCACCCTGATAATCTTCCCGTAGGCCGATAACGGTGCGGAACCATGAAGTCCAGTGCAGGGTGTTTTGGATGTACAGGCCCACAGCCCCAAGGGAAATATTGTCCGCATTGCACACATAATGCCCCACGCTTGAAGAGCAGTCAGGCAGGGTCCGGCGCTGTTCGGTATGGCGGCGGTCAACATACAGGAAATCGTAACGGCCTTGTACGCCCACGGTGGTGTCGCTCAGAAACTGCGCCAGCCTGTCATGGCGGGTATAGGCGCTGCTGCCGCCAAGGGTGGTGCGGGTTTCGTCCTGCGCCTGCTGGTCGCCATGCACGGGGTCATCAAGGTAGTGGGTAAAGTTGTTCCACAGGGTCAGGCGATCATGAACGACAAAGGCGCTGTTGACCCAGTTCCAGTTTTCTCCGCTCATATGCTGGTGTGCGGACAGGCTGTAGCGTTCTGAAAAACCGCCATCGGTCGGGTCGAGCGAGCCAAAGCGGTCTATCATGCCGTTCTGTATGGCTTCGAGAGGCTGATCGTTGGTGGCGCGCCACTGGCCACGGTAAAACATGCCCGTAATATCAAAGCCCTTGCGGTCTGAACCATGGGTGTAGCGGCTCATGGCGCGGATGGCGCGGGCATTATCAGGGTAACGCCATGGGCCATCGGCGTGGGAGATATTGCCTGCATTTACCCATCTGTCGCCATTGGCCATATGCACCGTGCCACCTGCATAGGCCCGGTAGTCGCCCAGAGTGCCGGCACTGAGCGTGATTTCACGCGGGATCTCGGAGGCCAGCTTCATATGGTCTGACCCCGCGACCCCGAAATCGCCAATATTCGCGTGGAAAGGTCCTTTGGTATAATCGACGCCGCTGAGTGTTTCGGGAATGAGAAAATTCAGGTCCGTATAGCCCTGACCATGTGCGTTGCTGACCCCGTTTATGGGCATGTCATCCACAAAACTGGCCAGATCGGTGCCGTGATCGAGGTTGAAGCCGCGCAGCAGAAACTGGTTGGCTTTGCCCTCGCCGGAATGAGATGTCACGACAAGGCCCGGCACAGCTTCAAGAATCTGGCCTATGCGGTAGGCAGGGCGCAGCCGTAGTTCCGTGCCGGTAATGGAGCCTTCGCTTGCGGTTGCGGCACGCCCAGTGAGGTTGCGGCGCGATGCGGTTACTATGATCCGTTCTGTTTTGGGGGGCTGCTCAGCCTTGGGGTGGGGTGTTGTCGTGTCCTGCGAGCTGGGTGCGGTTGCGGCCTGCGTGACCTCGCTGAACAGCCCAAGGGCCGCCAGACCGTAAAGAACCGAACGCGCGGGGCGATGCGGCGCAGGCAAGAAAAGCCTGAATGTTGAACACATGAAAAAACCTGCCTGAAATAAGGCAGGGGTAAAAAGGGCAGGTACGCCTGCACATGCCCGGCAGGGGCAGAAGACAAGACCGGGCAGGCGCCATGCGCTCCTTCCCGGTCACCCCGCCGGTGGTTGCTGTCTTGCCTGGCAGGTCTCCTGGCTTGCGTGTCATCGCATCAAGGCCCCTTCCCGAAGCTTGCGGCTTCAGTGGTTCATGGCCTCTGCTCTACGCTTACAGTTGCGGGGACAGCACCGGATTTGCACCGGCTTCCCTCTTAGCCTTGGGAGAAAACAGGTTTTCTTCCAAGGAACCAGACGGGCAGGAAGATAAGTTTCAGCAGTGGAATGTCAACAATATGTCGCAGTGGGGCGTTATACGAGAGTGTTCGGGTTACGCAAAAGCCACGATACGGTTGCGCCCGGCCACCTTGCTTCGTACAGCGCCCGGTCAGCCTGCGTGACAAGTGTGTTGATTTTGGTTTCACCCTTGAAGGTTGTCACACCCCCAGAAACCGTCAGGCGGAGTTTACTGCCTGTTGAGGTGGTAATGACCGATTGTTCCAGATTGGTGCGGATACGCTCGGCACAGGCCATGGCGTCGTTCCGGCCTCGCTCGGTCAGAACAATCAGGAATTCCTCGCCCCCATAACGGAAAACAAAATCGTTGCTACGGATGGTGTTGATCAGCATTTCAGCAATAAACCGCAGGGTTTCATCGCCGATCAGGTGGCCGTGTTCATCGTTGATCTGCTTGAAATGGTCGATATCGAGCAGGATCAGGCTGAATTCCTTGTCGTTGGTCAGCGAAAAGGTGATTTCATTTTGCAGCACGACATCGAGGAAACGCCGGGTCAGGGCCTTTGTCAGGGGGTCCAGCCCGCTTTGCAGGGCTTCCACGCCCTGAAACAGACGGTTTGTCAGCAGGGTCAGGTCGTAAATGTTGTTTTTGAGAACAAGCGCGAAGCCGGGTGGTATTTCGCGGTTTTTACGAATGTCATCAATACGCTGGTCTATTTTTTCGATCATGGACTGGAGCAGGTTGTAGTCTTCCATACCCTTGAACAGGCCATGTCCCTTATGGCTCATCCATAAACCGAACTGGGATTCTCCAATGGTCTGGAGATTTTCCGGGCGCTGCTCGCACAGGCAGAAGAGAGCTTGTGTGCTCCAGTCAAAGAAAGTCGTTTTCTGGGTTTCTTTCTCGAAATTGAGATCCTGCCCCAGAGAGAGCATTCTGAACGACTGATCCTGTTCTATTTTTTTCCTGAAATCGGAATTATAGGCCATGTTCATGTATTTCATGGCGAAATCAATCATGTACTGACAGTACAGGATCGCTTGTATCTGGTTTTTTTCAGTGTCGAATTTTTTCTCGATAAAGGAATCAAGGCTGACCTTGATAAAAAAGAACGCGTAGGAAACCAGCCCCGGTGATATTTCAAGCCGGGCATGAATTTCTCCCACCCGCTGCTGCAGGGCGATCAGTTCCGGTACATCGTCTTCCTGCGCGGGAAAAAGGCGTTCCAGCCATGCCTGAAGGCTGCCGCTCAGGCGTTTTTCAATCATGTCCTTTTCAAGAAATACTGCCGCATCAGGGTGTTCAATCAGGGCAGCATAAAAGCTCTGTACGCATGAACGGCCATGTTCTTGTACAATATCGCGCAGGCCAGAACGAATGAAGGCCGGTGTTCGGGCGATAATGTATTCCCATTGTTTTTCAACAGGTAACATATTGAAATGACTGTCGAAAAACACGGCTGTTCCCTTTGTCAAATCTAGTGTGTGCTTGTTATGAGCTCAGACGTTATGATCTGTGTAATAAATTGACACCTGCGCGCGGCTAACAGTTTTATTTGGCAAACGCAACCGCTTTGTAGCCGCAGGGCAGGCCCATATACCCCGCCGGCTAAGGCTGTTCGCTATGGCCGTTTCAGCTCATGAATGTATCCACCAGCAGGCGGATATTCAGCACGACAATCACAGCCGTAATCAGCCATGCCAGAATAGCCATGGGCCGGGAGATGACAAACTTCTTCATGACCGTGTGGCTTGAAACAAACAAAACCAGAGGAATAATGGCAAAGGGCAGTTGCAGCGACAAAATGACCTGACTGGCCAGCAGCAGCCGGTTAACCCCCTGCGCGCCATACAGCCACGCGATGATGAGCACAGGAATAATAGCCAGACCGCGCGTGAGCAGGCGGCGGCCCCATGCGGGCAGGCGCAGGCTTAGAAACCCTTCCATGATGATCTGCCCCGCCAGCGTGCCGGTTACGGTGGAGTTCACCCCCGCAGCAAGTAGCGCCAGACCGAACAGGGTTGAGGCAACTCCCAGCTAATACGGGTGAGATAAGGCGATAGGCTTCATCTATCTCTGCCACCTGCTGGTGGCCGGTGGTGTGAAAGGCCGCTGCAACAACCAGAATGGCCGCGTTAACAAAAAAGGCCAGTGTCAGCGCGACCCCGCTATCCCATGAAGCCCAGCGCATGGCTTCCCGCCGCCCGGCGGTGGTGCGCTCATAGGCGCGTGTCTGCACAATAGAGGAGTGAAGGTAGAGATTATGAGGCATGACCGTAGCCCCGATAATGCTGATGGCCACATACAGCATGGCCGGATCGCGGATGATCTGGGGCGATGGGGCCAATCCGCGCAGCAGGGCCGCGGCAGGCGGTGCCGCGGCAATAACCTGCACGACAAAACAGAGCGCAATAGTACTCAGCAGCGCCATGATGAATGCTTCCAGATAGCGAAAGCCCCGGTTCATGAGCAGGAGCACCAGCAGGGCATCCAGCACGGACAGGATGCTGCCGAGAATCAGCGGCAGGCCGAACAGAAGTTGCAGGGCAATGGCAGTGCCGATTACCTCAGCCAGATCGCAGGCGATAATGGCCAGTTCGCAGGCCGCCCAGAGCGGGAATGTTAGTGCGGGGGGCAGAAAAGCCCGGCATGCCTGCGCCAGATCCAGCCCCGTGGCTATGCCAAGCCGGGCTGCCAGAACCTGCAATACAACGGCCATCAGACTGGACAGGACGATAACGGAAAGCAGCGTATAGCCGAACTGCGCGCCTCCCTGCAGGTCGGTAGCCCAGTTGCCGGGGTCCATATAACCAACCGACACCATGTAGCCCGGCCCGGAATAGGCCAGAAAACGCCTGAGCCAGTGCACGTCATTGCCGGGAACGCTGACACTGGCAAACACCCCGGACAGGCTGCGGGCGGGTGTGTGTGCTGAGTCCATCAGGCTGTCCGGTATCTGCTCAGGGAGTGGAGAAGACTGTTGCTCCGGCATGGGCGAAAGCTCTCCTTGGGCTGGGGCGTGTCCCTGCACGTCCCTGTATTTTATCCCTGCCAGTCCTTTGAGCAGACTGGCAGGGAGAGGCGTTTAGCGCAGCGCGCGGTATGCGCTGGTGTCGTTATCGAGCGTGAAACGTTCCAGCATGCGGATGAGTGCCGCCCCGCCAGAGGCCAGAGTGTGCGTGGTAGCGGTAATTTCTTCCGCCATGGCCACGTTTTTCTGGGTGTCCTGATCAACCTGCCCCATGGCGATGTTGATCTGCTGCAGGCTGGTGGACTGTTCTTCCGAAGCCTGAACAATGGAGGCCATGTGCTGGTTGATTTCCTGCACGTCGGCAACAATGCTGTCGAGTTCCTGATTGGAACTGCCGACAAGCTGCACCCCGTTGCCGATCTGCTGGATGGAGGTGCTGATAATCGTGCGGATACCCTTGGCGGCATCTGCCGAGCGCTGTGCGAGATCACGCACTTCCTGTGCCACCACGGCAAAGCCCAGCCCTGCATCGCCCGCGCGTGCCGCCTCAATCCCGGCATTGAGGGCAAGGATGTTGGTCTGGAACGCGATTTCGTTGATGACCGTGATGATATTCGAGATTTCTGTTGAGGATTTCTCGATCTCGCGCATGGCATCCACGGTGCGGATCATGTTCTGGCGGGATTTTTCGGCACTGGAATGGGCCAGCCTGATCCGCTCCCCGGCTTCCAGCGCGCGGTTGGTGGAGTTTTTGACCGTAGTGGTGATCTGCTCCAGAGCTGCGGCCGTTTCTTCCGTATTGGCAGCTTGCTGCTCGGTCCGGCGGGCCAGATCGTCTACCGCGGCCTTGATTTCATCACTCCCCACGGCAATGCTGCGTGCATTGGTTGCGACCTCGCGCAGTGTGGCCTGCAACTGCTCCGTGGAGTTGTTGAAGTCGTTGCGGACATCGTCCAGACCGCTCACGAAAGTATCGTGTATCTGGTAGGACACATCGCCATCGGCCAGCCGGGCGAGAGCCGAGGCCAGACTGTCCACGGCGAATTTGATATCCGCGGCGTCCTTGGCAGCTTTGCGCTCACGGGTGAGACGTTCCTGCTCCTGCTGGGCCTGCGATGCCTTGATATCAGCCTCAAGGCGCAGGCGTTCCTGTGCGTTATCGCGGAACACTTCCACGGCCTTTGCCATATCCCCGATTTCGTCACCACGGTCGAGGCCTTCAACGGGGGACTGGGTATCGCCATCGGCCAGCCCACGCATGCGCCGGGTCATCTGGCGGATAGGCTTGCTCAGGCTGTGGGCTTGGAACCAGATGCACGCCATGGTCAGCGCGAAGGACAGAATGGCCCCCAGCATCATGCGGTTGCGGGTTACAGCCGCTTTCTGCACCAGCGTTGCGCGTGGCACCATGCCGATCACGACCCATTTTGCATCCGTGTCGGGAATGGAAATGAAGCGGGCGGCTTCAAACCATTCGGCTCCGTTCGCCCCGGAGATAAAGCGTCCGCTGCTTTCCTTACCTGCGACAAAAGCGGCTGTTTCCGCATCGATCGGTTTGCCTACAAGGGCTGCGTTGCTGTTGGCCACCCAGATATTGCCAGTGCCGATCAGCCCGACATTACCCGTGCCAAGAGGCTTGAGGCTGGCAATGGCAGAGTTGAGTGCGGTGAGCTGCAGGTCGGTCGTGACCATGCCAATAGCCTTGCCCGCACGGCGCACCGGCACGCTGATGGTGGTCATCAGAACATTCACGCCGTTGACTGGGTAGAGATACGGTGCGGTTACGACGGTTTTGTTTTCATGCAGGGGCTCATCGTACCATGAGCCGGTTCCGGCTTCCGGCGTCATGATCAGCTTGTCTACACCGGTGGAGCCATCGGGCTTGAAAAAGAAATAGGGGACGAAACGCCCGGTGGAATCGGAATATTTGTGCGAAACAAAACTGGCGTCGTGTCCATCCAGCGCATTGGGTTCGAACGCAAGCGTATGACCCATCACATTGGCGCGTTTCATTTCAAGCGCATGGGCTACCATGTCACCCAGAGCATCGCGGTCAATCGTATGGGTGGAGATCAGCCCGGAAACAGATGCCGCCAGCATGCCTGTTTCCTGTGTCACGCCGCCTATGGACTGGGCGATCGTATCCGCGTTGGAGGCAAGGGTTTCAACAAAAAGCTGGCGCGACCCCTCCAGTTCCGAGGAGGACATTTCCTTCACGCCGATCAGCATGACCACCGAGGTGGAAAACAGGCACATGACGCCAATTGCCAGGAACAGGCGTGTTCTTATGCCGAGTGAAGCCCCAAATTTCATGAATATGTTTTCCCAGCGACCGTATCAAATCAAAACAGGCCGCTACAACGGGGCGTGCGGGCAGCCGTAGAGACTATTTTAGCTGAGCTGGCGGCGCGTTGGGAGAGGCGCGCGCCACAAAAAAGCCGTGGTTGTTAACCTTCTGGGGAGAATGTTGCCAACACCACGCATCGGGCGATGGCACAGGGTTGAAAACGCGCTTGTGGAGCAGCGTTAGTATGTGTTCAGGCTTTAATTTTTTAGGGAGAAAAAATGGTGCCCAAGACCGGGATCGAACCAGTGACACTGCGATTTTCAGTCGCATGCTCTACCAACTGAGCTACTTGGGCACCGCAGCCTTGCGGCGTGAGAGAGCATTTATCCCAGCATGGGGGGGAGATCAAGTCATCTTTCCTGATTTATTTCAGGGTCATCGTCTTTTTCGTCTTCCGTGCCGGGTTGGCCGGGTATGCGGTATGCGCCTGAAAACCACCGGCCCAGATCCACATCGGCGCAGCGGCGCGAGCAGAAAGGCCGGGTAGCCTGGGCCGCAGGCTGGCCGCAGATAGGGCAGGCGGGCTGTTTTGCAGGGCTGGGGCTGTCCGTCATGGCTGTGCAAGACTCCAGTGCAGATCAGGCAGGGAGGGGGTGAGCACCACGTTCAGCCCATGGCCGATGGTGCGTGTACAGTCTGCCACCGCCTGCGGGTCCTGTTCCAGTGCATGTAGGATACGGCTGCCCACCAGCAGGGATGTTGTGCCGGGGGCGTGGGTAACAATATGGCGCAGGGCTGCAAGGGCACGGCCATGGGGGCTGTTGAGCAGTTCTGGCAGCGAGGGCAGAACTCTGGGGCGCAGGATTTCAATCAGCCGAGGGCCGTCACGCCAAGGCAGCGCGGACGCAGCGGATCAGCCTGAAGCGCTTCCTGCACGGGGGGGAGCAGGGCCTGACGTTTGCGAATGGCCAGTCCCGCAGGGTCAATAACAAGGGCGCCGGAAAGGTTGCGCAGCCTGATCTGGCGCATGAGCGCTGGCAGAGCGGCCTTGTTGGCGGCGTATTGTGCGGTTTGTTTAGGCAGCACTCCCTGTGTGGGAGGGGCGTCCATATCAATGGCGATCAGAGCCGGTGTGGGGGTGATTGTTGCGGACAGGCCACCGGGCAAGTCCACATCCGTCTCTTCCAGCTCAGAGCAGGCAGCGGCAATGTCTTCCGGCAGGGCATGAAAGCCCTGCTGCTTTCTGTCACGTAGGGCGGGAGGCACAAGGCTGCCGCGGCTGGGCTGTCTACGACAATACTGGCATGTGGCCACAGGGCGGCAAGCCGCTCAAGTGGTGTCGGGCCAGTTGCGATCAGGCGGGATGAGCTGACGGGCGCTGTCGGCAGGGGGGATGGCGCACTCGGGGGGGGCAGCTTGACACGCACACCCTTGCCGCCCAGTGCAGCACGGGTAACGGCAACGGTTATGGCTTGTCCCTGTGTCAGGGGTGGTGCGTCTTTGGGTAAAGGCAGGAAACCCGCCGTATCCAGCCCCAGATCGACAAAAGCGCCGCCCATGCCGGGTACCAGCGCCTCAATCCGGGCCTGAAAATAATCGCCCACATGATCGGGTGCACCGGGTCGCCATAGGGCAAAGTCCACCAGCTCGCCCTGTTCGGCCACGGCAAGATGCATCTCGCCCGGATAATGGACGACATGCAGCACAAGGCTCACGCCAGCCAGCCCCCGGCCTGCCCGCGCAGGAGCTGGGCCGTTTCGAACAGAGGTAAACCGATAACACCGGAGGGGCTGCCCGAAACAAAGCGGATCAGGCTTGCCGCCGCCCCTTGCAGGGCATAACCGCCCGCCTTGCCCTGCCAGTCACCATTATCTAGCAGCGCATCACGCTGGGCTGTGCTCAGGCGCGAGAAAATAACGGCGGTTTCGACCAGCCGTTCTGCGTGGTGGCCCTGTGTCCATGCCGCACTGGGCATGAGGCTGACGGCTGTCAGCACCATGTGCCGCCTACCGGACAGCAGATCCAGACAGGAGCGCGCAATATCCCGGCTTTCGGCTTTGGGGAGAATACGCCTGCCCAGCGTTACAACGGTATCCGCGGCCAGAATCAGGGCGGGTTCGTCTATCTGCCCGGCAACAGCACGGGCTTTTTCATCCGCCATGCGTCGGGCGTACTGGCGGGGCAGTTCTGCGCGGTGGGGTGTTTCGTCAATATCCGCCGGGCAGATGCGATCCGGCGTCAGTCCGATCTGGCTCAGCAGTTCGACCGACGGGGAGAGGCAGAGGCCAGAACCAGCAGGGGGCGCTGCCCCGTCTTGTCCATACAGGCGGAGGCGGCCGCGGCGGTGTCCGGGCTGGAGGCTGGCACGATGTTACTTGAAGCGGAAGGTGATACGGCCTTTGGTCAGGTCGTAGGGGGTCATTTCAACATTCACCCTGTCCCCTGCCAGAACGCGAATACGGTTCTTGCGCATTTTGCCGCTGGTATGGGCCAGAATGACATGTTCGTTGTCGAGTTTGACGCGGAACATGGCGTTAGGCAGCAGTTCGGTGACTGTGCCGCTGAATTCGATCATGTCTTCTTTAGACATTGCATCCTTCGTTTGTTCGGGACTGAGTGAGGTTTGGTGAGCAGGTATGGTGGAGGGGGGCAGCGGGGTCAAGCATTAGCTGTGTTGCCGCTGCCGTAATGTCAGGTGTTGGGCGTGTCGTGGGCCAGTGCATCCAGTCGGGCGGACACGCTCAGCGCATGGGCCTGCAGGCCTTCGGCATCGGCCAGCGCTACGGCGGCGGGGCCAATGCGGCGGAGGGCATCCGGCCCGCCGGACAGGAAGGTGGTGCGCTTCATGAAGTCGAACACCGCCAGACCCGAAGCAAAGCGCGCCGTGCGCGAGGTGGGCAGCACATGGTTGGGCCCGCTACATAGTCGCCTACGGCTTCTGGGCAGAAACGCCCAAGGAAAACCGCGCCCGCATGGCGTACCAGCGGCAGCAGGGCCTCGGGGTCGTCTACCATCAGTTCCAGATGTTCCGGGGCTAAACGGTTGGCCAGTTCCACGGCTTCGTGCAGGTCGCGGGCGATCAGCACGGCTCCGTTATTGCGCCAGCTTGCCCCTGCGATAGCCCGGCGTGTCAGCACCTGCAATTCGGCTTCCACGGCCTGAGTTACGGCATCGGCAAAAGCGGTATCGGGGGTGATGAGCGTTGCCTGTGCCAGTTCGTCATGCTCGGCCTGTGCGAGCAGATCAAGCGCGATCACGCGCGGATCAGAGCCCGAATCGGCAATCACCACCACATCGGAGGGGCCCGCAATGCTGTCGATCCCTACATGGCCAAACACCTGCCGCTTGGCTTCGGCCACATAGGCGTTGCCGGGGCCGACAATCCGGTCCACCGGACGGATGGTATCGGTGCCATAGGCCATGGCGGCTACGGCCTGCGCACCGCCCACGCGGTAGATTTCGGTTACGCCAGCGCTATGGGCTGCGGCCAGCACCAGCGTTGATAGTGCCATCGGGGGTAGGCACGCACATGGCCAGCCGCTTGACCCCGGCCACCCGTGCGGGAATGGCGTTCATCAGCACCGATGACGGATAGGCAGCTTTGCCGCCGGGCACATACAGCCCTGCCGCATCGAGCGGAATCCAGCGCAGGCCCAGCGTCATGCCTGCATCATCGGTATAGCGCAGGTCTTGCGGCATCTGGGCGCGGTGGAAGGCTTCAATCCGGGCTGCGGCCAGTTCCAGCGCATCGAGCAGGGCCGGGGCGACCTGTGCACGGGCCGCCTCAATTTCTTCAGGAGTGAAGGCCAGCTTTTCCGGCGTTACGGCCAGTCGGTCAAAACGCTCGGTCAGGGTGCACAGGGCGGCATCCCCCTCGCGGCGCACATGCGCGAGAATATCGGCAACAGGGCCTGTAACTTCCTGCTGGCCTTCCTCGCGCCCGCTCAGCAGGCTGGCAAAGGCGGGTTCAAAATCAGCGTCACGCGTATCAAGCCGTTTCATGCTCTGTGCCCTGTCTTATACGGTGTCTGCGGCGGGGGCCATGGCCAGGGCCGCGCGGAAACGTGCGATCACGGAGCGATCTGTTCGGGACGGGTTTTAAGGGCCGTCCGGTTGACGATCAGCCGGCTGGTGACCTGCGAAATGGTTTCGACCTCTTTCAGCCGTTGGCGCGCAGGGTTGAGCCGGTATCCACCAGATCGACAATCAGGCGGGACAGGCCCAGCATGGGCGCCAGCTCCATGGCCCCGTGCAGATGCACGATAGAAGCATTGATCCCGCGCGCGGCAAAGAAGCGGCGCGTAATGGCCGGGTATTTCGTCGCGACCCGTACATCCGACCAGCGCGCCCATTCCTGCGGGTCATGAGGCAGGTCGGCAGGCTGGGCAACGGAAATGCGGCATGCACCAATACCGAGGTCCAGAGGCGCATAAATTTCCGGGTAGTCGAATTCCGCCAGAACATCCGCTCCGCAGATACCGACCTGTGCACCACCAGAGGCCACGAAGGTCGCTACGTCGAACGAGCGCACGCGCACCACATCCACCATGGGGTCCTGTGTAGGAAAACGCAGCTTGCGGCTATCGCCTTCAAGGCAGTCGCGCGCGGGGGCCATGCCGGTATGGCTGATAAGTGGTGCCACGGCCTTGAGGATACGGCCCTTGGGCAGGGCCAGCACCAGCCGCTCGTCACGCCCGGTTCCGTGCTGCGCCGTATCGGCCAGATCTTCGGTTGGGCGGGTTGCGAAAGGCTTGGTCATGAAAACTCCGGCGGGCACGGTAGCGGACGCTGCGGTCCATGGTCAGGGGCGTCTGAACGAGGGTGTCTGAACGCAAGGGGTGCTCTGTAGCACAGGGCGCGCCGGAAGAAAAACCGGGGCAGGTGCAACCCTCCCCGCAGAGCAGGCCAGACAGTGTGTGGTGCGGATAAAAAAACGGGCCAGAGCATCGGCTCTGACCCGTTCGTACTGCATCGGTTCCTGCCCGCACTGGTGTTGCGCGGGTTAGGGGCCGACAGTGTTAGCGCTTCCACCACCCCGTGCGGCGACGCGCGGCGGGGGGGCTGTCCTCAATCGTGATCGGCTGCACTAGCGGTTCGGCCTTGGCTGCATCCGCATCAACCGCCGGGGCTTCTGCTACCGTTTCAGCCTCTGTGGCCTGCGTTGCAGCAGCACTCTTGCGGGTGCGGCGGCGGGTCGGCTTGGGGGCCGGGGCCTCCGCGCTTTCTTCCACAACGGCTTCCACCGTGGCTTCGGGTTCAGCCTTGGCAGCACTTTTGCGGGTGGTGCGGCGGCGGGTTGGCTTGGCCTCCGCAGCTTCGTCCTCAGCCGGAGCTGCAGTTTGTGCCTGCACGGTTTCATCCGTGCCGGTTTTTGCAGCAGCACGACGGCGGGGGCGGCGGGCAGGCTTGGCTTCAGCTTCCTCGGCAACGGGTGCCGGGGTTTCCACCTCAGCTACCACGGGGGCTGCAACCTTTTCCTGTTCCGGTGCCACGGGCTGGGCCGGGGCTTCCACCTTGCGCTCGGGCTGGGCCTGACGCGGTGCAGTATTGTGCCGCTGCACGCTATTTTCGAGCAGTTCGAAAATATCAGGCTCCCCACCAAACGGATTGGCCGGAGTCGGGCCATTCCAGACCGGACGGCGCGGCTGTGGTGCCGCCCCTTCCTCTATGGCGATGGTCTGGGCAGCAGGCTGCTGCTCCGTCTCATCACGCCGCACGCGGGTGTGGCGGGTGCGACGGCGACCGGGCACCAGATTGGCGGCC
>NZ_BAIN01000011.1 GCF_000613285.1 Acetobacter papayae JCM 25143 | reverse complement strand
TGCACCCCCAGCGCCGTGCGGGGTGGGGTGACAGTTTCTGGCAGTACCGTCCGGCCCAGCCGGGAGAGCCCGCCTCGCGCATAGACTGGCGGCAGTCAGCCCGCACCCACCATGCGCAGGTGCGTGAAAAAGAAGCGGAAACCGCCCAGACCATTCTCCTGTGGTGCGACATGTCGCCCTCGATGGACTGGTGTTCAGCCTCGTCCATTCCTTCCAAGCTGGACAGCGCCATTACCCTGTTGCTGACCATGGCCGCCCTGCTGCTCCGTGCGGGAGAAACCGTGCAACTGGCGGGGCCTTCGGGCCTGTTCCCTCTGCCTGCTGGTGGCCCGCCGCTGGAACGTCTGGCCATGGGGCTGATTGCGCAGGCGCATAAAGAGCTGGCAGCCACACCGGATAGTGCCGCACAGGCCCCTTTCCAGCGCCTGCCAGTACATCTGCCCATGCGCGCGCATCTGCTGATTGCCAGCGATTTTCTTGGCCCGCAGGAAGACATACAATCCTTCCTGCGCCATCTGGCTGCCCTACCTGTACGCGCGCATCTGCTGGCAGTGCGCGACCCGGCTGAGGCCAGCCTGCCCTATGCAGGGCGTGTACTGTTTACCGGGCTGGAGGGCGAACAGCCGGTTGAACTGTCTGAAACCACCGATATCCGCGCGGCCTATGCCTCCCTTATCGCCACGCGCGAGGGTTGGCTTGCTGACACGGCCACGCGCTACGGCCACGACCTGACACGGCACCAGACAGACCAGACAGCCCTCCCGGCCCTGCTGAGCCTGCATACGCTGATGAGCCACTCCGCATGAGTTTTTCCTCCCCCTTCCTGCTGCTGGCACTGGCAGGGCTGCCTCTGGTGTGGTGGCTGCTGCGCGCCACGCCGCCGCAGCCGCGCAGGCCAGGCCTTCCCTCCCGTGGCGCTGCTGGACGGGCTCCGCACCCGCCAGATAGACGCCGTACGCTCTCCCCTGTGGCTGCTCATTATCCGCGCGCTGGTTTTCTGCCTGCTGGTTGTGGGGCTTGCCGGGCCGTTCCTGCACAAGGATACGGAAACCGCTACCGCATCCGGCCCTGTGCTGCTGGTCATGGATAACGGCCTATTTGCCGCTTCTGACTGGGCGGAGCGGATCAGCACGGCGCAAGCCATTGTGGAAAACGCGGCCCGCACTCAAAGCCCCGTGACCCTGCTGCTAACCGCCCCCACCCCAACGGAACAACCCACACAAGACCAGCCTCAAGCCCGCGCCGCCGCCGAGGCTGAGCAAACGCTCAACGCCCTGCGCCCGTCTCCATGGCCGGTCAACCGTGCGCAGGCGGCAAAGCAGTTGAGTGCCTTGGAGCATAGCTATGCCGGAGTGTTCTATCTGGCCGATGGCGTGGCCAGCCCGCAGGATACAGGCTTTGCTTCCGCCCTGCGCAGTGCCGGGCCGGTACGCGAGGTACGCTTCCCCCATCAGACCGCGCTGGCGCTGACACCGCCCCCTCCGGCTTCGGGCGACATCATGGCCCGTGTGCTGGCCGTGCCTTCCGCCATACCGCAGGACATAACAGCCCTTGCCCGCACCGCCGATGGCGCGACACTGGCGGCCATTCCTTTCTCTCTACCTGCCCATGCAACGCAGACAGATATCCACCTGCCCCTGCCGCCCGAACTGCGCAATCAGGTTGAAACCATTACCCTGCGCGGGATTTCAGGCGCGGCCACCACGCTCCTTATGGATGAAACCGACAGGATGCGCCCTGTAGGCCTGCTTTCGGCAGGTGGGGCGGACACGCCCTTGGTGGGCGCACTGTTTTATATCCGCCGGGCACTCGGCCCTACAACAGACCTGCATGAAGGCACACCCGAAACCCTGCTGAACCGCCCGCTTTCCGTGCTGATCGCGCCTGATGGCACACTCACCGGCACCCAGACCCAGCAGGCCGTGCGTGCATGGGTGGAAAAAGGCGGCACGCTCATTCGCTTTGCCGGGCCAGCTCTGGCCGGAGCTCCGCATGAGGCACCAGCCTGCCGATAACCTGCTGCCGGTGCCGCTGCTGGATGGCACGCGCCAGCTTGGTGGCTCCATGACATGGGGCGCGCCGCAGAAACTCGCGCCCTTTGATGCGCTCTCACCCTTCCGGGGGCTGTCCATCCCGGCCGATGTCACGATCAGCAGACAGGTTCTGGCCAGCCCGACAGACACGCTGGGTGAGCAAAGCTGGGCACGGCTGGCCGACGGCACACCGCTTGTTACCTATGCCAGCATGGGCAAGGGCACACTGGTTCTGTTCCACGTCAGCAGCACGGCGGACTGGTCCAACCTGCCGCTGTCAGGGCTGTTTGTTTCCATGCTCCAGCGCCTGACAGAACATGCCAATGGCCTTGCCATTCCAGCAGATGACACGCTGCTTTCTCCCGCCCTGAGCCTTGATGGCGAAGGCAATCTTGGCCCGCCGCCTGCCACGGCACGCGGGCTCAGGGCCAGCGCCTTTGAGAGCACACCGGTCTCGCCCGAGCACCCGCCCGGCCTTTACGGCCCACGCAATGGCCGACGCGCCCTGAATGCCGCAACCCAGATCACGACCCTTCAGGCGGCTGATCCCATCGGCACCCTGATCGATCCACAAACGCGCCAGCCAGACAGGCCGCTGGGCCGTTACAGCCTGCTGGCGGCCCTTGTGCTCATGCTGGTGGACGGAATGGCCATGCTGCTCATGCGGGTGGCACGCCGCCCCTCCCGGCGCGGAATAGCCGTGACACTCATGGCAGGGCTGGTTCTGGCTGGCGGAACGGCACGGGCGCAGGCCCCCGATGATGGCACGGGCAGTCTACCACCCGCCACCACGGCAGCACCGCAAAGCATGCCCTCCGCCATTGATACCCCCCCTCCCACCACCACCCCACAGGCCCCGGCAGTGCCGCGCGCTGCGCTGGAAACCCGGCTGGCTTATGTAGTGACAGGTCATCCCGATGTGGATGAAGTCTCCCGTCAGGGGCTTCAGGGCCTGTCGGATTTTGTAAATGCCCGCACCTCCGCCAAGCTGGGCGTGCCTGACGCCGTGCGCCCCGGACAGGATGACCTCAGCTACTATCCGCTGATTTACTGGCCCGTAACGGGCGATGCCGAGACATCACCTGCCGTGACCGCCAATCTGAACAGTTTTATGGCGCATGGCGGTATCCTGCTGATCGATACACAGGGTGATGATGCCTCTGGCGAAGAGGGCAGCACAACCAGTGGCAGTGCAGGCCATGCCCTGCGCCGCGTAACGGCGGGGCTGCAAATCCCGCCCCTGACAACTATGACAGACCACCACCTGCTGGCGCATACCTTTTACCTGATGCACGATTTTCCCGGTCGCTACGCCGGGCAACCGATCTGGGTCGCGCGTGAAGGCGATGCAGAAAATGATGATGTCAGCCCCGTTATTATCGGTTCGGCTGACTGGGCCCATGCATGGGCGGTCGATGGCCATGGCGGCACACCCTATGCCGTGCTGCCCGGTGGGGCGGAACAGCGTGTTCAGGCCTATCGCTTTGGCCTGAATGCGGTGATTTACGCCCTGACAGGCAGCTACAAAGCCGATCAGGTGCATGTGCCCATGCTGCTCAAACGGCTGGAAGACACGCATGACAGACCTTTTTTCCCATTCTGTCACCTTTGAGCCGCTTGTCCCTTTATGGCTGCTGGCGGCGCTGGCTGTGCTGGCGCTGGTGCTATGTGTCGTGGGGCTTTTACGGGCCAGCCCGTCCGGGGCCCTGCTCCGCTTTGGGGCCGCCCTTGTTATCCTGACATGGCTGGCCGGGCCGCAACGCCTGCATGAAAACAGCCACCCCCTGCCCCAGACCGCGCTGCTGCTGGTTGATCACTCTGGCTCCATGTCTCTGGGGCAGAGAAACGCCATTGCCCGTCAGGCAGCGGATATTCTGGCGCATGCACAAACACCGGGGCTTGAATTCCGCACCGTCAACGTGCGCGAAAATGGCCATGACGGCACCAGACTGTTTGAAGCGCTCGATCAGGCGGCGGCGGATATTCCGCCTGCACGCTTTGCCGGGGCTGTCATGCTGACAGATGGCCAGAACCTCGACACCCCAGAAACCATCCCCGACAGGCTGCGCCCGGCAGGCAATGGCAGCCACCATACTACCCTGCCCCTGCATGTGCTGCTCAGCGCCAAAGGCGAGGAAACCGACCGCAGGCTTGAGGTGCTGGAAGCCCCCCCTTACGCCATAGCCGGGCAAGATGCGCATCTGCGCGTGCGGGTGCAGGATGCCGGACCGGGCACACATGACGGCACGCCCGCCACACTGAGTGTGCGCGTCAATGGCGAAGCCGCGCGCACAGTGCCTGTGCAGACAGGCACCCCGCAGGACATTACCGTGCATGTGGCCCATCCCGGCCAGTTGCTGGTCAGCCTTGCGGTTTCCCCGCTTGAGGGCGAGGTTTCGACCATCAACAACCAGACTGTCGTGACCATCACCGGTATTCGTGACAGGCTGCGCGTGCTGCTGGTATCGGGCACGCCCAATCAGGGTGAACGGGTCTGGCGCAGGCTGCTCAAGGCCGACCCGGCAGTGGACCTGATCCACTTCACCATTCTGCGTCCGCCGGAAAAAGATGACGGAACGCCGCTGTCCGATCTGGCGCTTATCGCCTTTCCCGTGCGCGAACTCTTTCAGGAAAAAATCCGTCAGTTCGATCTGATCATTCTCGACGGGTTTGAAAACCGCCATATTCTACCGCGTCTCTACCTTGAGAATATTGCGGATTTTGTACGTCAGGGCGGAGGCCTGCTGCTAACGGCGGGGCCGGAATTTGTTGGCCCCGGCTCCTTGCAGGATACCCCGGTGGGCGATGTGCTGCCCGCCCATGTGCCGTTTGAAAACAGCATCATCACCCAGCGTTTTCGCCCAACACTCACCGCTACTGGCCGCAGGCACCCTGTTACGGCTGCCCTCCCCGGCGCACCGCAGGGCCTGCCCACTCCATCCACCAACGGCGCACCACCGCCGGGTGGCACGGACGGGGCCACGGAGGGCACGGGCTCCTGGGGGCCATGGTACCGCGCCCTACGCCCGGACCGTACCCATGGCGAAGTGCTGATGAACGGGCCGGACGGCGCGCCCCTGCTGCTGCTCGATCATGTGGACCGTGGCCGCGTGGCGCTACTCCTGTCTGACCAGATCTGGCTCTGGTCGCGGGGCGAGGGCGGCGGCGGACCACAGGCTGAGTTGCTGCGGCGGATTTCGCACTGGCTGATGAAAGAGCCAGAGCTGGAGGAAGAACAGCTTGCCGCCAGCCTGTCCGATGGCGTGCTGAGCATTACCCGCCACAGTGTTTCCAACGACCCGGCCAACACGGTGAGCGTGACAGCGCCTTCCGGCGCCACCCAAACTGTAACCCTGCACCCAGATGCGCAGGACCCCGGCACTTTCCGGGCCACACTGCCCGCCACGGAAAACGGTATCTGGCAGATCAGCGATGGCACACACACAACCTATGCTGCCCCCGTGCAGGCAGACCCGGCGGAATTCGCCACCCTGCGCGCAACTGCAAGCAAGCTTGATTCCATCACCCGCCAGACGGGTGGTGGCGTGTTCTGGCTGGGAGATTCTCCCGACACGCTGCACGTGCCATCCGCCCGTGTTGCCAGTTCATCCGACCTGCACGGGGCGGACTGGCTGGCTTTTCCCGCACGCGGTGCCCATACCGTAACCGGGCGGACAGCCGCACCACTGCTGCCAACATGGGTCTATCTGCTGCTGGCACTGCCGCTGATACTGGGTGCATGGTGGCGCGAAGGGCGCCGCCCCCGCTGATGGCACCGCTTAAGAGCGCCTTGCCACTTCATGGCGAATCGGTGTGCTCCTTTGCGACATCTGGGGGGTGTGGTAATATTTGGCATCGCGCATCAATGGACAGATCATGAACCGCTTATTCCGCCCTGTTACCTGCGCCCTGCTGTTCTGTAGCCTGGCCCATTTCCATGTCTCCCCCGCCCTTGCTGCTTCCGAAGAGGAAGAACAGGGCGCGGCTGAGGAGGCATCGCAGAAAGCGGAAAGCGCCAAGGCCGCCAAACGTGCTGCCCCCCCTTCCGCCATTCCGGGCTCGGAAGGCATGGACGAGGATGACGGCGACCGTATTGGCAAGGATGTGGAGCCCACGAGCGCTCTGTTCGAGGCCATTAACCGTGGCAGCGTTGCTGCGGCCAAGGATGCCGTGAACCGTGGGGCTGATCTGGGTGGGCACAATATTCTGGGGCAAACGCCGTTGGAAATGTCCATCGACCTCAACCGCAACCCCATCACCTTCCTGCTGCTGTCTCTGCGCACGTCGGATGACCGGGTGGGCTCAGACTACGCCAATCAGGGTATGGACGCGGGGCGCCCCGTTGTTACCGGCGGTATCAACGCCGCGCGGGCCGACACTGCTCCGGCGGGACATGGCTATGATTCCACGGGGGGCGTTGCCCAGCCTTCCGCCGGGTTCCTCGGGTTTGGTGGCAGCTAAACTGCCACCAGCCCTTACGGGCGGGGCGAATTATCAGCCCTGCGCGTTCGCGTTATTAGCTGCGACCATTTGCAGGCTTTCCTGACGCAGCACATCAAGCGGCAGAAGTGCTCCTTCACGCTCAAAATGCCAGAACGTCCAGCCGTTGCATGAGGGCGCGTTAGTCAATTGCGCTCCCAGCTTGTGGATAGAACCACGATGCGTGCCGCTAACCAGTGTGCCATCTGGTGAAACCGTTGCCTGCAACCGCTGTTTTTTATCGCACACCACTGTGCCCGCTACGATCACGCCCTGCTCCACCAGACTGCCAAACGGCACCCGCGGGGCCTCGCGCCGGTCCTGCGTTGTCTGCACAACGTCTTCAGGCAAAGGCTGCTCACGCGCGATCCGCGCCAGTGAAGCCTCGATGTAGTCCGGGTGACGCTCGATCCCGATAAAGTGCCGCCGCAGCCGCCGCGCCATAGCCGCTGTCGTGCCCGAACCTGAGAACGGATCAAGCACCACATCATCCACCGTGGTGGAGGCAACCAGCACCCTGTGCAGCAGGCTTTCGGGCTTTTGCGTCGGGTGCAGCTTCAGCCCGTGTTCGTTACGCAGGCGTTCATTGCCGGTGCACAGGGGCAGATACCAGTCCGAGCGCATCTGCACATCGTCGTTCAGCGCCTTCATGGCCTGATAGTTGAAACGGTAGCGGCTATCCGGCCCACGGGCGGCCAGATCATCGTTTCATGTGCATTGGTAAAGCGGCGACCACGGAAATTCGGCATTGGGTTGGATTTGCGCCATACGATGTCGTTAAGGATCCAGAATCCCAGATCCTGCAGAATCGCACCCAGACGGAAAATGTTGTGGTAGGAGCCGATCACCCAGATCGTGCCATCCTTGCGCAGCAGGCGGTGGGCCTCGGAAAGCCATGCACGGGTAAAGCGGTCATATTCTTCCAGATCGGAAAACTTGTCCCACTCATCGTCAACGCCATCGACCAGCGTATCGTCAGGGCGGCGCAGTTCGCCACGGAGCTGCAGGTTATACGGCGGGTCCGCGAAAATGCAGTCCACCGACCCACTGGGCAGGCCGCGCATTACATCCACGCATTCACCACGGATAATCCTGTCGAGAGGAAGTTCCATGGGAACCGATTTTTTCATGCCGCTCATCACTGCCCTGCCGCTCCTGCCAGTTCCAACTGCCGCCGTACCGTACCGAATGTCTTCCTGTGGTGGGGGGTAACCCCCACCTGCACCAGCGCATGCCTGTGCGCCTGCGTGCCGTATCCCGCGTTGCCGTCCCACCCGTAATCGGGCCAGCGCACATCCAGCCGCGCCATGATGCGATCACGCACCACCTTGGCCACGATGGAGGCGGCAGCAATGGACAGGCTCAGCCCATCGCCACCCACCAGTGCCTCGGCACTACAGCCAAAGCTGGGCAGCTTGTTGCCATCCACCAGCACGTGGTCGGGCATCTGCGGCAGCCGGGCCACGGCGCGCTGCATGGCCAGATGGGCTGCATGATGGATGTTCAGCCGGTCCACTTCCGCAACGGAAGCTGCACCCAGACCGATTTCCACCCCCGGCACACCGGGCAGCCGGGCCGCAATGGCCTCGCGCATGGCTGGTTTCAGTTTTTTGGAATCATCGATCAGGCTGGCCAGATCATCAGGCACACCGGACGCAAACACCACCGCAGCCGCCACCACGGGGCCAGCGAGCGGGCCACGGCCCACTTCGTCTACCCCGCGACACGTCCGCCATGCTGTTGTTCACGCCTGAAATCCGGCATTGCCCCTCGTTCCGTCCAACTGATCGCCCGTTTTGAGCGACTCGGCTAAAATAACCGAGTCGCTCTAACTGCGACTCCGTGGGGAAGGAGAAGCATTTTTTCACCTAGGAACGCAAGAGTCCTGATGAAATGATTTTTTTCAGGACCGCTTTGAACGCGGTGCGAGCAGCCAGCCCAGCACGATCCCGACAAAGGAAACAACGCCAAGAGCCAGCAGGGGCTTGTCGCGCACGAGGGTTACGGCCTTTTCCACCACCCCCTCGCCTTCGTCGTACAGATCAGCAAAATCCTGCTGCATGTGCCCGGCGAACTGGTCGAACTTGCCTTCCGCCTGCAGGCCGACATCCCCTGTCAATCCGCCAACGGCATCTTTCAGGTGACCCTGCACATCCTTGGCGACGCCTTCGGCCCTGTTTTCCAGTTTCTTGATTTTGTCATCAGCCATGACCATAGTCCTCCCTTCTCCAACCGCTTGGTCCACGGTCCGCGTATCGGGCGTGATCCCGGCTTTACGGTTGTCTGAACCTATCAGACCGCAAAAACATAACGCTGACTAGGGTTCCCACGCAGGCATGGCTTTTCCTAACCGTATCCAACTCACGGCCCTTACTGTCTCCGCCATGTTCTTCATGGAACAACTCGATGGCACCATTCTGGCTACGGCACTGCCCGCCATCGCGCATGATCTGCATGTCGATACGGTTGCAACTTCCGTAGCCCTGACATCCTATATTATCGGGCTGGCTATTTTTATTCCCGCATCTGGAGCGCTGGCGGACAGGCTTGGCAGCCGCACCATTCTCAGTCTGGCTATCAGCGTCTTTCTGGTTTGCTCCATTTTCTGCGGCATTGCGCATTCGCTGCCGTTTCTGGCTATCATGCGCATGCTGCAAGGCGCGGGCGGGGCGCTAATGGTACCTGTAGGGCGGCTTGTCGTCATTCGGGATACCCCCCGCCAGGATCTTGTGCGCGCCATGGCGTGGATGATGCTCCCTGCAACACTCGGCCCACTTATGGGGCCGGTTGTGGGTGGTTTCATCACCACATGGTTTTCATGGCGGTGGAATTTTTATCTCAACATTCCCGTGGGCATACTGGGGCTGTTGATGACATGGCGCTTTATCCCGCAGGTGCGCGAGCCCTCACCCCCTCCGTTTGACCTCAAAGGCATGGTGCTGGCCGGAGGCGGACTGGCCACCCTGTCCATTCTGGCCGAACTGTTCAGCCATGATGCGGCGGGCTGGCCCGTGCTGGTCAGCCTGCTGGCTGGGGGTGTGGTGCTTATGGCTGTCTATGCGCGCCATGCAAGCCGGATTACCGAGCCACTGCTGGATTTCCGGCTGATGCGCTTTGCCACCTTCCGCATTTCGCTCGTGGCGGGAGCGGCCTCGCGCATTGCCGTGGGCTCACTCCCCTTCCTGCTGCCCACCTTTTTGCAGATCGGCGCGGGGCTGAACGCGGCCCAGAGCGGTATTGTCACATTTGTTGGGCCATTGGCTCTATCGCCATTCGTCCACTGGTGCCCGCCATTCTCAAACGCTGGGGCTTTCGCCGGGTGCTGATGATTAACGGCCTGTCCGCAGCCGTTATTTTTGCCCTGATCGCTGGCTACCGCCCGCCTATGCCTATGTGGACCATTTCCATCGTGCTGGTTATGGCTGGCGCGGCTCAGGCCGTGCAGTTTTCCGCCTATAATACAGTCGCTTATGCAGATATTCCGCCCAACCGCATGAGTGCGGCCACCAGCCTGTATTCGACCATGCAGCAGATCATGCTCTCAAGCGGGATCTGTATCGCGGCAGGCACGCTTACGGTGCTCAATGCCCTGTCTGGCCAGAGTGAGCCGACGCTGAACGATTTTTCCATCGCTCTGCTGGTGACGGGGGGTATTTCCCTGCTGGCAACCCCCATAGCAGGCACCATGCGCCCTTCCGCCGGAGCAGACATGAGCGGCAACCGCAGTTAAGGCAAGCACACCGCACGCTGGACAGATAACCCGGACCCCGCCACAATGCGCCGTGGCGGGGCACGTTCAATGCACCGCAAACCAGCGTGCCCGAATTTAGCCACAAGACATGCAATACAGTCCGCCAGCAACAGGCCTTCCCGGCCAGAGACTTACGGTTCCGCGTCGCCCCCCTTTTCCTGTCAGCCTTCCACAACCCTGGTAAAAACGAGCAGCGCGCCTCATGGACGAACACAACAAGGCCCCTTCCACGCCTCCCTCTTCCACGCAGGCGCCCGCCCCCTCGCGCAGGCGGAAGCTGGTACTGACAGGCGTTGGTGTGGCCGCTATCGGCATATTGGGTTTTGCCTTCCTGCGCCCCCATAGCGGAGATAATGCAGGCCATGGCGGCAAACACGGCACATCCGCCGATGCGGAAAAGCAGCCTGTAGCCGTGCAAACCGTAAAAGCTGGCTCCATGCCCGTGGTGCTGACCGAACTCGGCACGGTCATTCCCATTACCAACGTCACCGTACAGACCCGTGTGGATGGCTACCTGATGGAGGTTCTGTTCAAGGAAGGCCAGCATGTCCACAAGGGCGACCTGCTGGCCATCATTGACCCCCGCCCCTATCAGGTCCTGCTTGAACAGTACGAGGGCCAGTTGGAGCGCGATCAGGCCCAGCTTGATCAGGCCCGCGTGGACAATGCCCGCTACCAGAAGCTGATCCGTCAGGACAGTATCGACGCCAAAACCGCGCGAGACCAGCAGTTTACGGTCAAGCAGCTTGAAGGCACGGTCAAATCCGATCAAGCGCAGGTGGATAACGAAAAACTCCAGCTCATCTACTGCCATATTACCGCGCCGGTTGACGGGCGTATCGGAATCAGGGCCGTGGACAGAGGCAACTACGTCACAGCCGGACAGTCAGGCGGGCTGGCCGTACTGGCTCAGATGCAGCCCATCTCGGTTATTTTCACCCTGCCGCAAGACCAGCTCCCGCAGGTGGCGGACGAACTGCGTGCACACAAGGAGCTGTCGGTCGAAGCCTGGAACAGCACCAACACCAGCAAGATCGCGGATGGCACGGTCAGCGCGCTGGATAGCGAGATCGACACCGCCACCGGCACGGTGCGCCTGCGTGCCATATTCCCCAATGCGGATGAGCATCTCTTCCCCAACCAGTTCGTCAATGCCCGCCTGCTGGTGCGCACGCTCGACAACGTGCTGCTGCTGCCCGCCACCGCCATACAGACCGGGCCTTCTGGCCTGTTCGTTTATGTGGTGAAAGCCGATAACACCGTAACCGTCAAACCCGTGACCACCGGCATTTCGGACGGCACCAACACGGTGGTGACAACGGGCCTGAACGCGGGTGACAAGGTTGTAACCGACGGCACCGACCATCTGCGCGAAGGCATAGGGGTTTCCATTCCCGCCGCCCCTGCCAGCGGTAACGCGCCGTGAACCCTTCGGCCCTTTTCATCCGCAGGCCTGTCGCCACCACGCTGCTGATGCTGGCCATTTTTCTGGCCGGACTGCTGGGCTACCATTTCCTGCCCATATCAGCCCTACCGCAGGTCGATTACCCCACCATAACGGTTGAGACCTTCTACCCCGGTGCCGGGCCAGATGTAATGGAAACATCCATTACTGCACCGCTGGAAACCCAGTTCGGGCAGATGCCCGGTCTCGATCAGATGACATCGCGCTCATCGGGCGGGGCCTCGGTCATTACGCTGCGTTTCGACCTGTCCATGTCCATGGATGTGGCGGAGCAGGAAGTGCAGGCCGCCATCAATCAGGCCAACTCCCTGCTGCCAACCGACCTGCCCGCCCCTCCGGTCTATGCCAAGGTCAACCCGGCGGATACGCCCGTACTCACCTTGGGTATCAGTTCCTCCACCATTCCGCTGCCCGAGGTGGAAGACTATGTGGACACCCGGCTGGCACAGAAAATCAGCCAGATTTCAGGCGTGGGGCTTGTTACCCTTTCGGGGGGTAACCGCAAGGCTATCCGGGTTCAGGTCAACATTCCCAAGCTGACCTCCTACGGCATTGATCTCGACACCCTGCGCACCACCATTGGCAATGTGAACGTAAACTCGCCCACCGGCACGTTCGATGGCGCACACCGCGCGGCAACTCTGCGTGTTGACGGGCAGATTACCAACACGGACATGCTGCTCAATCAGGTTATCGCCTATCAGAACAGCGGGCCGGTGCGCATACGCGATGTGGCGCAGGTCATTATTGGCGCGGAAAACACCCAGCTTGCGGCATGGTCCAACCTCACGCCTGCACTGATCATGAATGTTCAGCGCCAGCCGGGCGCTAACGTGATTTCGGTGGTGGACAACATCAAGGCCACCCTGCCCGCGCTGCGCCAGACCCTGCCGCCGGGTATCGATATTGTTCCGCTGACCGACCGCACCACAACCATCCGCGCCTCCGTGGCCGATGTGCAGTTCGAACTGTTTCTGGCCCTTGTGCTGGTGGTTGCGGTTATTTTCGTATTCCTGCGCAATATCCCTGCCACCATCATTCCCAGCCTGTCGGTGCCGCTATCGATCATCGGCACGCTAGCCATCATGTATCTGCTGGATTTCTCGCTCGATAATCTTTCGCTCATGGCGCTCACCATCGCGACCGGCTTTGTGGTGGATGATGCCATTGTCATGATCGAGAATATCTCGCGCTATATCGAGGCGGGAGATGACCGCATGACCGCCGCCCTAAAAGGGGCTGGCGAAATCGGCTTTACCATTATCTCGCTCACCATCTCGCTCATAGCGGTGCTGATCCCGCTGCTGTTCATGAGCGATGTTGTGGGCCGACTGTTCCATGAATTTGCCCTGACACTGGCCACCACCATCGTTATTTCCGCCATTGTCTCGCTCACCCTTGTGCCGATGATGTGCGCACGCATTTTGTCTGAGCGCGAACACGACACCGAGGCCTCGGGCATGTTCGCGCGCTGGTCCGCGCAGATGGAAGTCGCCACCGAAAAGCTGATCGCGGCCTATGACCGCATGCTGGACGTAGTGCTTGTGCACCGGGGGCTGACCCTGCTGGTGGCCGCGGGCACCTTGTGCTGACGGGCGTTCTGGGCTGGATGATCCCCAAGGGGTTCTTTCCCGTGCAGGATACCGGGGTGCTACAGGGCATTTCCGTGGCCGCGCAGAACATCTCGTTCGACAACATGAAAGCGCACCAGCAGGAACTGGCCAAGGTTCTGCTGCGCGACCCTGACGTGCTCTCGCTCTCCTCCTTCGTCGGGGTGGACGGACAGAACGCCACGCTCAATCAGGGGCGCTTTCTGATCAACCTCAAGCCACATGACAGCCGCTCCACCTCCGCCACCCTTATTGCCCAGCGGCTGGAGCAGGAAACCGCCTCTGTCACGGGCATAAAGCTGTATCTGCAACCCGTGCAGGACCTCTCGCTCGATACGACCGTTACCGCCACGCAATACCAGTTCCTGCTCGAAAACCCGGACTACAATGCCTTCAAGGTCTGGGTGCCGAAACTGCTGGAACTGCTGCGCAAGGAACCGGCTCTGGCCGATGTCACGTCCGACCTTCAGGCCGAAGGCTCGTGGCGCGTGTCACGCTCGACCGGCCAACAGGTGCGCGCTACTCCATCACGCCGCAGACCGTCGATAACGTGCTGTATGACAGCTTCGGCCAGCGGCAGATTTCGACCATCTACACCCAGTCCAACCAGTATCGCGTCATTCTGGAAGCCGACCCGCGCTTTCAGGGTAACCTCTCATCGCTCAACCAGCTTTACCTGCCGGGCATCAGCAGCAATACAGGGAGCAGCACCTCCGGCCCCACACGCCAGCCCACCGCCGGGCTAGTACCGCTGGCCAGTGTTACCTCCATGCGCGAAGAAACAGCGCCCCTACTGCTGACGCATTTTGGCCAGTTCCCTGCCACCACGATTTCGTTCAACCTGCGCCCCGGCTATGCACTGGGCGATGCCACGGCCGCTATCCGCCGGGTGGAAAAACAGATTGGCCTGCCCTCCTCCTTCCAGACATCGTTTCAGGGCACCGCCGCCGCCTTTGAAGGCTCGCTCAGCAACGAACTCTTTCTGGTCGCAGCGGCTCTGATCGCGGTCTATATCGTGCTGGGTATCCTGTACGAAAGCTTCATCCACCCCATCACCATCCTGTCCACGCTGCCTTCCGCTGCCATTGGTGCCTTGCTCACCCTCATGATCGCGGGAACAGGGCTGGATATCATGGGCATTATCGGCATCGTGCTGCTGATCGGTATCGTGAAGAAAAACGCGATCATGATGATCGACTTCGCCCTTGAAGCCGAGCGCGAACATGGCATGGACTCCCTGCAATCCATCCGCACCGCGACCACCTTGCGTTTCAGGCCTATTCTCATGACCACGCTGGCCGCCATGCTGGGGGCGGTGCCCATGGTTATTTCCCACGGCACGGGGTCTGAACTGCGCTACCCGCTGGGGCTGGCCATTATTGGCGGGCTGGCGCTCTCGCAACTGCTGACGCTGTTCACCACGCCGGTCATTTACCTCACGCTCGACACATGGGCGCAGCGGTGGAAAAAACGTAGCCACCAGCCTGTAAGCACCACACCCAACACGGCCTCCGGGCCTGCAAACCCGTGACAGTCAGCCGGTTTTTCATAGACAGGCCGGTTGCCACCATTCTTTTGGCCGTAGCCGCCATACTGGGCGGTATTCTGGGTTACAGAACCCTACCCGTGGCCGACCTGCCCAATGTGGACCTGCCTGTTATTCAGGTCATGGCGCGGCAGGCCGGTGGCTCGCCAGAAGAAATCGCAAGCTCGGTTGCCGCCCCGCTGGAGCGGCGACTGGGGCAGATTGCCGATGTCACGGAAATGACGTCGCAATCCTCGCAAAATACCACGCGCATCACGCTTCAGTTCTCTCTCAACCGCGATATCAATGGTGCCGCGCGCGATGTGGAGGCCGCCCTGCAGGCCGCACGGGCAGACATGCCCTCCACCCTGCGGCAGAACCCCAGTTACCACAAGGCAAACCCCAACGGCGCGCCTATCCTGATCCTGACCCTGACCTCCAAAACCCATAGCCGCGCCCAGCTTTACGATTACGCCACAAATGTGCTCATGCAGCACCTGTCCTCCATTCAGGGGGTCGGGCAGGTCGATATCACCGGCAGCGCCATGCCTGCCATCCGGGCTGAAATAAACCCCCTGCCCCTGTTCCATTACGGGATCGGGTTTGAAGATGTGCGCGCGGCCCTTGCCTCCGCCAACGCCCACACCCCCAAAGGCATTATCGATCAGGCAGGGCAGCGCTTTACGCTCGATACCAATGATCAGGTCACCAAGGCGCAGGACTACCGTGACCTCATCATCGCCTGGCGCAACAGCCGTCCCGTAAGGCTGGCGGATGTGGCCGATGTGCGCGACAGCGTGGAAGACCTGCGCAATGCAGGCTATTACAACGGCCAGCCCTCGGTCATTGCCGTGACCTTCGCACAGGCCGGGGCCAATATCATCAACACCGTGGATCAGATCAAAGCACAGTTGCCCATGCTCAAGGCGGCCCTGCCCGGCGGGGTTGACCTGCATATCGGGCTGGACCGCTCCCTGACCATTCGCGCCGCACTGGCGGACACACAGCTCACGCTGTTCATTTCCGTGGTGCTGGTCATTCTGGTGGTGTTGCTGTTCCTGCGCTCGCCGCGCATGACGCTGATCCCCGCCGTGGTGGTGCCCACCTCCATTATCGCCACATTCGGGTTTATGGCGCTTCTGGGCTTTTCGCTCGACAACATGTCGCTCATGGCTCTGACGGTCTCCACCGGCTTTGTGGTGGATGATGCCATTGTGGTGACGGAAAATATCGCCCGCTACATTGAACAGGGCATGCCGCCCCGCAAGGCCGCCATTCTGGGCAGTAGCGAAGTAGCCTTTACGGTTATTTCCATTTCCATATCGCTGATCGCGGTTTTCCTGCCCATCCTGCTCATGGGCGGACTGGCGGGGCGGCTGTTCCATGAGTTCGCCATGACAGTCGCCATCACCATCATGGTCTCTCTGGTGCTCTCGCTCACCCTCACACCCATGATGGCAGCCATGCTGCTCAAACCCTCCAGTGCGGCCCCGGCCCCCTCCACCGGCGGGCGCTGGCGTAATCTGCTGTCGCGGCTGCACCCCGGCAGGCTGGCTGAAACCGTGCTGAACGCCACGCAGGCCTTTTATGTCCGCACGCTCGATATAGCGCTGCGCCATCACAAGCTGGTGCTGTGCAGCCTGCCGCTGACACTGGTGCTGATAGCCGCCCTGTTCGTGCGCATGCCCAAGGGGTTCTTTCCCGTTGAAGATACGGGCATGCTCATGGGCCACCTGCAGGCGGACCAGTCCATTTCCTTTACGGCGCTGACACAAAAGCTGGCTTATATTCAGGATATCCTGCTGCATGACCGGGATGTATCGGGGGTCTCCTCGTTCATCGGCGGGCGCGGCACGGCTAATCAGGCCAATTTGTTTCTGGAACTCAAGGACAAGTCAGAGCGTAATGACACCCCAACCGACCTGATCGCGCGCATCAACCGCAAGCTGCGCCATGTTGTGGGGGTGGATTTCTTTCTGATGCAGCCCGGTGCCGTGCGCACCGGCGCACGCGAAAGCAATGCCGCCTATCAGTACACGCTGGAAAGCGACGATGCTACGGCACTCTATGAGTGGAGCAACAAGCTGCTGGCTGCCCTGCGCACCCACCCGCAACTGACCAGCCTTTCCTCCGACATGCAGGTAGGAGGTGCCGCCATTGCCACCAAAATCGACCGCGACACGGCTGCACGCGTCAGCCTCACGCCCCAGCTTATCTCCAACACATTGTTTGATGCCTTTGGCCAGCGTGCGGCTTCCGTCATTTATAACCGCCTCAACCAGTACCGCATCATCATGGAAGCCGACCCGGCCCAGTGGTCCACCCCCAATAGTCTGATGCAGGTCTGGGTCAGTGTCGCGGGGGGCTCTGCCGGTGGGGGCACGAGTTCCAACACCATCCGCGTGCGCGATACAGACAGCAGCCAGACTTCGACCAGCATGAGCGCACTGTCTTTCCGCAACCAGATTGCCAATACACTGGCGGGTGGCAACGGGGCCTCGACCGGGTCAGCCGTCAGCACCTCATCCGAAACCATGGTGCCGCTGACACTGGTAACAACCCTTGTGCCCGGCCAGACCGCACTGGCCGTCAACCATCAGGGGCTTGTGGTGGCCAGCACCCTCTCCTTCAATCTGGCCAAGGGCGTATCGCTGGGAGAAGCCACCCAGATTATCGACGCCACACGGCTGGCGCTGCATATGCCCGATACCATTCACGGGCGATTTGCGGGCAATGCCGCGCAGTTCCAGAAAGCGGTCAACAACGAACCGCTGCTGATTCTTGCCGCTCTGGTCGCGGTATATGTCACGCTTGGCATCCTGTATGAGAGCTACATCCACCCGCTGACCATTCTTTCCACCCTGCCTTCCGCCGGGGTGGGCGCGCTGCTGGCGCTGCAACTCGCAGGCGAGGAGTTTTCCCTTATCGCGCTAATCGGGGTGATCCTGCTGATTGGTATCGTCAAGAAAAACGCCATCATGCTGGTTGATTTCGCCATCATGGCCGAGCGCGAACAGGGTCTTTCTCCGCTTGAGGCCATTCGCACCGCCTGCCTGCTGCGCTTCCGCCCGATCATGATGACTTCTGCCGCCGCCGCTCTCGGGGCTGCCCCCCTTATCATCGCAAACGGCTATGGTTCCGAACTGCGCCGCCCGCTGGGGATTGCCATCGTGGGTGGGCTTATCGTCAGTCAGGCCATGACGCTGTACACTACACCCGTTATCTATCTCGCCTTCGATGGGCTGCGCCTTCGTATCCAGAATTTACAGGCCCGGCTCCATTCCCGTTTCCACCGTACCGCCAAACAGGTTCGCTGATGGTCAAGCCATTTTTCCGCCTTCCGTCCACCGCACTCACGCGCCTTGCCCCCCTGCTGATACCGCTGGTGGCCACAGGGTGCATGGTGGGCCCGGATTACAAGCGGCCCTCTGCCATCATCTCTCCTGCTTTCAAGGAGTTGCGGCCCGCATCCGGCTGGGATTACGCACAGCCACATCTTGCCGAACTGCCCAAAGGCAAGTGGTGGGAAATCTACAATGACCCCCTGCTCAACCAGCTTGAGGAGCAGGTCGCACTCAACAACCAGAATGTGCGCGAATACGAAGCCCGCTACCGCAACGCACGGGCCACCATCAACGCCGTCCGCGCCCAGTTGTACCCAACGCTGAGCGGCTCACTGTCCTTTAACCGACAAAGCTCAGGTGTTGGTTCGCGCTCATCCGGCACGATTATCAATTACGGGCAGAGCACCACCTCTGGCGATACAACCAACACAACCGAAAACACCTATGCCATGGGGCCAAGCGCCTCATGGGACCTTGATCTGTGGGGCAAGATACGCCGGCAGATTCAGGCACAGGTTACAGAAGCACAAGCATCAGCGGCGGATCTGGCCAATGCAACCCTGTCCTATCAGGCGCAGCTTGCCACCGCGTATTTCAACCTGCGCTATCAGGACAGCCTGTATGATCTGCTCCAGCGCAACGTGGCTTTTTACGAGCGTTCATACCAGATTACCAAAAACCAGTATGATGCAGGCACAGCCGACCCGACCAGCCTGATGCAGGCCAAAACCCAGCTTGAGCAGACCCGCGCGCAGGCCATTGCCACCGGTATCAACCGTGCGCAGTACGAGCATGCCATTGCTATCCTGATCGGCAAGCCTCCGGCTGACCTGTCCATCCCGCGTGGGGAACTGACACGCACCATCCCTGCCATTCCGGTCAGTGTTCCCGCCGCCCTGCTGCAAAGACGCCCTGACATTGCCGCTGCCGAACGCCGGATGGAAGAATACAATGCCCAGATAGGGGCTGCCCTTGCCGCCTTCTATCCCGATGTTAAGCTGACCGCCTCCTATTCCTATAGTGGTGACCCCGTGGGCACGCTGGTGCAGGTCGTCAATCGCATCTGGTCTCTTGGAGCTTCTGCCACGGAAACTCTGTTTGAAGGGGGCTCGCGCACCGCCGCCGTGCGTGAAGCCAATACTAATTACGACTACTACACCGCCACCTATCGCCAGACAGTGCTAACCGCCCTGCAGAATGTGGAAGACCAGCTTTCCAACCTGCGCATCCTGTCCGATCAGGCCTCCCAGCAGGACATCGCCCTGAGTGCAGCAAACAAGGCCGCCAGTATTTCCTTCAATCAGTATCTGGCGGGCACCGAGATCTATACGACCGTCATCACGGCGGAAGTCACCGCCCTGTCCAACGCCGAGACAGCGCTCCAGATACAGCAGAGCCGCATGGTGGATTCCGTCAGCCTGATCGAGGCACTGGGCGGTGGCTGGGATGCCGCTTCCCTGCCCAGCAAGAACTCTATGCAGAAAGACAATCCGTTCCTGCCCAGCTTCATACAAAAAGACCGGAACTGACATCCAAGCGTCGGTTCCGGCCCTTTTTGGTTTATCTCTCTTAAAACCCCGTCTGGAAAACCAGACGGTTTTTTTTTGCGCTATTTCATGACCGCGCGTCCGGCAAGGAGCGCCACCACCAGAAACACGACAAACAGGACAATGGCGATAAAGAACAGAATTTTGGCCATGCCTGCCGCGGCAGATGAAATGCCGCCAAAGCCGAACAGACCCGCGACAAGCGAAATAACCAGAAAAAACAAAGCCAGCTTAAGCACGTCCGCTCTCCTTATCCATTACCCAGAAAACTTATCCAAAACGCCGCAGAAAAACGCCCACAAGTGCTGCGACACCAGCCGCCAGCACAAGGGTGGTACGGGGCCGGTCAATCACCCCATCGCGCAGCCGATCCACCGCCAGACTTCGCTGTGCAGGCCCAAGCGCATCATAGCCACGGACATGACTGAAAACACCTTCAGCCCGTCACGCAGAGGGCTGATACCCTCTTCCAGCCTGTATCTGGCTCCGTCATGCCTGCTCATGCAAAACGCCTTCCTGCTTCTTGATACGATAACGCAGCAAATCGCCTCTGGATGCACAACAAGTACCATAGCCCGGCCAAGCCGAGCTTTGGCGACCTGTTTTTTAATGCGCGATCAACGCCCGCAACTGGGCGGCACATTGCGCGAAGTCCTGCGTTTCAGGGTTTCTCTGCGCCTCTGTCGGCTCGATTTCGCCTACAATATGGGCGGGTGAGCCTCCTGCCAGCACAATAATCCGTGTGGCAAGGCGCAGTGCTTCTTCAATATCATGGGTAACGAAAAGAACCGTCTTGCCTGTCTGCTGCCAGATCCGGCGCAGTTCATCCTGCAACCCCGTGCGGGTAATGGCGTCAAGCGCGCCAAATGGCTCATCCATCAGCAGCAGGTCAGGATCGACCGTCAGTGCGCGGGCCACACCCACACGTTGTCTCTGCCCGCCTGAAAGCCTGCGAGGCCAGCGCCCGCCCTCCTGCTCCAGTCCAACAAGCCGCAGGGCCTCACGCGCACGCCGGTCACGCTCAGCCCTGTTCAGGCCCAGCCCTTCCAGCCCGAACTCGACATTGCGCAAAACCGAGCGCCATGGCAGCAGCCGCGCATCCTGAAAGACCATGGCCCTGCTACGCCTACCAGGCGCTTGTGAAGCCACTGCCCCGGCAGCACAGGCCACACCGCCCACCTGCCCTTCCGTAGGCTGTACCAGCCCCATCAGCACCCGCAGCAAGGTCGATTTACCCACGCCCGAAGGCCCGAGCACGGCCACAAACTCGCCGCGCGTCAGTGTCAGGCTGACATGCCTGAAAACAAAATGCGCACCACCATCATGCGAAAAACCAGCCTGCTCAAGGCTGGCAACACACGTCGCGTCAGTCATGGCTGCCACTTGAGCAAATATCCCCGAACAAAGCCGAACAGAAAATCGGTAATGGCGTAAAGCAGCGCCATCGTCAGCATGTACACCACCACAACATCGGTGGCCAACAGGCTGGAGGCCTGCATCATACGCGCACCAATGCCCGGTACCCCGAACAGTTCAGCCGCCACAACAGACATCCAGCCCTGCCCAAGCCCTGTACGCAGTCCCGCCAGAATACCCGGCATGGAGGCGGGCAGCACCACTTTGAGCAGGCGCGCCATAAAGCCACCATGTCCAAAGGCCGCGGCAAGCTCGAAAAACTCCGGGTCAACGCCACGCACCGCCCCATAGGCCGCATAGAAATTAATCCAGAACACGGAAATAGCGATAACAAACGTTGCCCCCGCCGTGCTGAGGCCAAACCACAGAATGGCAAAAGGCACCCATGCCAACCCCGGCACGGGCCTGAGCAGACGCACCACCCCTTCGAGCAGGCTATCCAGAATACGGTTCATGCCGCAGAGCAGGCCCACCCCAGTACCCAGCGTGGAACCAATCAACAGCCCGAGGCAGTAATGCCCCAGACTGTCCTGAATAGCCTGCTGCCAGAACCCGCCCCTGACTTCCGCCAACCATGCGGGGCCAAGGTCCAGTGGTGCTGGCACCATATTGCCCGGTAGCCAGCCAAGCCGCACCGCCGCCTGCCAACTACCGAAAAAAACAGCCAGACCAAAGATGCCAAGCCCCAGACGTAAACGACTACTCAGGCGTTCTTTCACGGTGCAGTCTGCCACAAGGTCTTATTAAACAAGTCGCTCACCGGGTCAGCTTTGCGCAGCAGACCGAGTTCGACTTCGAAATCCTGCAATGCCGCAACACCTGCCTCGATACGGCTGGGGTCACTGATGAAATACGGCGCTGAATGTTCGAGAGCTTTTTTCAGCACGGCATCATCCAGCATGCCGCCACCCAAAGCTTTCTGCACATACGGCAGTGCTTCATCCGGGTGCTGGGCCAGCAGCGTGGTGGCGCGCACAAAAAGCGCTGTCAGTGTTTTGGCCCATGCCTGATGGTCGGCCGCATCGGGTTTAACCAGCGCCAGCACCGAGCCGGGCTGCTCAGGCATCATGTCATGCCCGGTTGCAAGCACGCGCAAATCAGGCACTTTGATATCAACCACCGTCAGAGCAGGTTCACGCAGCACAACGGCATCCACCGCATCAGCCAGAAAAGCCTGCTGTGCCGCATCAATACCCACACCCACGATAGAGGCCGCCTTTGCAGGGTCTGCAAAACCAAGCTGCTTTTTCAGCCAGTAGCGTAGCAGGGTGTCAGGAACAGAGCCGGGCGGTTGTGCCGCAATGCGCGGGGGGTGCCCCTGCTCGGTCGTAAAGCGTTCCAGTGCGGCCTTGACGATAGCGGAGGTCAGGGCTGTTCCGTCCTTGGGCAGTTCCGCAGCCAGCTTGCCACGCGCCACTACCGAGAGTTCCTCGATCGACGCAGCGGCCACTACCTTCACGTCCACGCCATGCGCGCGAGCTTGTAACAGCGGCAGCACCCCGGCCACATAACCGTCAATCCTGCCCGATGTCAGTGCCTGAATAGCCTGCGGCCCGGATGTAAACCGCACCAGTTCCACATCCAGCCCGGCTTCCTTCGCCCAGCCCTTGCCATCCAGAACAAACAGCGCGGATGAACCCAGCACTGGAATATAACCAATCCGGATCGTCTCCGCGGCCCGGGCCGGGCTGAATGCTGCCACCATCAGCAGCAGCGCGCCCAAAAGCACACTGAAAAACCTACGCATCATATGATCCTCTCACTCCTACCCACGCAACAAAATCGTGCAAGGATGGAACCCGACTATATGTTGCAATAATAAATCGTGGAATATCTATTCCACACAATCAAAAGCACTCTCGATGCGCTGGCTATCCGCCAAAGCAAGCATGCACACGTAAAAAAAGCTGGCTCCGTGAAGAGCCAGCTTTTCCTGTTCCGGGGCTGAGTAAAATCAGGCCGCCAGATCCTGAGAGTCTTCCACCTGCGGGCGGGGGCCGCTGTCCTGGCCCTTCGCGCTCACATCGCGGTCAACCAGTTCGATCACCGCCATGGGAGCGGCATCGCCATAACGCACGCCAGCGCGCAGAACGCGGGTGTAACCACCGTTGCGGCCCTTGTAGCGTTCCGCCACAGCAGCGAACAGCTTGCGGACAATCACATCATCACGCAGCTGAGCAAAAGCCTGACGGCGAGCATGCAGGTCGCCCCGCTTGCCGAGCGTGATCAGCTTTTCCACCACCGGGCGAAGTTCTTTCGCCTTGGGCAGGGTCGTCGTGATCTGCTCGTGCTTGATCAGGGCAACAGCCATGTTGCGGAACATGGCTGCACGATGGGAAGAAGTAACGCCGAGCTTACGGCCGGCAACACGGTGACGCATGGTTCAGTTCCTAAATCGATGAAAAGTCAGCTCAGAACGGCTCATCAAGCCGCTTGGCCAGCTCTTCGATATTTTCCGGCGGCCAGGCCGGCACGTTCATGCCAAGGGCCAGTCCCATAGAGGTCAGGACTTCCTTGATTTCATTCAGGGACTTACGGCCAAAATTCGGCGTGCGAAGCATTTCCTGCTCGCTCTTCTGAACCAGATCCCCAATGTAGATGATATTGTCGTTCTTCAGGCAGTTTGCGCTACGAACAGACAGTTCGAGCTCATCCACCTTCCGCAGCAGATTGCGGTTGAACGGCAGGTCGTCTTCAGGCTCATCAGCCTGAACCGGACGCGGCTCATCGAAGTTGATGAACAGCTGAAGCTGATCCTGCAGAATACGGGCAGCCAGAGCCACCGCATCTTCAGGCGTTACCGCACCGTTGGTTTCAACCGTCAGCAGCAGCTTGTCATAGTCAGTCACCTGACCAACACGGGTCGGGTCAACCTTGTAAGACACGCGCTTGACGGGCGAGTAGATCGCATCAACAGGGATCAGCCCGATCGGCGCGTCTTCCGGCCGGTTCGCAGCTGCAGGGACATAGCCCTTACCCATGTTGACAATGAACTCCATGCCCAGCTTGACACCGTCATCGAGCGTGCAGATCACGAGATCGGGGTTCATGATTTCAATATCATGCCCGGTCTGGATCTGGCTGGCGCGCACTTCGCCCGGACCCGTGGCCGTCAGCACCATGCGCTTGGGGCCTTCGCCATGCATCCGCAGCGCGAGCTGCTTGATGTTCAGCACAATATCCGTGACATCTTCACGCACGCCCGAAACGGACGAAAACTCGTGCAGAACGCCATCAATCTGAACCGCCGTAACCGCCGCCCCCTGAAGGGAAGACAGAAGGATACGCCGCAGTGCATTACCCAGTGTCATACCAAAGCCGCGTTCAAGCGGTTCGGCCACTACGGTTGCAATACGTGCGGGCTCCACTCCGGATTCGACTTCAAGCTTTTCGGGCTTGATCAGAGATTGCCAGTTTTTCTGAAGGACCAACGTACCGGCCTTTCAATACGAAAAACCACTGCCTGGCAGCGATTTCTCTGAAGTGGACACAACGTCCATCTGACAGCTTTCATGAGAAAGCCGTCAGATGGATCAGGCGCTTAGACGCGGCGACGCTTGCGCGGCCGGCATCCATTGTGCGGAACCGGCGTCATATCACGGATAGACGTGATCGTGAAACCAACGGCCTGCAGGGCACGCAGGGCGCTTTCACGGCCCGAACCAGGACCGGACACTTCGATTTCCAGCGTTTCCATACCGTGTTCGCGCGCTTTGCGCCCGGCATCTTCAGCCGCAACCTGTGCCGCATACGGCGTGGATTTCCGTGACCCCTTGAAACCCTGCGCACCAGCCGAAGACCAGGAAATCGCGTTCCCCTGAGCATCGGAAATGGTGATCATGGTGTTGTTGAACGTGGAGAGCACGTGCGCCACGCCGGAAATAATGTTCTTGCGTTCTTTTTTGCGAATACGCGGTGTTGCGGCTTTCGCCATGTCTTTTTACCTCAGTCCCTGCCCGAGCCAGCCTATGCAGGCCGGGCTTGTAGCATTCAGGATTAACGCGTGGCTTTCTTCTTGCCAGCGATCGCCACAGCCTTACCTTACGGGTGCGGGCGTTGGTGTGAGTGCGCTGACCGCGAACCGGCAGGCCACGACGGTGGCGCAGGCCACGGTAGCAACCCAGATCCATCAGACGCTTGATGTTCATTGCCACTTCGCGGCGGAGGTCGCCTTCCACGCGGTAATCGGTGTCGATAACTTCGCGCAGCTTCTGCACTTCATCATCGCTGAGCTCGTTCACGCGCTTCGTTTCTGCAATGCCCGTGGCCTTGCAGATTTCGGCAGCCCTGGTCGCGCCAATTCCATAAATATACTGAAGCCCGATCACAACCCGCTTGGTGGTCGGGACATTCACGCCGGCAATACGTGCCACGCTTTCTCTCCTGTTCGTCCGCCATGATAACGAACGACTCAAACATGCCCTGAGTGCAGGGCGGATTTCGTTCTGGTGGCCGCGAAATATACTGGCCACCGGCACAAGTCAACGAAAACAGATCACTTTTGCGTGATCTTGGGGATTTCTCCAAGAGCCGCTTTAATTTCCGCCGTGACTTCGGCAGCCGGCAACATCCCGTTAATGGAGTGCAGACGACCCGTTTTTTCATAAAACGGCAGAATCGGTGCGGTCAGTTTCCGGTATTCTTTCAGACGCTCCACAACCGTCTCACGCTTGTCGTCGGCACGGCGTGTAAAGTCATGGCTGCCACAGGCATCGCACTCACCGGCAACACGCGGCGGGTTAGATACCTCGTTATAGGTGCGTCCGCAGTTCGCGCAGGTAAACCGTCCGGAAATACGGTCAGCCAAAATGTCTTCATCGACATCGAGGAACAGCACCACATCAATGCTTTTCCCATCCGCTTTCAGCATCTCGTCAAGCGCTTCGGCCTGAGCCAGCGTGCGGGGGAAACCATCAAGGATAAAGCCGTTCTGGCAATCAGCCTGAGCGATCCGCCCCTTGAGCATGGCAATGATCAGCGCGTCTGGAACGAGCTTGCCAGCATCCATCAGGCTTTTGGCTTCCTGCCCTACGGTCGAACCACGCGCCACTTCGGCACGCAGCATATCGCCCGTAGAGATCTGAACCAGTCCGTGCTGATCTTCCAGCAGTTTGGACTGGGTGCCTTTCCCTGCCCCAGGAGGCCCGAGAAAAATAATATTCATCGCCTGATGATCCTCTGTTTCCGGCCACTCCGGCCCTTGCGCATCAAGCCCTGATACTGGTGCGCTACAAGATGAGACTGGATCTGTGTTACCGTATCAATCGTAACCGACACGATAATAATCAGGCTCGTCCCGCCGAAATAAAACGGCACATTGTAGTGACTGACCAGAATTTGGGGCAGCAGACACACGGCAACCATATAGGCCGCACCAATAGTCGTCAGACGCGTCAGGATACGGTCAAAATAGGTTGCTGTTGACGCACCCGGCCGCACACCGGGAATGAACCCTCCCTGCTTGCGCAGGTTATCCGCCGTTTCCGCCGGGTTGAAGGTAACCGCCGCATAGAAATACGAGAAGAACACGATCATGGCCGCATAGAACAGCATATACAGTGGCTGCCCCTGCCCCAGTTCCTGCCCCAGAAAGGACAGCCAGCCTGGCAGGTTCTTCCCACTCATGATGCCCTGCAGTGTCACCGGCAACAGCAATACCGACGAAGCAAAGATCGGCGGAATAACGCCAGCCGTGTTCACTTTCAGCGGCATATGCGTGGTATCACCACCAAACATGCGCTGACCGACCTGCCGTTTGGGATACTGGATCACAACCCGACGCTGCGCCTGCTCCATGAACACGATGAACATGATGGTTCCGATGGCCAGCACCAGAAACAGCAGCACAAAGAAAGGAGACAGGGCTCCTGTGTATCCAAGCTGGAAAAGGCTTGCCAGAGCCTGAGGCAGATTGGCGACAATGCCGGTGAAGATAATCAGCGATATGCCGTTACCCACCCCACGGGATGTTATCTGTTCCCCAAGCCACATCAGGAACATCGTGCCCCCGACAAGAGCGGTCACACAGGTGATCAGGAACAACGGACCAGGATTAACCACCGCCGTACCGTCATGGACGTTCTCCAGACCAAAAGCGATGCTGTAGGCCTGAACGATCGCAATGATCACGGTCAGATAACGCGTATATTCATTCAGCTTCTTACGCCCCTGCTCACCTTCCTTCTTGAGCGCCTCAAGAGCGGGAAGAGCGGTAGACATAAGCTGAACGATAATGGAGGCGGAAATATACGGCATGATATTCAGCGCGAATACGGTCATGCGCCCCAGCGCACCGCCCGTAAACATGTTGAACATGCCCAGAATACCACCCTGGTTCTGTGCAAGCAGTTGCCCCATGACCGTAGCATCCACTCCGGGAACCGGAATGTACGTGCCAAGGCGATAGACAATCAGTGCACCAAGCGTGAACCAGATCCGCTTTTTCAGTTCAGTCGCCTTGGCGAATGAACCAACATTGAAATTGGCAGCCAGCTGCTCAGCCGCGGAAGCCATGCATCCGTCCTTTCACACAAACAGCGCCGCCACGAAACGTGGAGACGCTGGTATGATGGTCTGAAAAATTCCAGACAGCATTTCCAGTCGTACGCGAAGAAGAGAGAACAGCTTTGATCACTGCTCTCTCCCCTGTCATACTCAGGACGCGCTGGCTTCCACCGCCACAGGCGCGAGCAGCTTGATGCTGCCCCCAACCTTTTCGATGGCAACGCGAGCAGCAGCGGAAACACCCGACACCTCGAATGCCACACCCTTGGTCAGTTCACCTTCACCAAGAATACGGACACCCGCGTATTTGCCGGAACCGACCAGACCAGCCTTCTTCAGCGCTGCTTCCGTCACGGGAGCGGCTGATTCCAGCTTGCCATCGGTCAGGGCCTGCTCAATGGCGCCCAGGTTTACCGGTGCATACACCTTGCGGAAGATGTTCTTGAAGCCGCGCTTGGGCATACGACGGTAGATAGGGAGCTGACCACCTTCAAACCCGTTGAGAGACACGCCCTCACGAGCCTTCTGGCCTTTCACACCCTTACCTGATGTCTTGCCCTTGCCGGACCCGATACCACGGCCGAGCCGCTTCTTGCGATAGCGGGAGCCTTCGTTATCACGAAGTTCGTTCAGCTTCATTTCAATCCTCCACCTTCACCAGGTGGGCCACTTTGCGGACCATACCCCGTGTGGACGGCGTATCTTCCAGAACCTTTTCGCGGCCGATCTTGTTCAGACCCAGCCCCACAAGGGTTGCCTGCTGGCCGGGTTTGCGTCCGTTTCCGGACGCCACCTGCACAACCTTGAAGGTTTTTTTCTCAGACATCAGCGGCCTCCGCTCCGGCAGCCTGATCGCGCTTGCCAAAAATCTCGGCAACTTTCTTACCGCGACGGTTGGCCACTGCACGGGGGCTAGCGCAACGCGTCAGGGCGTCAAACGTCGCCTTGACCATGTTATGCGGGTTGCGGGTCCCGAGGGACTTCGCCACCACATCGTTAATGCCCAGGCTTTCAAACACAGCGCGCATCGGACCACCAGCGATGATCCCGGTCCCGGCTTCAGCCGAACGCAGAACAACCTTACCAGCACCGAAGTGACCGGCAACATCGTGATGCAGGGTCCGGCCTTCCTTCATAGGAACGCGGATCATGCTGCGCTTGGCGCGTTCCGTTGCCTTACGGATCGCTTCCGGCACTTCACGGGCTTTACCCGCGCCGTAGCCTACGCGACCTTTCTGGTCACCAACGACAACCAGAGCGGCAAACGCAAAACGCCGACCACCTTTTACAACCTTCGCAACGCGATTGATGGTGACCAGCTTGTCAACCAGCTCATCAGCTTCGCGCTCACGCTCACGGCCGCCTCGACCGCCTTCTCTTGGTTCACGAGCCATTGCGTGATCCTTTCCTTAGAAGGAGAGACCGCCCTCACGGGCCGCCTCCGCCAGGGCCTTGACGCGCCCGTGATAAAGATAAGACCCCCTGTCGAAAACAACCTGGGATACACCTGCTGCAACGGCGCGCTGGGCAACCAGCTTACCAACTGCACCAGCGCTTTCCTGCGTAGCACCGCTCTTGAGCGCGCTCCGCAGTTCTTTATCCAGGGTGGACGCGGCGGCCAGGGTCACGCCCTGAGCATCGTCAATGACCTGCGCATAGATGTTCTTGCCAGACCGGAAGACCGACAAACGCGGACGGCCAGCAGCCTTGCGGCGAAGCTGGAAACGGAGACGCGCGCGCCGCCGGTTCCGCAATTCCTGCTGATTGCTCATTATTTCTTCTTGCCTTCCTTGCGACGAATGGTCTCCGTATCGTAGCGCACGCCCTTACCCTTATAGGTTCCGGCTTACGATAGCTACGAATGTCCAGAGCCACCTGACCAACCCGCTGCTTATCAATACCTTCAACAACAACGGCGGTCGGCCGCGGCGTTGAAATCTTGATGCCAGCCGGGATCGGGTAGATCACGTCATGGGAGAAGCCAAGGTTCATAACGAGGTTGGAACCCTGCACCGCCGCACGGTAACCGGTGCCGTTGATTTCCAGAGTCTTGGAAAAACCCTCAGAAACACCCTTAACAGCCGAAGCAATCAGCGCCCGGGTTGTGCCCCACATCATACGAGCCTGACTGGCCGTACCGATAGGCTGCACAACAACCTGACTTTCCTGCACTTCAGCCGTAACGTGCGTGGAAATCGGCAGAGAAAGCTCACCGAGCTTGCCTTTAGCCTTAAACACGCCGTCAACGACAGAAACGGTAACCCCCGCCGGCACGTCAACGGGATATTTGCCTACACGTGACATGTATCCCTCCTCAGAACACGCGGCAGAGGACTTCACCGCCAACATTGGCGGCCCGTGCCTCTACATCGGACAGAACACCACGCGGCGTGGACAGGATGGAAACACCCAGCCCTGCGCGCACACGCGGCAGTTCTTTAATTTTCGAATAAACGCGACGCCCAGGGCGAGAAACGCGCTGGATCTCGCGGATAACCGGCTCACCTTCGGCATATTTCAGCTCGATGTGCAGCTGCGCGATGCCCTTACGGACTTCTTCACGCTTGTACCCACGGATATAACCCTCGCGCTGCAGCGCCTCCAGCACGTTCACACGCAGGCTGGAAGCCGGCGCAACGCAGGAGTTGTGACGCGCACGCTGAGCGTTGCGAATACGGGTGAGCATATCACCCAACGGATCAGAAAGTGACATATCCCGCCCTTACCAGCTAGCTTTGACCACTCCCGGAATCTGGCCAGTCGATGCCAGATCACGGAAAGCGACACGACACAGCTCGAACTTGCGGTAGTTACCACGAGAACGACCGGTCAGCTTGCAGCGCAGACGCACGCGAACGCGCGAACCATTACGCGGCAGCTCAGCCAACTTCAAAGACGCTTCAAACCGGTCCTCCACGGGGAGAGCCCGATCCTTCACGATATTCTTGAGAGCTGTACGCTTCTCTTTGTCACGTGCCGCCATGCGCGCGCGCTTCGCATTACGCAGGATGGCAGATGTTTTAGCCATACTCGATTACCTCCGGAACCCTTCGAAAACCTTCGACGGTTTTCCAAGATCACACAATAAAGCCAGCCTGATATCACCCAGCGAAGGGAAGATCAAACGCCTTCAACAGAGCCTTAGCTTCAGCATCCGTTTTCGCACTGGTCACGAACACGACATCCATACCGCGGACTTCGTCCACCTTGTCGTAATCGATTTCAGGGAACACGATCTGCTCTTTCAGACCCAGAGCAAAATTACCGCGCCCGTCAAACCCCTTGCCAGCCGGCAGACCACGGAAATCGCGGATGCGGGGCATCGCGATCGTGACCAGACGGTCAAGGAATTCATACATCCGAGCGCTACGCAGCGTTACCTTGCAGCCAATCGGCAGACCTTCACGGATTTTGAAACCCGCGATAGCTTTTTTAGCCAAGGTCTTGACCGGCTTCTGGCCTGCGATCAGCGTCATTTCCGCCACAGCGGCATCAAGCTTCTTCTGATCGCCCGCAGCTTCGCCAACGCCCATATTCAGGACGATTTTTTCCAGACGCGGAACCTGCATCTCGTTGCCGTAGCCAAACTGCTCTTTCAGCTTGGCACGCAGTTCGTTCTCATAGCGCTGCTGAAAGCGCGGGATGGAACGACTTTCGTTATTCGCACTCATTCCTGGTCTCTCAGCCTTCAATCACTTCACCAGTCGCCTTAGCGACACGAACCTTACGACCATCTTCCAGCACGCGGAAACCGACTTTCGTGGGCTTCTTGGATGCAGGGTCGACCAGCTTCAGGTTGGAGAGATGGACGGGCGCTTCACGAGCGATGATACCGCCTTCCTCACCCATGCGACGAGCGCGCTGGTGGCGCTTGGCCACCGCAACACCACGAACAACCGCACGGTCTTCAGTCGGGCGAACCTCGAGAACTTCCCCCTGCGTCCCTTTGGAGGAACCGCTGATGACGAGGACCGTATCACCTTTTTTAATACGGGCAGCCATTACAGCACCTCCGGCGCCAGAGAGATGATCTTCATGAACTTCTTCGCACGCAGTTCACGCACAACCGGGCCAAAGATACGGGTACCGATCGGCTCCTGCTGCTTGTTGATGAGCACCGCCGCGTTCCGGTCGAAACGGATGGCGCTGCCATCAGGCCGGCGGACCGGATAGGAAGTCCGCACGATAACGGCCTGGTGAACGTCGCCCTTCTTGACCTTCCCACGGGGAATGGCTTCCTTGACGGAAACGACGATCACGTCGCCGACCGAGGCAGACTTCCGCTTGGAACCGCCCAGCACCTTGATGCACTGCACCTGACGCGCGCCGGAGTTATCCGCCACGTCAAGGTTGGTCTCGGGATGGATCATAACCTGATATCCTTACGTTAGGCCGACGCGCCAACTTCCGCGCCCACGGCTTCGCCGTTGCGGGAAATCACGGTCCACGTCTTACGCCGCGAAATCGGCGGGCATTCGACAATGCGCACGGCGTCACCCACCTTGCACAGATTGTCTTCATCATGCGCCGCATACTTCTTCGAGCGACGAATGAACTTCTTATACAGCGGATGCATGACGCGACGCTCGACAATAACCGTAATGGTCTTGTCCATCTTGTCGCTAGTCACACGCCCGCTCAGGACGCGCCTTGGCATCGGCTAACTCTCCTCAGGCATTGGCGGCGGATGTTTGCGCACCCGCCACTGTCTTAGCATTCTGCGCGGCAATCGTTTTGATGCGCGCAATTTCACGGCGAACCGCACGAACACGGCTCTGCGATTCGGTCTGACCCGTGGCCTGCTGGAAACGCAGGTTGAGCTGTTCACGCTTCAGTTCCACCAGACGAGCCTGCAGCTCGTCCGGGGTCTTTGTGCGCAAATCAGCAGGCTTGGTTGCCTTTACCATCTCAGGCATCTCCAATTCGGGTCACAAACTTGGTCTTGATCGGCAGTTTTGCCGCACCGAGAGCCAGCGCTTCACGCGCCAGTTCCGGGGACACACCTTCGATCTCGAACAGGATGCGACCAGGCTTCACACGGGCCACCCAGAATTCGGGAGAACCTTTACCGGAGCCCATACGCACTTCCGCAGGCTTTGTCGAGACCGGAATGTCAGGAAAAATACGAATCCAGACACGGCCGGCACGTTTCATCGCGCGGGTGATGGCCCGACGGGAGGCTTCGATCTGGCGAGCCGTGATCCGTTCGGGCTGCAGGGCCTTCAGACCAAAGGTGCCGAAGTTCAGCGTGGTGCCACTTTTGGCAAGGCCGTGAATACGGCCTTTATGAGCTTTACGGAACTTTGTCCGCTTCGGGGAAAGCATTGTCTTTTATCCTCTCCTCAGCGCTGAGGAGCCTGTTCGGCCGCCCGGCGATCCTGAGCCAACGGATCATGGGCAAGAATTTCACCCTTGAAGATCCAGACCTTCACACCGCATGTGCCATACGTGGTCATTGCGGTTGCTGTGCCGTAATCAATATCGGCACGCAGCGTGTGAAGGGGCACGCGTCCTTCGCGGTACCATTCGATACGCGCGATTTCAGCACCACCCAGACGGCCGGAGCAGTTGATACGAATACCCTGCGCACCAAGACGCATGGCGGACTGCACGGCGCGCTTCATTGCACGGCGGAACGCAACGCGGCGCTCAAGCTGCTGGGCAATGTTTTCTGCAACCAGAGTTGCGTCGATTTCCGGCTTGCGGATTTCAACAATGTTCAGCGCAACCTCGGTGCCAGCCATACGGGTCAGCTCTTTGCGCAGAGCATCGATATCCTGACCCTTCTTGCCGATCACCACGCCAGGACGAGCCGCGTAGATGGTAACGCGCGGCTTTTTAGCCGGGCGTTCGATCACCACGCGGGACACGCCCGCACCCGCCAGCTTGCGGCGCAGGAACGCACGCAGCTTCAGGTCTTCATGCAGCAGGCGAGAATAGTCGGCACCAGCGTACCAACGGCTATCCCACGTGCGGTTGATGCCGAGCCGCAGCCCGATCGGATTGACTTTATGCCCCATACTCAGGCCGCCTTCTGCTCGGAGGAAGCCGCTTCAGGCTCTACCGCCCGTTCGGCCACAACAATCTTCAGATGGCTGAAGAACTTCTCGACGCGCGCGGAACGACCACGACCGCGAGCATGAAAACGACGCATCACAATGGACTTGCCCACTTCCACGGCCTTCACCACGAGCTGGTCAACGTCCAGCTGGTGATTGTTTTCCGCGTTGGCAATAGCACTCTCAAGCGTCTTCTTGACGTCCTGGGCAATACGACGCTTGGAGAATGTCAGCGTCGCAATCGCCTGGGAAGCCGACTTGTTGCGGATAAGACCCGCCACAAGATTCAGCTTGCGGGGGCTGACCCGGATGTTACGCGTGACAGCTTGCGCTTCGGTTTCCGCGAGCGTGCGCGGATGCTTCGGCTTGCTCATCTTTGCTCTCAGCCCCGCTTAGACTTTTTGTCAGCACCATGCCCGTGGAATGTACGGGTGGGAGAAAATTCGCCAAACTTATGGCCAACCATGTTCTCCGTCACCTGCACAGGCAGGAACTTCTGACCGTTGTAAACACCAAACGTCAACCCCACGAACTGGGGGAGAATTGTCGAACGACGTGACCAGATCTTGATCACTTCGTTACGGCCCGATGCGCGGGATGCTTCAGCCTTGTTCAGCAGATACCCGTCGACGAACGGACCTTTCCAGACGGAACGTGCCATCTTCTATTGCCCCTTACTTGCCGGTCTTCCGGCGACGGATAATCAGGCTGTCCGTCCGCTTGTTGACCCGAGTTTTATAACCTTTAGTCGGCTTGCCCCACGGCGTAACCGGATGACGGCCGCCCGAAGTACGCCCTTCACCACCACCATGCGGATGATCGACCGGGTTCATGACCACGCCGCGGTTATGCGGACGACGGCCCAGCCAGCGCGTACGCCCTGCCTTACCCATGTGCTGGTTCATGTTGTCGGGGTTTGAAACCGCGCCAACAGTTGCCATGCATTCGCCGCGCACAACGCGCAGTTCACCGGACTGCAGCTTGATCTGGCATAGCCAGAATCCTTGCCGACCAGCTGGGCGTACGTTCCTGCGGAACGCGCCATCTTGCCGCCAGCACCCTGCTTCAGTTCGATGTTATGCACAATGGTGCCAACCGGAATGGCAGACAGAGGCATGGCGTTGCCCGGCTTGATATCCACGCGCGCACCGGAGATGACGGAATCGCCAACCTTCAGACGCTGCGGAGCCAGGATATAGGCCAGTTCACCATCTTCATACTTCACCAGTGCGATGAAGGCCGTACGGTTGGGGTCATATTCCAGACGCTCCACCGTGCCGACAACATCAAACTTGCGACGCTTGAAGTCAACGTAACGATAGGACTGCTTGTGACCACCCCCACGGAAGCGGGAAGTGATACGGCCGTTGTTATTACGACCGCCCGACTTGTTCTTACCTTCGGTCAGCTGCTTGACCGGCTTGCCCTTCCAAAGGTCAGCCCTGTCAATCAGAACCGTACCACGCATGCTCGGCGTGACAGGATTAAAGTGCTTCAGTGCCATTTGTTTCTACCCCTGCTCACGCCAGCTTGGCCGTAAGGTCAATGGACTGACCTTCAGCGAGCTGAATGAACGCTTTCTTCACGTCGGAACGCTGCCCCACGCGCCCCTTGAAGCGCTTGGTCTTGCCCTTCTGGACAAGGGTGTTGACGCCAACAACCTTGACGCCGAACAGCGTTTCAACCGCAACCTTGATTTCAGGCTTGCTTGCTGAGATCGCAACCTTGAAAACCACCTGGTTCTTTTCCGAAAGACCAGAAGCCTTTTCGGTAATAACAGGTGCACGAACGATATCGCACAGGGCCTCACGAGACAGACGCTCGGCCTTCCTGCGCAGCGCAAGAATGTTGGTCATGCCAGGCGCTCCTTCAGTCCTTCGAGGCCAGCCTGGGTGATCGCAAGCACCTCATGGTTCAGAATGTCATAAACATTCGCGCCGATTGTCGGCAGAACGTCGATCCGCGGCAGGTTGCGGGCTGCACGAACGAAACCTTCGTCCACGGCACCATCAACGATCAGTGCGGAAACCAGACCAAGCCCTTTGAGCTTCTTCGCCAGTTCGGTGGTCTTGTTCACGCCGGAAGCAGACTGCAGAACGATCAGCTTACCGTCCCTCGCTTTCTGCGACAGAGCGGAAATCAGCCGAGGCGACGCACCTTCTTGGGCAGGTCATAGCCGTGATCACGGACAACCGGACCATGCACCGCACCACCGGTACGATACTGCGGCGCACGGAGCGAACCCTGACGGGCGCTACCGGTGCCTTTCTGGCGGTAAGGCTTTTTGGTCGTGCCGGACACTTCGCCCATGCCCTTGACCTTGTGCGTGCCTGCGCGGCGCTTGGCCAGCTGCCAGTGCACAACACGCGCCATGATATCCGCGCGCGGAGCAACCGCAAAAAGTTCATCCGGCAGCGTAGCAGAGCCAGCCGTGCCGTTATCAAGTGTCTTGATTTCGATTTCCATGATCTCAGCCTTCCGCCGTCACAAGGCCTGCCGGATAGGGCGCGTCGCCATGGCGGGCTTTCTTGATCGCATCACGGATGAGAACGACGCTGTTCTTGGCACCGGGAATGGAGCCCCGAACCATGACCAGATTCTTTTCCGGATCGACCGCAGCAATTTCGAGGTTCAAGGTGGTCACGCGCTCATCGCCCAGATGACCAGCCATTTTCTTGTTTTTGAAGGTCTTGCCGGGATCCTGGCGGTTACCGGTCGAACCATGCGAACGGTGCGAAACAGACACACCATGCGTAGCTTCCAGACCGGCAAAATTCCAGCGCTTCATCGCGCCAGCAAATCCCTTACCCTTGCTGGTACCCGTGACGTCAACCTTCTGGCCAACGACAAAATGAGCAGCAGACAGGGAGGCCCCGATTTCCACCGTAGCGTCGTCCGCCACGCGGAATTCCCGAACCACCTTTTTGGGCTCAACCTTCACGCGGGCAAAATGGCCACGATTGGGCTTGGAAACGTTTTTAACCTTGGCGTTGCCCATACCCAACTGAACGGCCACATAGCCATCCCGCTCCTGGGTGCGAACATCAACCACCTGCACATCATCGATATGCAGAACTGTGACAGGCACATGTGTGCCGTCTTCCTTGAACAGCCGGGACATGCCCAGCTTTTTTGCGATCAATCCGGTGCGCATCGTCTGGACCTTAGAGTTTGATCTCGACATCAACGCCAGCGGCGAGGTCGAGCTTCATGAGAGCGTCCACGGTCTGCGGAGTGGGCTCAACAATATCAAGCAGGCGGCGATGGGTCCGGATTTCGAACTGCTCGCGGCTCTTCTTGTCTACGTGAGGTGAACGGTTAACCGTAAACCGTTCGATATGCGTCGGCAGCGGGATAGGACCCCGAACCCGCGCACCCGTACGCTTCGCCGTATTCACGATTTCCTTCGTGCTGTTATCGAGCACGCGATGATCGTACGCTTTCAGGCGAATGCGGATGTTCTGGTTGTCCATTTGTTTCTTAGTCCAACACTTAACTTGTCCGGGAGAAACCCGGCCGCCAAGTAAACCCCCGACCGAACAATTCGGCCGGGGGCCACTCAGTCTCAAACCCCTTTATCGATTACTCGATAATGGAAGCAACAACGCCCGCGCCAACCGTACGGCCACCTTCGCGGATAGCGAAGCGGAGACCTTCGTCCATGGCGATCGGAGCGATCAGCTCGACTTCCATAGCGCAGTTATCGCCCGGCATCACCATTTCGGTGCCTTCCGGCAGATGCACAACACCCGTCACGTCCGTCGTACGGAAGTAGAACTGGGGACGATAGTTGGTGAAGAACGGCGTATGACGGCCACCTTCTTCCTTCGTCAGGATGTAGGCTTCAGCCTTGAACTTCTTGTGCGGGGTGATGGAAGCGGGCTTGGCCAGAACCTGACCGCGCTCGACATCTTCACGCTTCGTGCCACGCAGCAGCGCGCCGATGTTGTCGCCAGCTTCACCACGATCGAGCAGCTTGCGGAACATTTCAACGCCGGTCACGATCGTCTTAACCGTGTCCTTCAGGCCAACGATTTCAACTTCGTCGCCCACGTTCACGGCGCCACGCTCAACGCGACCCGTCACCACCGTGCCACGACCAGAGATCGAGAACACGTCTTCGATCGGCATCAGGAACGGACGATCAATCGGACGCTCCGGCTGCGGGATGTAGCTGTCTACAGCTGCCATCAGGTCGAGAACGCGGTTTTCACCGATTTCCACGTCGCCGTCTTCCAGAGTAACCAGAGCGGAGCCCTTGATCACCGGAATGTCGTCGCCGGGGAACTGGTAGGAAGACAGCAGCTCGCGCACTTCCATTTCAACCAGTTCGAGCAGCTCGGGATCGTCAACCTGGTCAACCTTGTTCAGGAACACGACCAGAGCCGGCACACCGACCTGACGCGCCAGCAGGATGTGCTCGCGGGTCTGGGGCATCGGGCCGTCAGCAGCGGATACAACCAGGATAGCGCCGTCCATCTGCGCCGCACCCGTGATCATGTTCTTCACGTAGTCGGCGTGTCCGGGGCAGTCAACGTGAGCGTAGTGACGGTTGTCGGTTTCATATTCCACGTGAGCGGTGGAGATGGTGATGCCGCGAGCGCGCTCTTCAGGAGCCGCATCGATCTGGTCATACGCCTTGAAAACCGCGCCGCCCTTCTTGGCCAGCGTCTTGGTGATAGCCGCGGTCAGAGAGGTCTTGCCATGGTCAACGTGACCAATGGTGCCGATGTTGCAGTGCGGTTTATTCCGCTCAAATTTAGCCTTAGCCATTGTCTACTCCATACCCCAGAACAATCGGGATGCAGTTGTTACAAGCAGCCTCACCACACGGGAAGAGGCGAACTTTCACGAGTTACCAACGATAGTGGCTGAATGCCTTGTTGGCTTCTGCCATACGATGCGTGTCTTCGCGCTTCTTGACGGCCGCGCCGCGGTTGTTCACCGCATCGAGCAGCTCGTTAGACAGACGATCCTGCATGGTGTTCTCGCCACGCTTGCGCGCAGCGTCGATCAGCCAGCGGATAGCCAGCGCCTGACGGCGCTCAGTGCGAACTTCAACCGGCACCTGATAGGTCGCACCACCAACACGGCGGGAACGCACTTCAACGGCCGGCTTTACGTTATCCAGCGCACTATGAAACAGAGCGATCGGGTCGGGAGCGTTGCCGCTCCGACGCGCCATGGCGTCAAGCGCGCCATAGACGATCTTTTCTGCGGTGGATTTCTTGCCATCGAACATCAGCGCATTCATGAAACGCGTAATGACGATGTCTCCGAACTTCGGATCGGGAAGGATCTCACGCTTTACGGCGCGATGACGGCGACTCATACCTGGACTTCCTCTTATTTCGGACGCTTGGCGCCATAGAGCGACCGACGCTGACGCCGCTTGGCGATACCCTGCGTATCGAGAACACCACGAAGGATGTGATAACGAACACCCGGCAAGTCCTTCACTCGACCGCCGCGGATCAGCACAACGCTATGTTCCTGAAGGTTATGACCTTCACCCGGAATATAGCTGACCACCTCATAGCCGTTCGTCAGACGCACCTTGGCAACTTTACGCAGGGCGGAGTTCGGCTTTTTCGGTGTCGTCGTATAAACGCGGGTGCAGACACCGCGCTTCTGGGGGCAACCCTGCAGCGCGGGCACCTTATTGCGCTTGACTGCAGGCTTACGCCCCTTGGCAATGAGCTGGTTGATGGTCGGCATGCGCCTTTCCCGATCCTTACACAGTTCGGTCGGCCAGCCTTTTTCTGGGCTGCCGACTTCCATTAAAAATATCCCAACCGGCAGATGCCGGAATGAGGCTATATTGGCATCCGGCTCTGCTTCCACCGGAAGCCTGCCGCATGCTGGAAACTCGTACAGAGAACCTGATTGCTCGAACATCACGTATGATGCTCGAAGCTGAGGGGTGCTAACTAACCTTCCCCCTCAGGGAAGTCAAGCATTCCCTAGCGATTCTCTACGGGGCATCACCCTGCCCTCATAAAAAAAGGACCGGCACAAAGCCGATCCTTTTTCTCTGTAACCATCAGGAGCCTGAGCGCTTACTCTGCAGCGCTCCGCCCTACCCGCTGGCGGTCCTGCTCTGCCGCAATGGCACGCAGGCGCTTCATGACACTGCCTGTGCCAGCCGGGATCAGACGACCGACAATGACGTTTTCCTTCAGGCCTGTCAGCCTGTCGATCTTGCCGGCTGTCGCGGCCTCCGTCAGCACGCGCGTCGTTTCCTGGAAGGACGCGGCAGAGATGAAGGACTGCGTCTGCAGCGATGCCTTGGTGATACCCTGCAGAACCGGCATAGCCAGCGCAGGACGTTCGCCCGCATTCAGGCATTTGGCATTTTCAGCCTCATACTCAATGCGGTCAACGGTTTCACCAATAAGGTAGGTCGTGTCACCCGGCTCCAGAATTTCAACTTTCTGGAGCATCTGGCGAACAATCACCTCAATGTGCTTGTCGTTGATTTTCACGCCCTGCAGACGATAGACGTCCTGAATTTCATTGATGAGGTAGTCGGACAGCGCCTCAACCCCCATGACTTTCAGAATATCGTGCGGCACGCGGGGACCATCGACCAGCGGATCACCCTTCTCGACAAAGTCACCTTCCTGAACGGAAATATGCTTACCCTTGGGGATCAGATATTCCTGCTCATCACCTGTTTCATCGTTCTTCACGACAATACGGCGTTTGGACTTGTAGTCTTTGCCGAATTCAACGCGACCTTCCATTTCGGCGATGATCGCGTGGTCCTTCGGACGACGAGCTTCGAACAGTTCGGCAACACGCGGCAAACCACCGGTAATATCACGCGTCTTGGAACCTTCGCGCGGCAGACGTGCCAGCACGTCACCCGCATGCACCTCTGCTCCGTTCTCAACCGAAAGCAGTGTTTCGGGAGAGAGGAAGTAGCGTGCATCAGACCCGTTATCGAGCTTGATAACTTCGCCGTTGGCATCCTTGAGCTGCAGACGCGGGCGCAGATCAACGCCTTTGCCAGCCTGCTTGTAGTCAACCACCACCTTTGAGGTCAGGCCCGTCACTTCGTCCATACGCTCAACCAGCGTAATGGAATCGATCAGGTCCAGATACTCAACCTTACCGGCCTTTTCGGTGATGATCGGCAGGGTATAGGGGTCCCACTCAGCCAGCTTCTGCGTACGCGTAACCTGTGCGCCATCAGTGACCAGCAGTTTGGCACCGTAAGGCACGCGATAACGCGCCTTTTCCACACCGTTCTCGTCGGTCAGCAGGATTTCGCAGTTACGGGCCATGACAATCGGCACGTTTTGGCTGTTCTGCACGACGTTGCGGTTACGGATCATGATCCGACCATCGCGTGAGGCCTCGATCATGGACTGCTCAGCGCCACGCTGTGCCGCACCACCGATATGGAAGGTACGCATAGTCAGCTGAGTGCCGGGCTCACCGATGGACTGTGCTGCGATAACACCCACGGCTTCACCGATATTGACCGGCGTGCCGCGTGCGAGATCACGACCATAGCAGTGCCCGCAGACACCTATACGGCTGTCACAGGTTAGCACGGAACGGATATGCACCGTTTCCACGCCTGCCTTTTCAACGCGCTCGGCATCGGCCTCATCGATCAGATGATTGCGCGCCAGCAGCACCGTGCCCGTTTCCGGGTCGATCACATCGCTGGCAACAGTACGGCCCAGAATACGCTCGGCAAGGGATGAGACAACTTCGCCACCATCCAGAACCGCACGCACAGTCAGACCGCGTTCGCTGCCGCAATCATTTTCGATGATGATGCTGTCCTGTGCCACGTCAACGAGACGGCGGGTCAGATAACCGGAGTTAGCTGTCTTGAGCGCCGTATCGGCCAGACCCTTACGGGCACCGTGGGTAGAGGTAAAGTAATCGAGAACCGACAGGCCTTCTTTAAAGTTGGCAATAATCGGCTGTTCGATAATCTCACCCGACGGCTTGGCCATCAGACCACGCATACCGGCAAGCTGCTTCATCTGAGCCGGCGACCCACGGGCCCCGGAGTGGCTCATCATCCACACGGAGTTGATGGGCTTGCCGATTTCCTGACGCGAAATTTCCTTGGTCATCGCGGCCTGGACTTCGTCCGTGCAGCGTGACCAGGCGTCAACCACCTTGTTGTAGCGTTCACCAGCCGTGATCAGACCGTCCTGATACTGCTGTTCAAACTCTTTCACCTCGGTTGCGGTACGATCAACCAGTTCCTTCTTTTCCGCCGGGATGATCATGTCATCCTTGCCGAAGGAAATGCCGGCCTTGGCCGCGTGACGGAACCCGAGGGCCATCAGGCGGTCGCAGAAAATAACCGCTTCCTTCTGACCGCAATGACGGTAGACGGTGTCGATCACGTCCGAGACGGCTTTTTTGGTCAGCTGGCGATTAATCAGCGAGAACGGCACCGCGGCGTGCTTGGGCAGAATCTGCGCAATCAGCACACGACCGGGCGTTGTAACCGCCACGTCAATATGCCGGTTGCCTTCTGCATCCACGCGCTCGAAACGTGCACGGATTTTGTCATGCAGTTTCAGAGCACCCGCGCTGAGTGCGTATTCAACTTCGCTGACAGATGCGAAGGACGGCGCGCCTTCTTTGATCAAGGCACCGGTTGTGCTGTCGTATTCGCTACGATCCAGCGCAACCTTGAACTCAGGCGTTTCGAGGCTGAGGTAATACAGCCCCAGAACGATATCCTGAGACGGCACGATGATCGGCTTGCCGTTAGCCGGGCTGAGGATGTTGTTGGTGGACATCATCAGCACGCGGGCTTCAAGCTGCGCTTCGAGGCTCAGCGGCACGTGCACGGCCATCTGGTCACCATCGAAGTCAGCATTGAACGCGGTGCAGACCAGCGGGTGAAGCTGGATGGCCTTGCCTTCAATCAGCACCGGCTCGAAAGCCTGAATGCCCAGTCGGTGAAGGGTCGGTGCGCGGTTGAGCAGAACCGGATGCTCGCGGATAACCTCTTCAAGGATATCCCAGACTTCCGGACGCTCTTTTTCCACCATACGCTTCGCCGCCTTGATGGTGGTGGCGTGGCCGTATTTTTCCAGCTTGGCGTAAATGAAGGGCTTGAACAACTCCAGCGCCATCTTCTTGGGCAGACCGCACTGGTGCAGCTTCAGTTCCGGCCCCACGACGATGACCGAACGACCAGAATAGTCAACGCGCTTACCCAGAAGGTTCTGACGGAAGCGGCCCTGCTTGCCCTTGAGCATATCAGAGAGCGACTTCAGCGGACGCTTGTTCGCACCCGTAATGGCGCGGCCACGACGACCGTTGTCAAATAGGGCGTCAACCGCTTCCTGCAGCATGCGCTTTTCGTTACGCACGATAATATCGGGCGCACGCAGCTCCATCAGCCGCTTGAGACGATTGTTACGGTTGATAACACGACGATAAAGATCGTTCAGATCCGATGTCGCGAAACGGCCACCATCCAGCGGCACCAGCGGGCGCAGTTCTGGGGGAATGACCGGCACCATGTCCAGAATCATCCACTCGGGGCGTGAGCCGCTTTCCGCGAAGGCTTCAACCAGCTTCAGGCGCTTGACCAGCTTCTTGCGCTTGGCTTCCGAAGTGGTTTCTTTCAGATCCTGACGCAGTTCCACCTTTTCGGCGTCGCAGTCGATCCGCTCAAGAACCTTCTTAATGGCTTCAGCGCCAATACCGACTTCCACACCTTCGTCGCCATACTCGTCCATGGCGTCCAGATACTGTTCCTCGGTCAGCAGGGAGTACTGCTTCAGGGGAGACGTACCGGGCTCAAGAACCAGATAGCTTTCGAAATACAGAACCTTTTCCAGATCCTTGAGGGTCAGATCGACCATCAGGCCGATACGGCTCGGCAGGGATTTCAGGAACCAGATATGGGCAACGGGGCTCGCAAGCTGGATGTGACCCATACGCTCGCGGCGTACTTTTGCCAGCGTGACTTCAACACCGCATTTTTCGCAGATAATCCCGCGAAACTTCATGCGCTTGTATTTGCCGCACAGGCATTCGTAGTCCTTGATCGGGCCAAAAATACGCGCGCAGAACAGGCCATCACGCTCAGGCTTGAACGTGCGGTAGTTGATGGTTTCGGGCTTCTTGATTTCACCAAAAGACCAGGAACGGATCTGCTCAGGCGATGCGAGCTGGATCTTGATCTGGTCAAAGGTCATCGCCTGGCCGGTCTGGCCAAGAATTTTCATGAGTTCATTCATGTGTCGAAGCCCCCAGCGGGAAACGGGAAACCGGAGCACACGCCCCGGCCATCCCTTTGAAATAAGTATGGATCATGTCTGAGAAAGGCACCCTCAGTCGGCTCCCTGCTCCAGCTCAACATTCAGGCCAAGGGACTTGAGTTCCTTGATCAGCACGTTGAAGCTTTCGGGGATACCTGCCTCGAAGTCGTCCTGCTCCCGCACGATGCTTCGTACACTTTGGTACGGCCCGAAACGTCATCCGATTTGACTGTCAGCATTTCCTGCAAGGTGTAGGCCGCGCCATAGGCTTCCAGCGCCCACACTTCCATTTCACCGAAACGCTGGCCACCGAACTGCGCCTTACCACCCAGCGGCTGCTGCGTAACAAGCGAATACGGCCCGATGGAACGTGCGTGAATCTTGTCGTCGACAAGATGGTGCAGCTTGAGCATGTAGATGTAGCCAACCGTCGTGCGGCGCTCGAACGGCTCGCCCGTACGCCCGTCGATCAGCTGCGACTGCCCGCTTTTGTTGACACCAGCCTTTTCCAGCATGGCTTCAATATCGGGAATGGACGCGCCATCGAACACCGGGGTAGCAATCGGCACGCCTTTACGCAGGTTGCCTGCCAGTTCCACCAGTGCCTCATTCGTCATGGAAGCGATGGAGTCATCATAGACTTTATCGCCGTAGACTTCCTTGAGGCGGTCAAGCAGTTCCTGACGCTTTTCACCCGTTCTCTGGTATTCGTCCACCAGGTCGCCGATACCGCGACCGATATTGGCGCAGGCCCAGCCCAGATGGGTTTCCAGAATCTGCCCGACATTCATGCGCGACGGCACGCCGAGCGGGTTCAGAACCAGATCAACCGGTGTGCCATCTTCAAGGAACGGCATATCCTCAACCGGCACAACGCGCGAGACCACACCCTTGTTACCATGACGACCGGCCATCTTGTCACCGGGCTGAAGCTTACGCTTCACGGCAACAAAGACCTTGACCATTTTCATCACGCCCGGCGGCAGTTCATCACCACGCTGGAGCTTTTCCACCTTGCTTTCAAAGCGGGCCTGAATACGGGCGATCGCCGCATCAAATTCCCGACGCAGGGTTTCAAGCTCGGCCATGACCGTATCGGACGCCACAACAATGTGGCGCCACACCGCGCGGGGGTGCTCATCCAGCACTTCATCGGTCAGAACCGTGCCAGACTTGACGCCCTTGAACCCGGCACCAGCCGTCTGACCCAGCAGCTTTTCACGCAGACGCCCGAAGAAGGAGCGTTCCTGAATACCGCGCTCGTCATCGCGGTCTTTTGCCAGACGCTCGATTTCCGCACGCTCGATCGCCATTGCGCGCTCGTCCTTGTCCACGCCACGGCGGGAGAAGACGCGCACGTCAACAATGGTGCCGGTCGTGCCGGGGGGCAGACGCAGGGACGTGTCACGCACGTCAGATGCTTTTTCACCGAAGATGGCGCGCAGGAGCTTTTCTTCCGGCGTCATCGGGCTTTCGCCCTTGGGTGTCACCTTACCGATCAGGATATCGCCCGGATTCACTTCCGCGCCTACATACACGATGCCCGCTTCGTCAAGGTTGCGGAGCGCTTCCTCACCGACATTGGGAATATCGCGGGTGATTTCTTCCTGACCCAGCTTGGTGTCACGGGCCATGACTTCGAATTCCTCGATATGGATCGAGGTAAACACGTCATCCTTGGCAATCCGTTCGGAAATCAGGATGGAGTCTTCGAAGTTGTAACCGTTCCAAGCATGAACGCGACGAGCACGTTACGGCCCAGAGCCAGTTCACCCAGTTCGGTGGACGGACCATCGGCAATAATATCGCCCGCACGCACCTGATCCCCAACAAACACCAGCGGACGCTGGTTGATGCAGGTGGACTGGTTGGAACGGGAATACTTACGCAGACGATAGATATCCACGCCCTGTGTCGAACCGTTGGTGTCGGTCGCCCGCACAACGATACGAGCACCGTCGATCTGGTCAACCACGCCATCACGGCGGGCAACGATGGTCGCACCGGAATCGCGGGCCACAGCGGCTTCCATGCCGGTGCCGACCAGCGGCGCATCGGAGCGCACCAGCGGCACGGCCTGACGCTGCATGTTCGAGCCCATGAGCGCGCGGTTCGCGTCATCGTTTTCAAGGAACGGAATCAGGGCCGCAGCAACAGAAACAAGCTGCTTGGGGGAAACGTCGCTTGCCGTCACTTCAGTCGGAGGAACCAGACGGAAGTCGCCGTTACGTCGAACGGAAATCAGGTCCCCGGTCAGCGCGTTCTTGTCGTCAACCTTTGCATCGGCCTGCGCAACAACGAGCTTTTCTTCTTCCATGGCGGAAAGATATTTCCAGCCATCCTGAAGCACGCCATCCTTCACCAGACGGTAAGGCGTTTCGATAAAGCCGTATTTGTTCACCTTGGCATAGGTGGCCAGTGAGTTGATCAGACCGATGTTCGGGCCTTCCGGCGTTTCAATCGGGCAGATACGGCCATAATGCGTGGGATGAACGTCACGGACTTCAAAGCCCGCGCGCTCACGGGTCAGACCACCCGGGCCAAGCGCTGACAGGCGGCGCTTATGCGTCACTTCGGACAGCGGGTTGGTCTGGTCCATGAACTGGCTGAGCTGCGACGAACCAAAGAATTCGCGCACCGCAGCCGCAGCAGGCTTGGCGTTGATCAGGTCATGCGGCATGACCGTATCAATATCGACCGAGCCCATGCGCTCACGAATGGCACGCTCCATCCGCAGCAGCCCGATGCGATACTGATTTTCCATCAGTTCGCCAACAGAACGCACGCGACGGTTACCGAGGTTATCAATATCGTCGATCTGACCGCGACCATCCTTCAGATCGCACAGCACCTTGACCGTACGCAGGATGTCTTCCTTACGCAGAACGCGCACGGTATCCGGCACATCGATATCAAGGCGCATGTTCATCTTCACGCGACCGACCGCAGAGAGGTCATAACGGTCGGGATCGAAGAACAGGCCCTGCAGCATGGCTTCGGCTGTTTCGGCAGTCGGCGGCTCACCCGGACGCATGACACGATAGATATCGATCAGCGCCTCATCACGGCCGGCATTCTTGTCCACCGTCAGCGTGTTACGGATCCACGGACCCTTTGCACCATCGATAGCCAGAACCGGCAGTTCCTTCAGACCTGCTTCTTCAAGGGCTGCCAGACGCGCTTCGGTGATTTCCTCACCTGCTTCGCCGTAGATTTCGCCGGTATCCATATTGACGATGTCATGGGCGATGAAACGACCGATCAGGTCAGCCTCACCCACCAGAACCTCGCGGGTGGTTTCGGCAATCTTGCGCACCAGACGGGCCGTGAGCTTGGTTTCGGCATCCGCCACAACCTCACCCGTTTCGGCATCGACCAGCGGCGAAAGCAGCTTAACGCCACGGAAGGACTCCGCATCGAACGGACGTGCCCAGCCCTTCGCGGTTTTGGTGAAATTTACCGTATCGTAGAAGTAGCTGAGGATTTCATTGGCATCCATACCACGGATTTCCATGGCATCGACATCACCGCCTTCAGCCCGCTTGGCGGCGCGAGCGGCGGCAGAAGCGGCCCCTTCCAGCGCGTAAAGCAGGGTCGTGATCGGCAGCTTGCGCTTGCGATCGATACGGACATACAGCAGGTCCTTGGCGTCGAATTCGAAATCGAGCCAGGAACCACGATAGGGAATGACGCGCGCGGCAAACAGATACTTGCCCGAAGAATGCGTCTTGCCTTTGTCGTGATCGAAGAACACGCCCGGCGAACGGTGCATCTGGCTGACGATAACGCGTTCCGTGCCATTGACGATAAACGTGCCGTTATCGGTCATCAGGGGCATGTCGCCCATATAGACCGGCTGTTCCTTGATATCGCGGATGGAGCGTGAGCCCGTGTCTTCATCCACGTCCCAAACGATCAGCCGCAGGATAACCTTGAGAGGTGCCGCGAATGTCAGGCCGCGCTGAATGCATTCCTCGACATCGTATTTCGGCTCTTCGAATTCGTAGCTGACGAATTCAAGACGACCGCGCCCGGCGAAATCGTTAATGGGAAAAACAGAGCGGAAAACTTCCTGTAGGCCCGTGGCCGTACGCGCGTCAGCCGATACATTGGCCTGCAGGAACGTCTCGTAGGACGCACGCTGCACATCAATCAAATTCGGCATCGGAGCGATTTCAGGAATACGCCCAAAACTCTTGCGAATACGCTTCCGTCCTGTGAACGATTTGGTGATTGCGTTCATCGTCGCTCCTGCCCCGCCTTAGTCTTCCAGACCATCAGGCCTGCGGCAAACCGCAAGCCAGAAAGTCCGGACGCCGTAACTTCTGCCCTGCCCTGGATCATCCAGAAACAGGCAAACGGGCGGAGGTTGACACCTCCACCCGGTAACCCAGATCACACTATCCCGGCATAAACCGAGAAAGCAGCAATCTTACTTCACTTCGACGGTCGCGCCGTTTTCTTCAAGAAGCTTCTTGATCTTGTCGGCTTCTTCCTTGTTCACGCCTTCCTTGACGGGCTTCGGAGCGCCTTCGACCAGATCCTTAGCTTCCTTCAGACCCAGACCCGTGATGCCACGGATTTCCTTGATCACGTTGATCTTCTTTTCGCCAGCGGCGGCCAGAATCACGGTGAACTCGGTCTGTTCTTCAGCAGCGGCAGCAGCGCCAGCAGCCGGAGCAGCAGCAACGGCAACCGGAGCAGCAGCGGAAACGCCCCACTTTTCTTCAAGGAGCTTGGAGAGTTCAGCAGCTTCAAGAACGGTCAGAGCGGACAGTTCGTCAACGATCTTAGCAAGATCAGCCATGGTTAGTCTTCCTAATATAAATACTGGTTAGCGGAACGCAACCCCCTGAACGAAGGCTGCGCGTGTATCGTAAACACCCGCCCCGAAAGGCGGATGCAATCAGGCGGCTTCGCCCGTCTTGGCATAGGCCCCAAAAACGCGAGCAAGCTGCGCGGCGGGTGCCTGCGTGACGGCCGCAATACGCGTTGCAGGCGTGGAGATAAGCCCCACGAGCTGCGCGCGCAGCGTGTCAAGCGACGGCAGCTCGGCCAGAGCCTTGATCCCGCTGGCATCAAGCACCTGCGAACCAAGAGAACCACCAAGCACCACAAGCTTGTCATCGGTTTTGGCGAACTCAGCGATCACCTTCGCCACTGCCACAGGATCATCCGACCACGCGAGCGCGGTCGGGCCCTTCAGCATCGGCGCAATGCCGCTGAACTGGGTCCCATCCAGGGCGAGAGTTGCCAGCCGGTTTTTAACGACTTTGTAGTTCGCACCCGCTGCACGCACCTTGCGCCGCAGATCGGTCACGCTGGCCACGGTCAACCCAGTATTCTGGGTTACCACAACCATGGACGTCTGGGCGAAAACGGTGGCCAGAGAGGCAACTAAAGCCTTCTTTTCCGTACGGTCCAAATCCCGTCTCCTTCTTGTCCCTTCCAGCTTACGCCGGACGGAACGGGTTGCCCTTTGGGTGCCACGCATGCGCAACACCCGCTCGCCTGTCCTTGAAACGGAATCTGGGGCCGCCGAAAAAATCAGCCTGCAACCAGCATCCCCGTCATACCACCCGCCAGCTTGCGCTGTTTAAGACCGCGATGGGCCGCGTGTAGTCTCGGACAGGTAACGGAAGACACCGAAATGCCTTCCATGCGCGCTACCGACCAAAGATCAGCAGCACGACATTCTTATCTCAGACCGTAAAGACCGAGACGTCAACCTGAACGCCAGGCCCCATGGTGGAGGAAAGAGCAGCCTTCTTCATGTAGGTGCCCTTTGCGCCAGCGGGACGCGCCTTCTGCACGGCGTCAACAAACGCACGCACGTTTTCAGCCAGCTTGTCGGTGCCGAAGGAGGCCTTACCAACACCAGCGTGGATGATACCGGTCTTTTCAGCGCGGTATTCAACCTGACCGGACTTGGCGGCTTCAACAGCGCCCTTCACGTCCATGGTGACGGTGCCGAGCTTGGGGTTCGGCATCAGACCACGCGGACCGAGGATCTTACCCAGACGACCAACCAGAGCCATCATGTCAGGCGTAGCAATGCAGCGGTCGAAAGCGATTTCGCCAGCCTGCACTTTTTCCATCAGGTCTTCCGCGCCAACGACGTCAGCACCGGCGGCGGTAGCTTCTTCAGCCTTCGCACCGCGGGCAAACACGCCAACGCGCAGGGTCTTGCCCGTGCCATTCGGCAGGGACACGAAACCACGGACCATCTGGTCAGCATGACGGGGGTCAATACCGAGGTTGAGGGCGATTTCAACCGTTTCGTCGAACTTGGCGGTCGCGTTTTCCTTCACCAGGGTGATCGCTTCATCCAGGCCGTAGGCCTTACCAGCGACAACCTTGGCCACAGCAGCGGCCAGACGCTTGTTCTTAGCCATATTCTCAGCCCTCCACCACATCAAGACCCATGGAACGGGCGGAACCAGCGAGCATGCGCACTGCGCCGTCGAGGTCGTTCGCGTTCATGTCCTGCTGCTTCTGCTCAGCGATTTCACGCAGCTGAGCCATGGTCACCTTACCAACGGACGCACTCTTACCAACCGTCTGGCTGCCCTTGGAAATCTTGGCGGCCTTCAGCAGGAAGTAGGTGTTCGGCGGGGTTTTGGTGATGAAGCTGAACGTGCGATCCGCATAAGCGGTGATCACGACAGGAATCGGCATACCCGGCTCGAGGCCCTGGGTCTTGGCGTTGAACGCCTTGCAGAATTCCATGATATTCAGACCGCGCTGACCCAGCGCCGGACCAACCGGCGGAGAAGGGTTGGCTTTACCAGCGGGAATCTGAAGCTTGATGTAGCCAACAACTTTTTTGGCCATATCCGGGACTCCTCTCTATTGAACCCGGACCGCGGTTCATACGATTCCACCAAGCGTTACAGCGCCCGGCAAAACCTCCCGCGTTCCGATCAGGAAAGGGGCGCTTACCGGTGGATGCGCCGCCTGTCAAGAGGCCACACCCTCCGGTCGCTCCCGCAGGGGCGGAAAACAGATACGAAAACACGTGCCCCGCCCGTCTGGCCCGCTCTGCACATGCACCTCCGCCTCATGCAGATGCGCGATGGCGCAGACAAGACTCAGCCCCAGCCCGCTACCCGGCACGTGGCGGCTTTTATCGGAACGGTAGAAGCGCGACAGCACCGCCTGCCGCTCCTCTGGCGCGATCCCGGTACCCGTATCGGTTACACTCAGTTCCGCCTTACCGCCCTGCTCTGTCACGCCCAGCATGATGCTGCCCCCTTCGGGCGTGAATTTGATGCCGTTATCCACCAGATTGGCCAGCAGTTCGACCAGCAGGTGCCTGTCGCCGAACACCTGCACGGGGGCAAGCGGCTTGACCGCCATCAGCCGCTTGTTTTCCATTTCCGCAATGGGTTCGTACAGGTCAGACACATCCGCCACGAGATCGCGCAGGGCCACCTGCCCGAACCCGGCTTTGCGCCGGCTGTTTTCAAGCTCTGCAATACGCAGCAGCGCCGTAATGGTACCCAGACACTGATCCAGATCATCCACAGCGCGGCTCATGGCGGCCTCAAGCTCATCCGGCCCCAACCCTGCGGAAACAGCCCGCTCAAGCCGCGCACGTACCCGCGAGAGCGGGGTGCGCAGGTCGTGGGCAATGTCATTCCCCACCTCACGCATGCCGTCCATCAGCCGCTCCAGCCGGTCGAGCATGCGGTTCACGCTCCCGGCCAGCCGCTCCAGATCATCGCGCTCACGCGCGGCAGGCAGGCGCTCGTGAATATCGCCCCCCATGATCCGGTCTATGGCCTCGTGCATTTCCTTCACACGCGACAAGGCCCGGTGGCTGAGAATAATGCTAGAAAAAGCGCAAACAGGAAGGTCGGCACTGCTGCCACCAGCATGGCGTGCCGGAGCATGAGCTTTTGCTCAGCCAGCAGGTGAAAGCTGCGCCCCAGCACCAGAATGGTGCCATTGGGCAGCGACACCGCCAGCAGGCGCAGGGGATAGGGCGCGCCTTCCTCGGGGTAGATTTCGATATTATGGGGCTTGCCATCGGCTATCAGCGTGCGGCCAACTATGCAGGTCACCCGCGATCAGGGCATGCCCGGCGTCGAACAAACCAGCACTGCTGATGATAAGCCGCAGATCGCCCGTTGCGCGTCGCCTGATGACATATTCCAGATGCTCGGGCGACATCTGGGCCAGAAGCTCTGCCTCCCCCTCAAGCAGTTCGGTGGAGCGGCGGGATTCCACCGCCTCCATCTGGGCGTAAACAAGCCCGAACTGCATGACCATGACACCCGCCATGGCTGCCAGAGCCATGAGCGTGATGCGGAAGGTAGCGGTGCGGAAAAGCTCAGTCAGAAACACGCAGTTGGAACCCCGTGCCGCGAATACTCTGGATCAGCGGTTCTTCGCCGGGGGCGTCAATCTTGCGCCGCAGCTTGCCGATATGCACATCCACCAGATTGGTACGGGGAATAAAGCGATACTGCCAGACATCCTCCAGCAGCATGGAGCGGGTCAGCACCTGACCGGGGCGGCGCATTAGATATTCCAGCAGCCGGAACTCACGCGGGAGCAGTTCGATCTCGCGCCCATCGCGCCATACACGGCGTTCGATCAGATCCATTTCCAGCGGGCCTGTCCGCAGACGGGTGGCGCGCACGTCATCCGGCCTGCGCAGCAGCGCTTCCAGCCGAGCAACAAGCTCCTCCATAGCGAAAGGCTTGGTCAGATAATCATCGCCTCCCGCCTTCAGGCCGGACACCCGATCATCGACCGCTGACAGGGCAGACAGAACCAGAACCGGCGTACGCACACCCTGCTGGCGCATGGTCTCGATAACCGACAGGCCATCGGTGCCGGGCAGCAGCCTGTCCACCACCATAACATCGGCCTCGCCCAGCAGGGCGGCTTCCAGCCCGGCATCACCCGTGGCCTCGCACCGCACCCGAAAGCCGCGCGCGCGCAGTTCCGCCGTTATTTCCTCGGCTATGGTCGTGTCGTCTTCGATCAGAAGCACCATCCTGTCTTCATTGGGGCTCTCGGTGGAGGCTCCCTGTTCAGGCAGTCCTTCATCACGGACATCATCCTCGTGCGGGAGAAATGTGGCGTCCTCTTTCGTCATGTCCATATCCCTGCTCATACCAACCGTGATGCAGCCCCGTCCTGCACCGTTCCAGTAAAATCGCTTTCAGAGTCCTCATCCACCGCCCCGTCCGTTTCCTCAGGGGAGACCTCAAGGTCTTTCAACCGTTTACCCACGGCCCGTGTCCGCCTGCGTGCCTCCTCGATGGAGAAGGACATGGCCTGAGCGTTTCTGGCCAGTTTTTCCAGCACGCCATCCATCCGCAGCATCTCCTGACGTGTAGCCCCCAAAAGCCGGGCAATACTTTCGGTTCGTTCCTCCAGAGCCAGAGTGACATATCCCAGATGGATCGTCCGCAACATTGCGGGCATAAGAGCCGGCCCCATGATCATGACACGATACTGCCGCCCCACTTCATCCATCAGCCCCGGAATACGGGCCACCTCCGTGTAAAGTCCGTCCGTGGGCAAATAAAGCACGGCGAACTCGACAGTTCTCGGGGGCGCTATATATTTTGTTGCAATTTTACGTGCTTCAAGCCTGACCGTGGCTTCCAGCGACTTACGCGCGGCTTTTTCCGCCACGGCATCACCGACCTCCGTGGCGTTCAGCAGTCTTTCATACGCCTCGGTGGGAAACTTACTATCCAGCGGCAGCAGAGGCGGTGCGTCCGAGCGGACGGGCATTTTGAGGGCGAACTCAACCACATCCGCTCCGCTGCCGATCCTGACATTGCTCTCATAAGCACCGGGCGGCAGCACATCATCCAGAATGGCGCGCAGTTGCGCCTCGCCCCAGCCGCCACGGGTTTTGACATTGCTGAACAGGCGCTTGAGATCACTTATCTGTGCTGTCATGGCGCGCACCTCGCCCATGGCTTTCTGCATGGCGGCAAACTGTTCCAGCACACGCTGGAACGAACTCTGCATCTGCTTTTCCACCGCACTATGGAGCTGCTCTGTAACCGCCTGCCGAATGGCGGCAAGCTGCTGGGCCGATGTTTCCGCCATAGCCTGCAAGGCCTGTGCCTGCGCAGCACGCGCCTCGGCCTGTTCACGCCCCATGCCGCCCGACAAAGTGCCAAGCTGCTCGGCCAGAGCCGCACGCATACGCTCGGTTCTCTCCCCCATGCCGCGCTCGGCCTCGGCCAGAGCGCTCCGCAGTCCCGCCGTTTCCGAACGGACCATGGCCACTTCGCGTTCAACCATGACATAGAGGCGCGCCAGCAGATCACCATCCGCGCTGCCCCTCTGGTGGCCACGCCCCACCAGCCAGCCCAGCACGCCCCCCACAACCAGCGCGCCGCACGCAACACATAAAAGAACAATTATGGAACTCATGCCGCTGTTTTGTCGTATGTTCGGCTTTGGAGCAAGGGCCAGCCGCACCGACACATCACAGAGGACACACTGTTTCGTGATGGCATCATCGTACCGCGAATGTTATGGCCGTTCGTTACCAACAACAGAACCGCGCAACGTAAGCTGCGGCATGCCAGATACCGGAGGAACAACCCCTTGAACACGGCACAGCGTATTCGTGGCATACTGGCGGGATCGGCGGGTAATCTGCTCGAATATTTCGACTGGTATGTTTATTCCTCTTTCACCATCTATTTCGCGCATGCCTTTTTCCCGCGCGGCAACGCCACGGCCGAACTGCTTAATGCAGCCGCGGTTTTCGCTGTCGGCTTTTTCATGCGGCCTGTGGGTGGGTGGATTTTGGGCATGGCGGCCGACCGCTACGGCCGCCGCAGCGCGCTGACCATTTCCGTATTGGCCATGTGCCTTGCTCACTCGCCATCGCCATCTGCCCGAGCTACGAGCAGATAGGCCTGCTGGCCCCCACCATTCTGGTTTGCGCCCGCCTTGTACAGGGGCTGAGCCTTGGGGGCGAATACGGGGCCTCCGCCACCTATCTGGCGGAAGTGGCAACACCGGAGCATCGCGGGTTCTGGTCGGGTATCCTGTATGTCACGCTGGTCATGGGGCAGTTGCTTGCCCTCGTGCTGCTGCTGATCATGCAATACGTGCTGCTGACCCCCGCCCAGATTGAAAGCTGGGGCTGGCGCATTCCCTTCCTTGTCGGGGCGGCAGGGGCGCTGCTGGTCTTCTGGCTGCGACGCCAGATGAATGAGAGCGAAAGCTTTGAAAAAAACCGGGCCAAGGACGACAAGGGCGGCGTGCGCGTGCTGCTTCAGCACTGGCGGGCTGTCATAACCGTTTGCGGGCTGACACTCGGCGGCACCGTGGCTTTTTACACCTACACCATCTACATGCAGAAATACCTTGCCAATACGCTGGGTTTTTCCAAGGAAAGTGCAACCCTTATCTCCGCACTGAGTCTTATGGCCTTTGCCGCCATGCAGCCACTATTCGGCGCGGTGTCAGACAGGCTGGGCCGTAAGCCACTGCTGCTCTTTTTCGGGTTTGGGGCCACATTCGGCACGGTGCCGCTGCTGAATGCTCTCTCGCACGCCACCTCTGCGTGGATGGCTTTTGGGCTGATTGTCGCGGGGTTGTTCGTGGCTTCGGGCTATACGTCCATCAATGCCATTGTCAAAGCTGAGCTTTTTCCCACACGCATTCGCGCACTGGGCGTGGCCCTGCCCTACGCACTGACCGTATCGATTTTTGGCGGCACCACGGAGTATATCGCCCTGTGGTGCAAGCAGGCCGGGCATGAGAGCTGGTTTGCCTATTATGTGTCGGCCGCCGCCGCCATTACCCTGCTGACAGTCCTGCGCCTGAACATGACCGACAGCATTACCGCCGAAATAACGGCCAACGCCCAACCGGACGGGCACGCCACAAAAGACCTTTGATAAGCCCTGAATTTGCCACATGCGGGTTCATACTGGTTTTTATGACAGGAACGATGGAGCAGCCCCGCGCTGCTCCGGGGAGATAAAATCAGATGCGCCGTTTGAAACAGATTCTGAAAGTGCTGCCCCTTGTTGCAGGGCTTGGCGCTGTCACGCTTTCCGCTGCACAGGCTCATCCGGGTGGACCGGGCGGCTGGGGCGGTGGGCCCGGTTGGCATGACCGTGGCGGCTGGGGTGGCGGCCCATACCGCCACCACGGCAATGGTGGCGCCATTGCTGGGGCAATCATTGGCGGGCTGGCGGTCGGTGCCCTTGCAGGAGCCGCTTTCGGGAGTGGGCCTGTCTATGCCGCACCACCTCCGCCGCCCCCTCCGCCACCGCCCATGTATATGGTGCCAGCGGTACCGGTAGCCCCGCCGCCCCCAGCCTATTACTACTACCCTCAGGGTGGAGGCTATTACGGCGGTTGGTAAGGACTGTAGCCTTAGCCCCCGCGTTCTCCCCCGCTCCTGCGGGGCCTGAACGCGGGGTTTTGTTTTTACAGGCTGCGGGCTTTTTCCATCACCGCATCCACATGGCCATCCACTTTGACCTTGCGCCACACAGCGGCAACCTTGCCCTGTGTATCGATCAGGTAAGTGCTGCGCTCGATCCCCATATGGGTTTTGCCATACAGCGTTTTTTCCACCCACACGCCGTATGCCTCGGTTACGCTGCCATCAGCATCGGAAGCCAGAGGGAAGGTAAGGCCGTATTTCTCGGCAAACGCATCGAGCTTTTTAACCGGATCGCGCGAGACACCGATAATCGTTATCCCTGCCGCCTCAAATGCCGCCAGCGTCTCGTTAAAGCCGCAGGCTTCCTTGGTGCAGCCGGGGGTGTCCGCCTTGGGGTAGAAATACAGAACAAAGGCTTTGCCCTTCATATCCGCCAGAGCGACCGTGCGGCCACCACTGGCCTCCATGCTGAAAGCGGGTGCCTGATCGCCCACACCGGGGCCTGCCCCTGCTGCTGTTGTCGTGCTCATAACCTGCTCTCCCGTTATTGTGGTTTTTCGTTCAGGCATTGTCTGGCCCTAAGGGGTCATTCCGCCTCGGACGGGCCAACAAGCCGCCCGAAACTCTGCTGCACCGCCCGCGCCAACAGGCTGGATTTTTCAATCAGGGCGGCAAGGTCTGGCTTGCCCATTCCCCTGAGCAATACAGCCAGTGCGGTAGGGGCAAGGTCTTTTTCCAGATCCTGAGGCGGCACAGGCCCGCAAAGCAGGCGCAGCAAAGCCTGTAGCCGCCGCCAGAAACTTTCTGCCTCAATCAGCACCGCGCCATCCTGCGCACTCAGTTCCCCCACCTTACCAGACGCCCCAGCGCCAGACGGGTTTCCGTGCTGCGTGCTGCCGTTCGGCCTGCGCAAAGCTGCAGGATTTGGGCAATGAACTCCACTTCCATCAGCCACCAGCGACGCTTGACATCCCACACCGATGTTGGCGGCAACTCCCGCGCCAGACGGGCGCGCATGGTATTGGCATCGGCCAGCAGGGTGGCGCGTGCGACCCGCTCGGGGCGGATGGAGCCATCGAGAATACGCGCAAGGTCCGCCCGCAACACACGCCCCAGCGCCACAGGGGCCGAGACAATGCGCGCCCGGGTTAGCGCCATGCTTTCCCATGTCCATGCGGTTTCGGCATGGTAGCGCAAGAACGCATCCCGCGAGACCGCCACCGGCCCCGCAGCGCCGGACGGACGCAGCCGCATATCCACCGCGTAAAGCGGGCCTTCCGGGCCGGGGGCGGTCAGCGCTGCGATAAAGGTATGGGCCAGTCGCGTATAATACGCACCCACAGCCAGAGACCGCGCCCCGCCCGGCGCACGGGCAGGCACCACGCTGGCCTGACTGTCTGGCGGGTGGTTATAGACCATCAGCAGGTCAAGGTCGGAACCGGGCATCATTTCGCGCGACCCGGCCTTGCCCAGCGCCACTACCGCCATGCCTCCGCCGGGCACGCGCCCATAACGCCGGATATGTTCACGCTCCACCGCCTTGCGCAGCACGATCATGATCGTATCGGCTAGCAGGGTTCTGGCGTGTTCAGCGGCATCCTCGCTCAGCCGCCCTTCCAGCAGGGCTACGGACAGGCGAAACTCTTCGCCCCGCAGCAATGGCCGCAGGACGGACAGAAGCCCTTCCACATCTTCGGCCTCTTCTGCCAAATGCAGCAGCCTGTCCACGACACCGCGATTTTCCTCCGGGTCTGAATCCAGCAAGCCTTCCAGCGCGGAGGGCGTATCTGCCAGATGATCCGCCAGAAAAGCCGAAGCATCGAAAATACTGGCAATCCGGTCGATCAGTTCGGGGTTACGCTCGAACAGGCTAAGCAACTGCACACCGGCATGCTGGCGGGTCAGTAGGGCATCGAACCGCCGCAGACAGGCCAGCGGCTGCTACGCTTGCCAAAACTGGCCAGAAAGGATGAAAGCTGTGCGCGCAGGAGCGCATGCGCCCGCTCTGAGCGCAAGGCCCGCAGGCGATTGCCGCTCCAGCGCGCCAGCACCTGAGAGGCATCGGCAATTTCGGATTCAGGAAAACCATGCCGCGCCAGCAGTTCGGCCATCTGGCTGCTCTCGGCAGCTCCTTCCTCCGGCACGGGCACCAGCACACTCCCGGCCTCGCCACCCTGCTCGGGCGGCTGGATGACAAAATGCCGCTCAAAAATCCGCCGTGCCTCACGCATGCGCGGCAGCATGTCCAGCGCCAGCGCCTGACCATCGGGGTAGTTCATGAATACGGCAAACGCCTCGAACCCTTCCTCCGTATCGGGCAGGCTATGGGTTTGCTGGTCGGCACGCATTTGCAGGCGATGTTCGGCATCGCGCAGGAAGCGATAGGTGCGCGCGAGAATTTCAGCCTCCTCACGCGGGAGCCTGCCTGAGCCGACGAGTTTTTTCAGCGCGCCGAAAGTTGTGCGCTCGCGCAGCGCAGGCTCGCGCCCGCCCCACACAAGCTGGATAGCCTGTGCAATAAACTCGATCTCGCGGATACCACCCTGCCCAAGCTTGACATTATGACCCAGCAGCCATGCACGGCTGGCATCCGGGTCTGCCAGAACCGCATCAGGGAGTTGCGCCAGATCGGTGCGGCCCGCCTTGCGGTAGCGGTCAATACGGGCCTTCATGTCATGGATGTCGTCTATCAGCGTGAAATCGAGATGCCGACGCCAGATAAAGGGGCGGATAGCCGCCATAAACCGCCGCCCCGCCGTCATGTCGCCCGCTACGGGGCGGGCCTTTATCATGGCGGCCCGCTCCCATGTCTGGCCCAGACTTTCGTAATATAGAATGGCCGACTGAACCGTAACCGCCGGAGGGGTGGAAGACGGGTCCGGCCTCAGGCGCAAGTCCGTACGGAAAACGTAGCCATTCGCATCGCGCGCTTCCATCAGGCTAACAAGATCGCTAGTCATACGCACAAAGACACGCCGTGCCGTGTCGGGCTGACTGTACACTGCGGGATCATAAAGGACCACAAGGTCGATGTCGGATGAGAAATTGAGTTCCCGCGCGCCCAGCTTGCCCATGGCCAGCACCACCAGCCCGCAGCCCTGTGTTGGCCGCTCGGGATGAGGCAGCACGATCTGCCCGGCCTGATGCACGCTCCACAGCAGGTGCCTGATTGCCAGATCGAGCGTGGTCTCGGCCAGACGGCTCAGGGTGGCAGTAACCTCCTCAAGCGACCAGAACCCGCCCAGATCAGCCACGGCGCACAGAAACGCCACGTGTTTTTTGGCCTTTCGCAGAAAAGCCGCGACATCTTCCCGCCCCAATGTGGTGTCAAACATTTCGCAGGCGGCAAAGGCCTCTTCCGCGCAGCGTTCAGGCCCCTGCTCCAGCAGGGCAATGAACGCACCCACATCCTCGCGCGCGAGGTCAGACAGATACGGGCTGTTCCCTCCCAGACAGGCCAGCAGCGCCACAGCGCCCGGTTGCTCAAGACTGTGCACCGGCAGGCCCGCCTGTATGGCGAGAGCGTGCATGTCCTCGGAAAAAGCCTGTGCCGCTGCCGGGTTAGCCGGGCGCGGCCAGTCCGCACCGGGCCATGTCCGCAGGCTCTGCCCACGCAGTTGCCTGACATCGCGAAAAAGAAACTGTTCTGCCTGTGTCATGAAAAGGCCTGTTGTGAACCCTACCCGTACCGTAACCCGTAAAGGCTTGCTGCGTTGATTACCCCCGGTCAAGAGACAGCCACGCCAAAACGCTCCAAAACCGTACGCCGTATTGTGGCCGTGGCCTGTATATGCGTGCTGCTGCCCCCCTTGTGCGTGGCGGCTCTACTGGCGCGGGTTGCCTTCGCACCGCTTGATATCGCCCCACTGGCCCGGCATTTCCTGCCGTTTACACTCATCCGTGATCCGCTCAGCCACAAACCTGTTGCCCGGCTGGATATGGGAGCCGCCATCCTGTCATGGCCGGTTTTGACGCAGGGCAGCGCCACCCCGATTACCCTGAGCCTGAACGATGCGCGCCTACTTGCGGCAGACGGGCATGAAGTAGCCCATATCAACACGGCAAGCGCGACACTGGACCCGCTGGTGCTGGTTCATGGCGGTATCGGGTTGCGCACCGCCAGCCTCAAGGGCGGGAAACTAGCACTCCGCCGTGCGCATGATGGCGCAATCGGGCTGGATATCGACATGTCACAGGCTCATGGCAAGCCGAACGGCGTGGACTCTGACCTGCGCATGCTCGACCATGTGCAGGTAGATGACCTCGCCATCACCATGAACGACATGCAGGCGAACACGCTGTGGACGCTCTCTCCCCTGCATCTGGACCTGAACGCACAGCGCGTGGGGCATTATGCCGGACTGACCGGCGCGCTGACCTTCAGCCTTGCCGCAACAAACAACACGCCCGACAACCACACGCCCCCGACCCGGCTGACCTTCAACGCCCGCAGTGAGGTCGTTGGCGCACCATCTCCCGGCGATACCGCCCCCACCGTGATCTGGAATGCCCGGCTTGAAGGGATCAACCCCGCTACACTGGCCCCTGCTCTGTTCGCCACCCCTGACCCGACCCTCAGCGCTATCAACATTCCCGTAACGCTGGACGGGCACCTGCGGCTTGCCCCCGGCATTTCTGACTGGCTGGTGCCGGCCTCGCTCGACATTCAGGCCAACCTTGGCGCGGGCCATGCCATGGCCGCGGGATCGCCCTTCGTGCTGGATCACGGTTCGCTAGATCTCGGGCTGGCACTACAAACCGCGCCACCGAAAACACACGGCCTGTCAGGCGCACCCACGCTCATTCATGAGATACCGGCCCGCCTGACCCTGCGCGATGCCAGCCTGTTCCTGAACAACCCTCAGGCCCCACAAGACCCCACCCGCGCAATCGAGGCCCATGCCAGCGGCTGGCTGAGCGCTTCGGACCTGACAAACCCGAAACAGATTACCGGGCAGGTCGATACCAGCATTCCCCACGTAGCGTTTGCTGATCTGGGCCAGTACTGGCCCACACAGGCCGCACCTGGGGGCAAGAAATGGGTCAGCACCAATATTCCCGTGGGTACTGCCACCAACCTGAAAACCAGCCTGACCCTCAAGGGGGATGCAGGCTGGAACAGTCTGGACGTATCGGGCATTGATGGCAGTCTGGATGGCACAGGGCTGGATGTGCACTGGTTGCGCCCAATTTCCCCTCTGCACGCCATGAATGCCCGGCTTGAAATCCATGACCTGAACAGCCTGACCATCAGCTTTGATGGCGGCTATCAGCTTGTGGACAGGGCAGACAAACACGTAGGGCTTGGCGGCACGGGCCGGATCAAGGCCGGGCCGGGCAGCATGGTTATCAGCGGGCTGAGCGACCCGATCCAGACTGGTGTCATCCGCTCCAAACTGGAAGGCAGGCTGGAAGATGTTCTGGCTCTTCTGGCCGAGCCACGCCTGCACCTGCTCTCCAAACATCCGATGGATATCACCAACCCGCGCGGCGCAGCCACGCTCGACCTGAGCCTGACCCTGCCCCTGATCGATCAGGTTACGATTGATGAAATGGCCATTTCCACCCATGCTGAGCTGAGTTCTGTCTCCCTTGGCAACGCTGTGGCCGGGCGCTCCATCACGCAGGGTCGTTTCGGGCTGGATGCCACGGCGGATGGCCTGAACCTGTTGGGCGAGGGCGTAGTAGGCGGCCTGCCCTCCACCCTCTCGTTCTTTACCGACTTCCGGCGTGTAGCACCCAATGACCTGCTTGAAAGCGCGCATCTGACCTCGCGCCTGACCCCCGCAACCATTACCGCCGCCGGATACGACCCGGCGGATCATTTTGCGGGCAGTGCGGATCTGGATGTCACCTATAAACAGACTGGCGACCGGCATGGCACGGTCGATGTCGCGCTGGACATGGAGCGCGCGCGGGTGCGTATTCCGCTCTGGCACAAGGCCGCCGGGCGACCCGCACAGGTGAAAGCCAGCCTGAGCCTGCAGGCAGGCCGGATTACCGGTGTGGATCAGATTATGGCTACCGGCCCTGACCTTGACCTGAAAGGTCAGGCCGTGATCCGCCAGCAACTTCCCCCCGAACTGGTGATTTCCTCCTTCAAAATCGCGCGGTCGAGCGGTCGGGCACGGCTCTCGCTGCCCGGTCCCAAAGACCCGATGATTCATGTGGGTGTCGATGCCAATACGCTCGACCTTGCCCCTCTGGTCAGCGGAGATCCGGCCGAGGTCAAAAAACAGGCCCCAGCCACCAAAGAAACGGGCTACCATGTTCCCGAGGCCGCCACGGGCCGCCTGCATGGCAGCCCCGGACGGGCATGGGCCATCAACCTCAAGGCGCGCACCCTGTGGTATTCCACCACACGTGCCCCCCTGCATGATGTCGATGCCTATTTCGAGGATAACGGCAGCAGGCTGGAAGCCATGCGCTTTGCCGTGCAGGGCCCAACCCCCATCACCATGAAGCTAACCCCACAGGCCAGCAAACGCGCGCTCCATGTCAGTATTCCCGATATGGGGGCTTTCATGGCGGCGTTCGGCATCCTGCCCGATATCAAAGGCGGGCATGCCACCCTGACCGGCACATTTGACGACAGCCACCCCAGCGCGCCGTTTTCAGGCCAGATTGATGTCACCCCCTTTACCCTGACCAAGGCACCAACAGCCTGCGGGTTGCGCGCAATATCTCGCTCTATGGCTGGCTGGCCGCACAGGATACGGCCAATTTCCAGATCAACCACATGACCATGCCCGTCACGTTTCAGGATGGCGTGCTGACCATCCATGACGGCAGCACCGGCAATACGGCGCTGGGCGCCACACTCGAAGGCACGGTGGACCTTGATAATAACAGCATCGACCTGCATGGCACCGTGGTGCCTATTTTTGCGGTCAACACCATGCCGGGCAAGCTACCGGGTATAGGCAAGCTGTTCAGCCCGGAAAAAGACGGCGGGCTGCTGGCCGTAACCTTTGGCGTAGCAGGCAAGCTGGATGACCCCAGCCTGCACTTCAACCCCTATTCGCTACTACTGCCCGGCCTGTTCCGCCGCATGTTCTGACACGGTACAGGCGGGCCTTACACACCCGCCTGCACTGGCACGCTCTTAGCGTGCTGCTAGGTTTGCCTTGCGGTAAAGCATGTCGCGGAACGCTGCAAAAATATGGCGCATCTGCGGGCTTTTGTAGGGGAACAGGGCCTGATCATCCGCATCATGAATGACCAGCGCATTGGACAGTTCAAACACCAGCAGTTCGCCCTGCTGGGTTTCCGCGCAGTCAAAACCCACATAATCCAGCCCAAAACGCTCATGAATAGCCGACAGGGCGGCGGCATGACGGCGGGCAAAACCTTCATCAAACCCCGCCATGGCGGCGGCTTCTTCTGCCCGGCGCTCGGGGTATTCCTTCATTTCAGGATAGGGGTAATGCACCATCCAGTGCTGTGAGATCCCCATATGGGCGAGGAAGGGTTTTCCGTCGATCTGCACCACGCGGTATTTACGGAACAGCCCGTCCGGCGAAGCATAGTTGATGAAATTGGCAGCGAAGAACTCATTCCCCTCCACCTTTTCCAGATAGGCCGCGATATCCGCAACCCCTTCGATTTTGCTCAGATTAATGCCCCCATGCCCACCCTGCGGCCGCAGAATAATGGGAAAGGCAATATCGCCGGGACGGGTCTGCTCCAGAGTTGCGCGGTCCGCCCGCCATGTGGTGGCCATGCACAGCCCCGGCGCGCCGCGCAGCACCTCAAATGCCTCCGCGCGGGACAGGGCGGGAATACGCCCGGGCGGGTTAAGAACCAAGCGGGGCCAGTTTTCCAGATAGCGACCAAGCTGCGCCAGTGTTTCACGGTGCGTATCGGCCTCACCAATCGCCACAAACAGCAGGTCATGGTCTGGCAGGCGCGCGGGCCATGACAGACCCGGCCCGACATACAGCACATCAATCGTAATGCCCGCATGTTCGAGAATACATTCGAACGGCACATTGGCGGTAAAATCGCCCGGTGTCTTAACCACCAGAAGGCGGACAGAGCCCGGCTCCCCCTGTGCAACGCGGAACACCTGCTGGCGGGCCAGAGCCACGCCCAGCGTTTCCAGCCCTTCGGCCCGCTGGAAGCAGAGCTGCTGGATCAAGGCAAGGTCCAGCAGGGCATAGACATCATCATCGCGCTCATACCGGGCAATCAGCTCAGGGGCAAAGCCGGTAATATCCTCACGGGCCAGAGCGGCACGGAACAGCGGGGCAAGCCCCATGACAGGCGGCGGTGACGCCAGTTCGTCGCTGTCGAACAGCACGGGAGCGCTGCCAGCAGAACGGAAGATCGTGTCAGGCTCGAACATAGCGAAAAGCCACCATCATTTTAAAAAACCAAGGAAAAAACTAGCACGGAACAACAGGGCCTGACCACAGGCACACCCTGCCCTGCGCAAAAGACCCCTGCGGGCTTTCAGTGGCCGTGGCGCTGGCTGGGCAAATCATCCGCCGCGATCGCCCCTTCCGACATATCAGGCAAAAGACCGGCTACGGGATTACCCGCATCTCCAGCCTGCCCCGTGTCAGACGGGGGCCCACTTTCACCCGGTTGGACAGACAGGCGGGCCTGTGCCTCCTTGTCGGCCGCATCCTGATCGGCCGCACTTTCCAGCAAGCGCACATCCTGCGGCAACCGACCACGCACCGTGGCGGACAGACCGCCAGCCCGCACGAGCGCCCTCAGGGGGGCATCCGCGTCAAGCCAGCCTGCGTCCAGACCGTTGCCGCTGATACGGCCTGCGGGATGGAAGACCTGCCCCCGCCCGCCAGAGAGCGCTACCGGCCCATGCCACCCCCGCGTGGCGGAAACCACGCCAGCAGCATCCGCCCCCGAACACGGTTGGGTCGCCATAAGGGTAACGGTTTCGGTCGTGACCAGCGCCTGCGTTACGGCCACAACAGCGCCATGGGGCTTTTTGCTTCGTACCGGGGCCTGTGCCGCGAACACCGTGCCGGAGGGCACCACCACGATAGCTCGCATATCCGCCAAAGCTGTCACGGCAAGGCAGAGCGTCACACCCGGGCCTTCAGCGCCTCCAATCTCGGCACTGCCTCTATTTTGCGCGTACCCCTGCACGCTCACGCCAAACAGGAAAAACGGCATGGACAGCAGCAGTGCCGCGCCACGGTGGCGCAATGATTTGCCTCTGCTCATGCCTTGCCCCCTTGCTGCCTCCGGCCGTGCACCACCCTTTTCAGGGATGTGCTGGAGCCTGCACCGCAAACCCTGCCGGAACCTCGAAAATACGATCCGGCTGGGCTGCGCGGCTGACACTGATGGCCCGCACGGTGATATGCCCCTGCTGCACGACCTGCAGCAATATGCCATCAGGGGTATAGCAGGCATCACCTTCATGCCCTTCCGTATCGACAGTGCGCCAGACCTCACAGGTCTCGCCCGCCACAACGGACTGGCCAAGCCGCGTATACGCACCCGAGACCGGGTGCTGTCCCGGCAGCGTCAGATCCTGCTGGCCGGGCATCGGCATGGTGCTGACACGCTTGCGGCTTTCATCCACCACGCTCAGGGTGCGGTTTTTCCACGTGGTGACCATGTAAACGCTGTCCCCTTCGGGATCGAGGCGCTGCTGTAGCCCGGCAACCTGCCAGCGCATCCGCTGGCGGGCCGGAGCCACTCCATCCTGCGGAGGTGTCAGCACATAGGTCACATCCGTATCCACCGCAGGGGTCACATACGGTGCCTCTGACGGCGCGGCAGGTGCGCCCGGCTGGGTTGCAGGCTGGGTTCCGGGGGTAGTCGGCACCACTCCCTGCGCCCGTGCCGTTCCCGCACCGATCAGCCCCCCACAGGCCATGGCCGCCAGCACGAAAGCAGGACCTGCACACATGCGGCGAACCTGCCCGACTGGCTGTATCAATCCTTTAACCCGGCGCAGGATCATGGGTGATCTCCCGCACTGCCATGCTCGGAACTGGCGGGGGCACCGCTAAGCGGCCCCCGGCCAGAACCATCGGCTCCCCCTTCGTGCCGGGCCTGCACTTCCTGAAAACCCGCAGGGGGCTGGAACGCGCTGGACGGTACGGGCGCGTAGGAAACACGCACGGCCTGCAAGCTGCCGTTCAGCCCATCGACATCCACCCCTTCCTGACTGAGGATCAGCCCCTCATCCGTCACGCAGGCGCGCGCACCACCCTGAGCGGAATAGGCCTGCCAGAGCGTGCAGGGCTGCCCGGCCACACTGGATGTTCCCGCACGGGTAAACTGCATGGACAGATCAAGCAGAAACGGGTTGCGAACACTCTCGCGCTCGGTCAGCCGGGTATAGACACGCCCGGCATCGAGCACCACCAGCACCTCCTGTGCTGCCCGGTTGATGATAACCGCGCCACGCGGCGTGCTATCGGCATCGCCTGTCAGATAATTGATCCGCAGCAACCCGCCATCTCCGGCATAGAGCACCTGCACATAGCGCTCCTGCACGGGCTGCCGGGGCTGGCCGCTTTCACGCAGGTCCTGCTCCGTGGGGCGGGGTTCGAAACGATAGGTAATCGCGGCATCACGCTGGGGGGTCAGGGGGGATGGTCGGCTGTCTCCTGCCCGGCGGCAAGCGCAGGCCCGGCCATAGGCAGCCATGCCGCCAGCGTGGCGGCCAGCAGTATCATGCCTGACAGGCCAATGTGGCGCACACGGCCCTCCACCTGCCCTGCCGGGCGTGCAAAAATCCTGTTCATGATGGTGGCTTTACTCCCCTGTCCGCGCCGTAGCCCGGTCTTGCGCCTTCACTCACACCGCCTGTCATGCAAGCGGGTCAGAAATGGCGTATCTCGTTCTCAATCATGTCCGTATCAAGGTCATCGCGCCAGCGGGGCTGCATGTCCACCGCACGGGCCAGAATAGCCTTGTAATCCGAGGCCGGAATTTCCTCTCCCCCAAAACGGGTGAGATGGCTGGTGCCAAACTGGGTATCCAGCAGAATAAAACCGCAAAGCCGCAGCCGGGCGACAAGATGCACCAGCGCCACCTTGGAGCGTCGGTGGCGGTGCTGAACATGCTCTCGCCAAAAAATGCCCCGCCAAGGGCCACACCATACAACCCGCCCACCAGAACGCCATCAAGCCGGCACTCCACGCTATGGGCAAACCCCATATCGTGCAGAGCACAGAAAATACGGGTGATAGGCGTGTTGATCCACGTAGTTTCCCGCCCCGGCGCAGGAGCCGCACAGCCACGCATGACAGCAGGAAAATCCGTATTCACAGTCACCGCAAACCGCTCGGACAGAACCGTGCGGCGCAGGCGCCGGGGCAGATGAAAACCGTTGAGCGGCAGAATACCGCGCGGGTCCGGGTCGTACCAGTTCAGGCTTTCGGGGTCATCCTCATCCGCCATGGGGAAATACCCGGCGGCATAAGCCCCCAGCATCAGCTCGGGCGTGAGTTCTGCGGACATGGGCCGCCTGTTCCTTTCCGCCTTGATCCGCCCTGTTCAGGCTGGTCTATCATGACCTCGGCCCCTGCCCTGTCCAGCGCAGCCGCCACATCCGGCGGGGGCGGACGATCCGTAACAAGCCGATCAACCCGGCTCAAGGGCGCCACATCAAAAATACCCCGCCTGGCCAGTTTGGAGGAATCGGCCAGAACCGTCACCAATTCGGCCCGCTCTATCATGGCCTGAGCGACTTCGGCCTCCTGCGCATCAAAATCCATGATGGTACGCGTATCCATGGCCCCGATGGTCAAAAAAACATGCCGCGCATGAAAACGCCTGATCTGCTCAAGCACCAGCGGCCGAGTGTCTCTCCCGCATCCGGGTTGCAGGCCCCGCCCAGCAAAAACACCCTATGCTCGGCATTGGTCGAGACAATGGAGGCAATGCGCCACGAATTGGTGATAATAACCAGAGAGGGGGCTTCCGCCAGCGCATGGGCGAGGGCAAGCGTTGTGGTGCCCGTATCGATAAAAACGGAATCTCCCGCTTCAAACAGCGTTGCCGCCCGTGCCGCGATACGGCGCTTGGCCTCGGCATGGTCCGCCATACGCAAGGCAAAGGGGCCTTCTGTCTGGGGCACAAGCTGG
>NZ_BAIN01000012.1 GCF_000613285.1 Acetobacter papayae JCM 25143 | reverse complement strand
CCCCAACCGGGCCCCCAGCCCGGACCCCATCCGCCACCCCAGCCCCATCCGCCCATGGGCATGGTGTAGTCGGTCTGCTGGGTAATGTAGGCAAGGAACAGGTGGTTATCCGTCGTGAACTGCCGGGTGGGCACGCCAAAACTCCGCACCACGTCCGTTGCCGGATGGCCGATCATGGAATCCAGCAGCAGGCGCTCCTTTTTGGAGGGCACTTCGCACGCGCTCAGGGCAAGCAGTGCGACCAGCAGTGTTTTTCCCACCCGCTTTGGTGTTCTGGCATGGGTCATGAACGAAGGGTCCTGAAAAGGTGAAGGCCGGGGCAGGGCCGTGTGAACGAAAACGCCGCGATGGTACAAATGTTGCAGACTAGTTACCCATCCACAAGACATCCTGTATACGTCTGGCACCGCAGGCCAGCATCACCAGCCGATCAAAGCCCAGTGCAATGCCCGAGCAGGGGGGCATGTGGGGCAGGGCAGCCAGCAGGTTTTCGTCCACCGGCCAGTCCTTGCGTTCGGGGTAGAGGGCATTGCGGCGGGCGCGATCCTGCTCGAAGCGCGTGCGCTGCTCGGTGGCGTCTGTCAGTTCCTCGAACGCATTTGCCAGTTCCATACCTGCCGCATACAGCTCGAAGCGCAGGGCCACGCGGGGGTCATGCGGGTCGGTGCGGGCGAGGGCTGCCTGACTGGCAGGCCAGTGGGTCAGAAAAGTCGGGCGTTCACGCCCGATAGCGGGTTCCACCCGTTCAAGCAGTAGGCGGAAAAACAGGTCTTCCCAGCTTTCATCTGCTCGCAGAGGGCATGCGGCGGCTTTGGCCAGTGCCTGTGCATCGCCTTCGGTTGGCAGCAGGTCCACACCCGCATGGTGCGCAAAGGCTTCCTGCATGCTCAGGCGCTCAAAGGGTAAGCTCAGGTCCAGCGTGGTGTTGGCGTAGGTGAGCGTGGGGGGGAGCGCTGCTTTCAGCAGGGCCTCGGTTTCATCCATCAGCCGCTCAGGGCCATATGGGGGCGATACCATTCGAGCATGGTGAATTCAGGCGCATGCAGGGCGCTGCCTTCGCCATTGCGCCAGACGCGGGCAAACTGAAACACCGAAAGCCCGGTGGCTGCGACAATCCGTTTCATCGCAAATTCGGGGCTAGTGTGCAGGAACAGGGGCTGTTTTTCCCCCTGAGGTGTTTCCTGCTCGGTGCTGAAAGGCAGCAGGTGTACCTCCTCACCGGGCACGGGTACGGCGCAGGGGGTTTCCACCTCCATGCAACCACGCGCCTCCAGAAAAGCGCGTATGGTGCGGGTTATCAGCCACGCCGGGCAAGGTAGGGCAGGCGGTCGCGCAGGTGGAGCGGATCGGGCGCGTGCATATCAGTGGTTGCTAAGACAGACATGGGAAGAGTAGAGCCGCAGCATGTCTTCTTCGGTCAAGCCTCATCCGTGCCCGGTCCGGTAACCGCGCGCACGCTCCGCACGCCTGATGACCTGATTGGCGCTGGTCTGGTGCCCCCCTCGGCGCGGGCGGACCTGCTGGCCGTGGCCGGGCAATACGCCACGGCCATTCCTCCCGCCTTTGCCGCCCTGATCGAACAGCCAGATGATCCGATTGGCCTGCAGGTCATTCCCACGCCTGATGAACTGTTCGTGGCACCGGCGGAGCGGTCTGACCCGATTGGGGATGATGCCCTGTCTCCCGTGCCGGGTATTGTGCACCGCTATGCCGACAGGGCGTTGCTCAAGCCGCTTCTGGTTTGCCCGCTTTACTGTCGCTTCTGTTTCCGGCGTGAGCATGTTGGCCCCGATGGCGGTGTGCTGGACGAGGCCGCACTGGCCGGCGCCCTGGACTGGCTGCGCACGCATCCGCAGATTCGCGAAGTGATCCTGACCGGGGGCGACCCGCTCATGCTTTCCGCCCGGCGGCTGGGTGAGATTGTGGCGGCGCTATCGGCCATGGAGCATGTTACAACCATTCGTGTGCATACCCGCGTACCGGTGGCTGCCCCCGAGCGTGTAACCGATGCCATGCTCGATGCGCTGGAAACGGACAAAGCCATGTGGATGGCCGTGCATGTTAATCATGCGCGTGAGCTTTCCGAGGCGGCGCGTGCCTGCCTGCGGCGGATTGTGCGGCGGGGTATTCCGCTGCTGGGACAATCCGTGTTGCTGCGCGGCGTCAATGATAGCGAACAGGCGCTGGAGGCGCTGTTTAGGGGCATGGTGGAAAACCGCATGCGCCCGTATTACCTGCACCAGCTTGACCCCGCCCCCGGTACGGCCCGCTTTCATGTGCCAGCCGAGGAGGGGCGGCGTTTACTGGCCGGGTTGCGTGGCCGGGTCACGGGGCTGGCCTGGCCGCTTTACGTGCTCGATATTCCCGGTGGCTACGGCAAGGTACCGCTTGGTCCGGATTATGTGCAGGGGGCCGCACAGGTGCGCGACCCTTCAGGCCGCACACACAGGCTGGAGCGCTTATAGGCGCGCTTACGGCACGCCTACAGCCGCACCACCGGGGTGGCGGCGGTCATACCCGCCGTAATAGCCCGCTTTCGCGTCGGTCGCGCCAAGGGAGGGAGCGCCTACCAGTATCCCTTCGGGAATACCCCATGGTGCATGCGGGGCAAAGCGGTAGCCTTCCTGCTCAAGCGTATGAGCAACATCCGGGCTGACCGCGCCGGATTCCACTTCCACTGTTTCGGGTATCCACTGCTCATGCAGGCGGGGCAGGTCTATGGCTTTTTGAATATCCAGCCCGTAATCCACCACGCCCAGCACCACAGACAGAACAATGGTGGGAATACGCGAGCCACCGGGGCTGCCAATCACCATAACCGGCGCGCCATTGCGCGAGAGAATGGTGGGCGACATGGAGGAAAGCGGCGTTTTGCCCGGTGCAATGGCATTGGCGCGGCTGCCGGGAATGCCGAACATGTTGGGTGTACCGGGCTTGATGGAAAAATCATCCATCTCGTCATTCATGACAATGCCGGTCTCGCCCCCGACCACCTTCGCCCCGAACCAGCCATTGAGCGTATAGGTGGTGGAAACGGCAAAGCCATTGCGGTCAATGATGGAGTAATGCGTTGTCTGGGGTTTTTCCGGCATGGCCACTCCCGCCTGAAGGTCGGCGGAGGGCACGGCCCGGTCAGTGGGAATGGCCGCTCTTACAGCATTGATATAGGCCGGGTTGAGCAGGTGCTGATCGGGTTATGGACAAAAGCGGGGTCGCCCAGATTGCGCCGGTCTGAATAGGCGTGGCGCATGGCTTCGATCTCGCGCTGCAGGGCCGGGGCAGTGTGCAGGCCCAGCGCGTGCATGTCATAGCCAGACAGGATTTCGAGCATTTCGCACAGGGCAACACCGCCAGCACTGGGCGGGGGAGCCGTTTCCACCAGAAACCCCCTGTAGGTGCAGCTTAGTGGCGGCAGTTCGCGCGGGGTGTAGCGGGCAAAATCCTCGTTTTGCAGAATACCGCCATTCAGGCGCGAGACGCGCACCAGTTCCTGCGCGATAGGGCCACGGTAAAACGCATCCGTCCCCCCATGGGCGATCTGTTCGAGCGTGTGGGCCAGATGGGTCTGCACCAGTCGGTCGCCAGCCTGTAGGGGTGTGCCGTCAGGGCGTAGGAAAATGGTGCGGGCATAGGGGTCTTTTTCAAAACCACTGGTGGCGGTGTGGAGCAGTTCCACATCGCCTGTTTCCAGCACAAAGCCGTTGCGGGCCAGTTCGATGGCGGGTTCCATATCCGCCTGACGCGACAGATGGCCCCAGCGCTGGCGCACCGTTTCAAGCCCCGCGACCGTGCCGGGTACGGCCACGGCCTTCCAGCCCAGCACGGACAGATCGGGTATGACCTGCCCCTTGCTGTCTAGATACATGTTGGCGCGCGCGGCCAGCGGCGCTTTTTCACGGAAATCGAGGAAGACGGTTTTCTGGCCCGGTGGGCGCAGCAGCATGAAGCCACCACCACCCAGATTGCCCGCCGCCGGATACACCACGGCCAGCGCATAACCCATGGCCACGGCGGCATCGGCCGCGTTGCCACCTTGTGCGAGAATGCGCTCACCCGCTTCGGAGGCCAGCTTCTGGGCTGAAACCACCATGCCATGTGCACCCCATACAGGGGCGAGGGTGGGCAGGCGGTCGGGTTCGCCTCCGGCATAGGCCAGCGGGTCCGTGCTGGCCAGCGGGGTAGCAGAGGGCGTTACGGAGGGTGTAACGGACTGGGCCGCCGCCGGGGTGGCGGTAAAGGGCACCCCTGTGGGCAGGGTAGCCACCAGCATGAAGACAGCGGCACAGGTGCGAAGCAGAGGCCCGCGGGCACCCCCCTTGCGGGCAGAGGCCAGAGAGGCAGGCCCCATGGGGGCGGACGCGGGCAGTGTCATGCTTATCCTTTCGGGGTGTAGGGCGGGTGCGTGTAACCTGCGGGAGAGAGGGTGAAAATCTCGTAGCCGGTTTCAGTAACGGCCAGCATATGCTCGAACTGGGCAGACAGGGAACGGTCGCGCGTGACGGCTGTCCATTCGTCTTCCAGAATTTTAACATCGGGTTTGCCGATATTGAGCATGGGCTCGATGGTGAACACCATGCCCGCCTTGAGCTTGAGCCCCGTGCCGGGCTTGCCATAGTGCAGCACATTGGGCTCGGCATGGAAGGTGCGGCCAATGCCATGGCCGCAGAAATCGGTGACGATGGAGTAGCGGTGCTTTTCCGCGTGGCTCTGGATCGCGTGGCCGATATCGCCCAGCGTTGCGCCCGGCTTTACAACTTCAATCCCGCGCATGAGGCATTCATAGGTGGTGTCCACCAGCTTGGTGGCTTTGATGGAAACCTTGCCCACGGAATACATGCGGCTGGTATCGCCAAACCAGCCATTGAGCTTGGGGGTGACGTCAATATTGACGATATCGCCTTCTATCAGCGGGCGTTCGCCCGGAATGCCATGGCAGACAACATGATTGACTGAAATACAGCAGGACTTGGGGTAGCCACGATAGTTCAGCGGCCCCGGCACGGCACCATGGGCCAGCGTGTATTCATGAATGATCCGGTCCAGCTCTCCGGTGGTGACGCCGGGCCTGACATAATCGGTGATCATATCCAGTGTTTCGGCAGCGAGGCGGCCTGCCTCGCGCAGCCCGATGAAGTCTTCTTCTGTGTGGATAATGATTCCGGCTCTGCCTGCCATGTCTGCCTCTTTGCTGTGTCCGCCACGATGCGGGTCGATACAAGGCGGCAAAGATGAAGATACTGGCCCGCTATGGCAACCCGCTTTTGCCTGCCGTCAGGCTGCCATGCCTTTGGGGCGGCTGTTCAATCTATAGTGTGGAAGAGATCGGCTGAGGCGCAAAGGAATTTTCCCAGCTTGATCAGCCCGTTTTTCAGCAAGCAGCGTTAGGCGGGCCAATGCCCGCCTGCCATGGCTTCAGGTGCGGCTGCGTGAGCGCGTAGCGTGGTGGATCGGGTGCGTGTGTGTGGAAATGGTATGCACCTTGGCACCAATAAGCCGCACGCGGTGATCATGCGCCACGGTGGGGCGGCCCCGGCGCACATGCGCGCTTGCCGCTTCGGCCACTTCAAGCGCTCGGTGATGCGTTGCACCCGCCATGGCAATTACGCGATGCTCCCGCGTGACGGAGCGGTGCGTGCTGGCGCGGGCCAGCACCAGCGGACGCTCGACAGGGGCTACGCCCTCGGTGTCAAAACCCCGGTCAAGCTGGCTGGCCATGAGCTGGGTGCGCTGTGAGTTGCTGGCAGAGCCCAGCACAACCCCGACAAGCCGGACATTGTCCCGCATGGCCGAGGTTACGAGGTTATGGCCTGCTTCCTGCGTGTAGCCGGTCTTCATGCCTTCTGCCCCGGCATAGACCTTGAGCATGGGGTTATGGTTGGGAATGACACGCTGGTGGAAGCGGAAGCTCGGCGTGGAGAAATAGTGATAATATTCAGGGAAATCGGCAATGAGCCTGCGCCCGAGGGTGGCAAGGTCGCGCGCGGTGGTAAGCTGCTCACTATTGGGCAGGCCGGAGGCGTTGCGGAAGGTGGTATCCTTCATGCCCAGTGCCTGAGCCTGACGGGTCATCATCAGGGCGAATTGCGGCTCGCTGCCACTGCCTATTAACTCGCCCAGAGCGCAGGCGGCGTCATTAGCGGATTTGGTGACAAGGGCAAGAATGGCTTCTTCCACGGTCAGGCGCGAACCCGGCACCAGCCCCAGCTTGGAAGGCTCCATGGTGGACGCGTGGATCGATACTGGCACTTGCTGATCGGGGGTGATCACACCCGCGCGCAGGGCGCTGAAAGTCATGTAGAGCGTCATCAGCTTGGTAAGGCTGGCAGGGTAGCGACGCAGGTCAGGATTGGTCTGGGAGAGCACATCGCCCGTGCGGGCATCCACCACGATAGAGCTGATCTGGTGGGCGTACTGTGCGTGCGCCGTGCCGCCACCCGTTACGCCGCCCAGAACAAGGGCCGCCAGCCCGGCCAGCCATGTGCCGCGCCGCGTGTTCTGCCGCGTTGTGGTGCCTGTCATGGCATGGGCCGCAGGGAGTGCGGTCTGCCGCTGTCTTGCCCGTTTGGACATCCGTTTCTGTGCCAACGCTACCCCCGCCCCATTTCCATTGCCTAGTATTCCGCCTGACGCGTGGAATCGCAAGAGCGCGCTTGTAAAAACGAAAATAATCCAGAGCCCTGCCATGCGGCGGCAGGGGGCGCGTGGGGTAGTTTGATCATGACAGCGCCATACCCCGTGTGGCACAAGCACACCCATACCTGACAGTTGACTGTAGGGAAGGGGCCGCCGAATCCGGCGGCAGCGGGGGAGTAACCTTGTTTTTTCCTGCCTGATGCGGAAAAACAGGCCCCATTCTTGCAACCGGGTTCCGGAGTGTCTTCGCCATGCTTTCGTCGCGTTATCCTGTTCTGCATACGGGCAACGGACCCTCCCGGCGCGATGGCGGACTGGAGTCGGACGGTAATGATGCGGATGTGGGCGTGGTGGTGCGGGCCAAGCCCAAAACCCGCAAGCCCGCGATGTACAAGGTGCTGATGCTCAACGACGACTACACCCCGATGGAATTCGTGGTGTACGTGCTTGAGCGGTTTTTTCAGAAAAACCGTGAGGAAGCGACCGACATCATGCTCAACGTGCACCGGCGCGGCGTAGGGGTGTGTGGTGTGTTCACCTACGAGGTGGCGGAAACCAAGGTTTCGCAGGTTATGGATCTGGCGCGGCAGAACCAGCACCCCTTGCAGTGCACGATCGAAAAAGACTGAACCTGCCTTGAAAACCCCGTGTGTGGCGCGGCCGTTTTGGGGGGCGGGTGTTGAAAATCCACGAGAAAAAAACAGTTGTGACAATTTTTATGCGCTTATGACTCGCATTTCTGGCTGAAGCAGCCAAATATGTAGAAAGGGCTTCTACCTTTGTGGCGCTTTACTGCATTGGCCACAGGGGGAAGATCCTCGAAAGGAGCGTCTCGTCATGTTGTCACGCAATCTTGAGCAGACGTTGCATCGGGCGCTTATTCTGCCGGAGACCGGCATCATGAATATGCAACGCTCGAGCATCTGCTTCTGGCCCTGGTGGACGATTCGGACGCCGTTACGGTGTTCCGGGCCTGCGGCGTTGATCTCGAGCGCTTGAGAACCGATCTGACGGGTTTTCTCGACAAGGATCTGGCGGGTCTGGCGGCGGACCGTCCTACGGAGCCCAAGCCACAGCCGCGTTCCAGCGCGTCATCCAGCGTGCGGCCATTCATGTTCAGTCCACCGGGCGGGACGAGGTGACTGGCGCCAACGTTCTGGTGGCGCTGTTTGCCGAGCGCGAAAGCCATGCGGTGTATTTCCTGCAACTGCAGGACATGACCCGGCTGGATGCGGTCAATTTCCTCTCTCACGGTATTGCCAAAGCCCCTGACCGCTCCACCCGCAGGCCGATCAGCGGTACGGGGCCGGGTGCGGACAAGGCAGAGGAACCCGAGCGCAGCGAAAGCAAGAGCCAGAAAAGTCAGGACGCGCTCTCAACCTACTGCGTCAACCTCAATGACAAGGCGCTGGCAGGCAAGGTGGACCCGCTGATCGGGCGGGATACCGAAATCGAACGCACGATCCAGATCCTGTGCCGCCGCACCAAGAACAACCCGCTTTATGTGGGCGATCCGGGTGTGGGCAAGACCGCTATTGCCGAAGGGCTGGCCCGGCGCATTGTAGAAGGCAACGTACCTGAGGTGCTGTTGCAGTCCACCATCTATTCGCTGGATATGGGTGCCCTGCTGGCTGGCACCCGCTACCGGGGTGATTTTGAGGAACGCCTGAAAGCGGTGGTGACGGAGCTTGATCAGGACCCGCATGCGATCCTGTTCATTGACGAAATCCACACCGTTATCGGGGCGGGTGCGACATCGGGCGGGGCCATGGATGCCTCCAATCTGCTCAAGCCCGCACTTGCGGCTGGCACGCTGCGCTGCATCGGTTCGACAACCTACAAGGAGTTCCGTCAGCATTTCGAGAAGGACCGCGCGCTTGTGCGGCGCTTCCAGAAGATCGATGTGCCCGAGCCGACTATCGACGATGCGGTGAAAATCCTGCGTGGCCTCAAAGGAAGTTACGAAAAACACCATAAGGTGCGCTACACGGACGAGGCAATCCGGGGGGCTGTCGAGCTTTCGGCCAAATACATTCACGACCGTAAACTGCCTGACAAGGCTATCGACGTGATTGATGAGGTCGGGGCTTCGCGCATGCTGCAACCCGAAGGCCGCCGCCGCAAGACGGTGAACCTGAAGGATGTGGAAGACATCATCGCCCGTATTGCGCGCATTCCGCCCAAGAGCATTTCGGCGGATGACAAGGAAGTGCTGCGTAGCCTTGAGCGCGATCTCAAGGGCATGGTGTTCGGGCAGGATCGGGCTATCGATGCGCTGTCCGCCGCTATCAAGCTGGCGCGGGCCGGGCTGCGTGAACCCGAAAAGCCGATTGGCAACTACCTCTTCTCCGGGCCGACAGGCGTGGGCAAGACAGAGGTGGCCCGTCAGCTCGCCACAGCGTTGGGGATCGAACTGATCCGCTTCGACATGTCTGAATACATGGAGCGGCATTCGGTCTCGCGGCTGCTGGGCGCGCCGCCCGGCTATGTCGGGTTTGATCAGGGGGGGCTGCTGACCGACGCCATCGACCAGCATCCGCATGCCGTGCTGCTGCTTGATGAAATCGAAAAGGCACATCCCGACCTGTACAACGTGCTGCTGCAGGTGATGGATAACGGCAAACTGACTGATCATAACGGCAAGACGGTCGATTTCCGTAATGTCATCCTGATCATGACTACCAATGCCGGGGCATCCGATCTGAATAAGGAGGCCGTTGGTTTTGGCCGCACCGTGCGTGAAGGCGAGGATGAAGAGGCGATCAAGCGCCTGTTTACCCCTGAGTTCCGTAACCGTCTTGATGCGATCATTCCCTTCGCGCATCTGACACCGGAAATTGTGGGGCAGGTGGTCGAGAAGTTCGTGCTGCAACTTGAAGCCCAGCTTGCAGACCGTAACGTGACCATCGAACTGTCTTCCGCCGCCAAGGAATGGCTGGTTGAGCGGGGATACGACCGCCTGTATGGCGCGCGCCCCATGGGCCGGGTCATTCAGGAGTCGATCAAGAAACCGCTGGCGGAAGAACTGCTGTTCGGCCGCCTGACCAAGGGTGGTGCGGTCAAGATCGGCCTGCGTAATGGCGAACTGGTGTTCGATATTGTGGAAAGCAGTGTCGCTTCACCATCCGGCGGTGAGGACGAACGCGGCAGCGAGCGTGAGGAAGAAGCAACCGGCTAAGGGCCAGTTGCAATTGGAGTAAAGGCGGCTGACTGGCTTGTAAGGCTGGTCAGCCGTTTTTTTATGTGCGGAGTTCAGTCGTAACGGGTGCCGTTAACCGTGACAGAGCCCGGCACCCCCCATGAACGTCCGGTGCCACGGTGCGTCCAATCGATGCCCTGACGCCTGTACGAATCGTAATAATAGCGCCCGACAACGTCCACATGGTCGCCTTTGGCCACCCATGGCCAGGCAGGGGTGTGCATTTCATCCAGATTGGTGACAATGCGGATGGAAATGGTGGGGGTGACCGCCACATAGAAATAGCCGTGCAGGCCGCTCCGTGTTTTTTTTGCGTGTGGTGCCAGAGTCAGCACCGTGCCGCAGATATGCACCGGCACATCGCCCTTGGGGCCACCACCCTGTTCAAAATTCCTTTGCGCCGCCAGGAAGCCTGCATTGTCGCAGGTGGCGGATACCTGTGTGGGCGGCGCTGTGCGTTCCTGCTGGCGGTTGTACCAGCCTTCGCGGGCCTGCGCCTGAGGCATGCCCATAACGGGCAGGCAGACGGTAAGGGCAAGGCCCGCCAGAAGCGGGCGGAGCGGAATGGAGAGCATGGGGGAGGCCTTCATGGAGTCGTCGGGTATGGGGTGATCAGGATTTTTTCTTGTTCTTGGGAGGGGTTTCTTCGTTCAGCAGGCTGTCACGGTAGTTGTCGAGCTGGCGGGTGATTTCTGGCGAGGGGTCAGGCATGGTCTGGTTCAGGTTATGCAGGGCGCGGATAATAGTGCCGATGACCACCAGACGGGCGTACCATTTCTGGTTGGCGGGAACGATGGTCCATGGCGCGTGCTCGCGGGCCGTTCCGGCAATGGCGTCCTGATACGCGGATTTGTATTCGTTCCAGAATTCGCGTTCACGCAGGTCGGCGGTCGAGAATTTCCAGCGTTTGTCCGGAATATCAAGCCGGGCGAGCAGGCGTTTGCGCTGCTCCTCACGCGAGATATGCAGGAAGAATTTCAGCACCACCGTGCCCTGACGGCTCAGATAATGCTCCAGATGGCGGATATCGCTATAGCGGCCCTGCCAGAAAGCCGGCGTGTTGGTTTCACCGGGCAGGTGTTCGTTTTCCAGCAACTCGGGGTGGACGCGTGTGACCAGCACATCCTCGTAATGGCTGCGGTTGAACACGACAATTCGCCCTGCCTGAGGGGCAGCCAGATGGATGCGCCACAGAAAGCCATGCAGCAGTTCGGACGGGCCGGGCTGTTTGAAAGAGGTCACGCTTACGCCCTGTGGGTTCACCCCGGACATGACGTGCTTGATGGTGCCGTCCTTGCCCGCCGTGTCCATGCCTTGTAGGACAATCAGCAGCGAGCGCGTCTGGTTGGCGTAAAGCAGTTCCTGCAGTTCCTGCAGGCGGGTTTTTACGGCTGCCAGCAGGGCCTTGCCGTGTTCCTTGTCCAGTCCCAGCCCGCCGTCATCATCCGGGCTGAAATGCTCCAGATCGAAAGTTTTGCCGTCCGTCACCTGGTAGCTGTCCAGTGTTTCAAGAAAGCGGTTCAGGTTGTTCAGGGGATTACTCATGCAAGGGTGCCTCTGGTTCGGAAGGGCCGTACCGTGTCTGGCGCGACAGTCAATCTGTTGTGGGCCGCGATGATGGTCTTGTCAAAAGCGTGGAACACCTCATATTTTCCTGATGGTTTCCCTGCCTTCCATCTTGAGTCTGGGCCTTGCACTGGAAGAGGGCGTGTCCCTCAGCGGTGCCCTGCTTGTCGCGACACCCATGCTGGGTGATACCCCGTTTGCACAATCGGTCATCTATGTGTGTGCCCACAGCACGGAAGGGGGCGCTATGGGGCTTGTGGTCAATCGCCGCCTGCCGCGCCCTGATCTGGATGAACTGCTTGAACAGCTTGAGATCGGCCCCGTGCCGCCCAGACGGCGCATAGGCCTGTGCGCGGGCGGCCCGCTGGATGAAGGGCATGGCCTCGTGCTGCATTCCTCCGACTGGAGTGGAGAGGAAAGCATGACGGTTACCGGCAATGTTACGCTCACGGCCAGCATGGACGTGCTGCGCGAGATTGCGGCGGGGCAGGGGCCGAAGGATGCGCTGCTGGCCATGGGCCATGCGGGTTGGGCCGCTGGGCAGCTTGAGCAGGAAATCCTGCATCATGATGCGTGGCTGGTCGTGCCTGCCACGCGCGATCTGGTGTTCGGGACTGACCAGACAGCCAAATGGCGGCGCGCTCTGGCCTCTATCCGCATTGATCCTGCGCGCCTGAGCGCGCAGACAGGGCATGCCTGAACAGGGTATTGTTTTTGTAAGTTTTTTAAGGCGTTGTGCTGCGTCGGCGGTGTGTTTCCCGTAGGTGGGAAGGAGAGTTGAGCGTGTCTGTCACCCTATCACGGCGCGGGTTCCTGTGGCGTACGGCCGTGTCAGGGGCAGGGGCGGCTTCGGGCGTTATGCTGTCTTCGGCGGCGCTGGCCGGTGCGGGAGGCGTTTCGCAGCCCGTATCGGAAGCGGGCGGGCATGAGCAGGCGCATTCCCTGCTCAATGTCTCCTACGACCCCACACGTGGGTTGTATGCGGATATCAGCCGGGCTTTTGTTTCCGGTTGGGAAAAAACGGCTCCTTCTGGCGATGCACTGGTGGTGCGCACCTCCAATGGCGGGTCTGGCGCACAGGCGCGCTCGGTGCTCGAAGGTGTGCCCGCTGATATCGTAAGCCTTGGCTTGTCGCGCGATATAGACCTGCTGACGCAATATGGTCTGATCAGCGCCGATTGGCGCACCCGCCTGCCACACGGGGCGGTGCCCTATACCAGCACTATTGTTTTTCTGGTGCGCAGGGGCAATCCGCTGGGTATCCATGACTGGCCGGACCTCGTGCGACCGGGGGTGCGGGTTGTAACCCCCAACCCCCGCACATCCGGTGGGGCGCGCTGGAACTACATGGCGGCCTGGGGGGCGGCGTTGCGCCGCTCTGGCGGGTCGGAGGCTGCGGCGCGGGCCTATATGCAGGCGTTGTTTCGCCATGTGCCAGTGCTCGATACCGGGGCGCGTGGGGCGACCAACACCTTTGTGCAGCGCGGCTTTGGTGATGTGCTGCTGGCATGGGAAAACGAGGCCCTGCTGGCCAGCCTGCAACTCGCCCCCGGACATTTCGAGATTATCGTGCCCTCACTGAGCATTCTGGCTGAGCCGCCTGTGGCGGTGGTGGATCGTAATGTCGAACGCCATGGCACGCGCGCTGTGGCGGAGGCTTATCTGCGCTACCTGTTTACCCCTGAAGGGCAGACCATTGGCGCGCGGCATTACTTCCGCCCGGTGGATGCGGCCTGCCTTGCGGCCAATAGGGAGCACTTTACGGATGTGCCTCTGTTTGACATCGCAAGCCTTGGGGGCTGGGGGGCTGCGCAGAAGAAGCACTTCGTCTCTGGCGGCCTGTTCGATCAGATAACCGCAGGCTGAGGAGAATCAGGCTGAAAGGGTTGCGGTATCGGCCTTGAAAGTTTCCACCGGCTTTCTGGCCCAGCGCCATGTGTTTAGCCCCAGTCGGGCCAGTTCACGGTGCATGATCATGATAGGCCAGTGGCCGGAGCCCTCGTAAGCCCCCATGCCGTCAGGGGCGGCCAGTCGCAGGGCCAGTGCTTCAACAATGGTAACGGAGCGGTGCCGCCCGCCCGAGCAGCCGATGGCGATGGTGGCGTATTTTTTGCCTTCCTGCACAAAGCGCGGCAGCACCAGACGCAGCATGGCGTGGATCTGCAGGAGAAACGGCGCGTAATCCGGGTCTGCGGCCACATACTCGGCTACATCGGCATCCAGCCCGGTTTTGGGGGCCAGCTCCGGCACGTAATGTGGGTTACGCAGAAAGCGCGCATCCAGCACGATATCCGCCTCGCGCGGCAGACCCGCAGGGTAGGCAAAGGACATCAGAGAGACGGTCAGCCCTTCGCCGCCTTCGCCTTCCCACGGGCTGAAACGGCTTTCTACAAAGCGGCGCAGTTCAGGCGGCGGCATGTCCGTGGTGTCGATCACAAGGTCGGCCGCAGCGCGCAGGGGGGCAGTGAGGGCAATTTCAGCCTCGATTCCCTCTGAAATGCTGCCATGAGGGGCCAGCGGGTGCCGCCTGCGGGTGGCGGTGTAACGGCGCAGCAGCACGTTTTCTTCCGCCGTGGCGTAAATCAGCTCTACCCGTAGCTGTGGGTTGAGCCGGAGCCTGCTCATGGCGTCCAGCACGGCGCGGGCATCAAACCCGCGGGTGCGCGAGTCCACGCCAATGGCCACCGGGCGCTCCGCACGGGCAACAATCTCATCGAGCATGCCTAAAGGCGGATTGTCGATCACCTCATGGTCGAGGTCTTCGAGAATCCGCAGAATGGATGATTTCCCTGCTCCGGAAAGACCGGAAACCAGCAGGATACGGCGCGGGGCTGATGTGTCATCCGCCGTATTCATCGGTTGGCATTCCTTTGAATTATAACCCGGTACGCAGCAGTTGGCATATGCGTGTTTGGTTTCTTATCATGCAGGAAACCGCGTTAACCATTCTACCGTGGTTTTTCATGTTTTGAGAGAAGATTGTGATCAGGTCAGCTATCACTTGATCACATTCGTTACCCGATCGGGACACTATCTGACTCATTAAAAAAAAAGAAAAATTTGCCGTTAGATCAAGGCTGGCTTACATCCTCAGCCCGTGATGACGAATAGCAAAAATACGCAGGGCAGGACAAAGGGTGCGCATAAGCCCCGTGTCCAGCATACTCAGGGTGGGCTGACATGCAGCGGCCTGAGGGCAACGGATTGTCAGGGGCAGGACGTGGTGGAGCAGTGCCGCCTTGCTCTGGAACAGGGTGCCGAACTGCTGGCGGAAGAGGGGCTGGCCATGCGTGATGTCACGCATTTTGCCTGCACCCTTGCCGACCCGGATGGCCTGATGTCGTGCCTGCCGGTTTTCAGGCAGTTTTTTCCCACTACCTCACCCTCCATGAGCTTCATGTGGCTCAAGGATACCGGTCGTACACGCGGTCCGGCCATTACCTGCTCGCTGAGCGTGCAGCGGGTGGATGAAATGGAACACGAGTTCGCCTGATAGCCTTACAGAGGGCATTATAAGCCAAGGGTTCAGGCTAGGCCGCCTAACCCTTCCAGTAGCGGGCGCAGGGTCTCGTTATCGGGGCGCCAGCGGCGCAGGGCCGAGCGATAAAGTGGTGTGCGTACTTGCGCCAGACTGGACGTGCGCACAATCCGGCGGCTTTCATGAAAACGCAGGCAGTCCGGGTTCCAGGGCAGGTCGCAATAGGCGATAATCCGCTGGGCCTGATGCGGCAGATCCTGCACGAGATCTTCATACCGCACGTTCAGGATCGTATCCGGTGGGAGTGTGCGCTCCCAATGGGCCATCAGGGCGCTATACTGCCGGTAGTAACGGCCCAGCTCTCCTAGATCGAACGCGAAATCGAGATGATCGAACGGGATCGAAAAGCAAGACAGGCAGGTATCGATCGGATCGCGCATGGTATGGATAATCCGTGCCCGCGGCCATAGCTGGTGGATAAGCCCGATATGGGCAAAATTATCCAGCATCTTATTGATCATCCGCAGGGGCGGTTCCGGCCTAGTCCAGTCCACGGCCTGAGCGTTCATCCGGCTCAGGTAGTCCTCGGCAGTGGCCAGACACTCCGCCTCACTCAACTGAGCAAAGGGCATGGGGTTTTTCCATGCGGGGCAGCGTTGGGCGGCATCCTTGAGGGTATCGGCCAGCGTGCTGACCTCTCCCGCACCGTAAGCATCCGGGTGGCTGGCGAGAATCTGCTCCACTAGCGTTGAGCCCGAGCGCGGCATGCCCACAATGAAGACCGGCTGGGTTGACGGGTGGCCTGTCTGGTGCAGCGCTTCCATGGCGGCGGTGGTAAAATGCTGGCTGACACGGCGCATGGCCCCGAGCATGGCATTTTCATCATAAGACAGGCTGGCCCGGCGCAGGGCGTTGGCCCGTAGAAAATGGCTGAACCCGTCCTGCGGTGCGCCGGTATCGCTCAGGGCCTTGCCGAGTGCGAAATGCAGGCTGGCCTGCCGTGACGGGTTGAAGCGGGATTCCTGTGCGGCAAGCTGGCGCAGGGCCGCCAGAGCCGGATCATCAGCGTCAGGCTTTGTAAGCGCACAAGGCCGAGATAGTGCGAAGGTTCGTCCGGCGCCAAAGCAATGGCCTGACGGAACTGTGCAGTAGCCTCATCAATCCGGCCCATTTCCTGTAGCACCACGGCCAGACAGGTGTTGAGCGAAGGTTCGTGCGGCATCAGGCTGTGGGCCTGTTCCAGTGCGCGCAGCGCCTGCTGGTGGTGGCCCTGTTTGCGTAGCAGCGCGCCGATTGCGGCATGCACCGCACCAAGGTTGGGGTGCCGTACCAGCACGGCGCGATAACAGGCTATGGCCTCGTCTATACGGTTCTGGCCAACCAGGTCTTCAACCTGCTGGCGCGCATGCTCCACATCGGGGGGGATGGCGGGAGCCTGTGTGCGGGCCGGGCTCTGCTGGGTGGCGGTATCAGTCACGACGTGGTGCAGAGCCTTGGGTGGGCGTGGCAGTGGTGTTGCGCGGGGCAGCAGGATGGTGAAGCACGCGCCGGTAACGGAGCCTTGCCGGTCGAGCAGGTTCTCCACATTGATCGTGCCGTGCAGGGCTTCAATGATCTGGCGGCTGATAGACAGGCCAAGCCCCGAATGCTGGCCGAAATTCTCATCTTTCGGGCGTTCGGAATAGAAGCGGTCAAAAATGGAATCGAGCTTGGCCTGCGGAATGCCCGGCCCTTCATCGGCCACGGAAATGCTCACCATTTTGCCGGTTTCGGCAGCGCTCAGCACGATGCGGCCATTGGGGGGCGAGAACGAAATGGCGTTGCCGATCAGGTTGCGCAGAACCTGCACCAGCCGGTCTTCCACCGCCAGCACACAGAGTGGTGATCGGGCACTTCCTGCGTGATGTTGGTGACGATGATAGGCTGCCCCTCCTGCCGGGTGGCTGATGAATTTCCGCCAGCACACCCAGCAGCGGCGCTATTTCTACCGGTGCGGCCTTGGCGCGGGACATTTCGGCATCCAGACGGCTGGCGTCCGAAATATCGGTAATCAGCCGGTCAAGGCGGCGCACATCGGCGTTGATGATGGTCAGCAGGCGGCGCTGCTGGTTCAGATCCTCGATCCTGAGCAGGGTTTCGATGGCGGAGCGGATGGAGGAGAGCGGGTTTTTGATTTCGTGGCTGACATCGGCGGCAAAGCGCTCGATCGCGTCCATGCGTTTCCACAAGGCCTGCGCGCTGGCCTGCAGAGCGCGTGCGAGGTCGCCAATTTCATCTCGCCGGGCAAGCAGGCGGGCGGGCACGGTGCCGGTGCGCCCTGTCGTATCGCGCATGACCTGAGCCGAGGCCGCAAGGCGCAGCAGAGGTCGCGCGATGGTGAGCGACAGATACCACGACAGCAGAACCGTCAGTACCAGCGCCATAAGAAACAGCGAGAGAATGGTGGAGCGGATGGTAAACAGTGAGCGGTCCACCTGCCAGGCCATGCGGGTGAGCTGCACCACTCCCACCGTCCAGCCATCATGCACGACCGGTTCGGCCACTGTAATTAGCAGGCGGCCCTGTGCCGTGCGGCGGATATAGGGCGGGGTTTCGGGCGCGGGTCTTCTCGTGGCGGGGGTCGCGGGGTCGCCATTGTCTTCCGGCGGGCCGGGGGGGTGGTCGGGCGTGTCTTCCTCATCCGTATCCAGCGTCACGATACGCGGATTGTGGCTGGCCCACAGCCAGGACAGAAAACGCTCATACGCGCTGGGGGCGGGCATGTTGATGGCCCGCGCATGATGGGTGGACGGCGAGAACGTGAGTGGGATGTCTGGCGCGTCTGAAATATCGATCAGATTATCGGCCACCAGTCGCCCGTCAGGCCCGAACAGACGGGCATGGGCGGCGGGGCTTGGTTCTGTCAGGCGTTGCAGCAGCGGGCGGGCCAGCGCGGTTTCCAGCGCGTAGTTCTTGTCCTGTCCCCCGCTGCTTATGCGGGGCGAGTGGGTGGCGCGCACGGCACTCTGCCCCAGCGCTCCGGCATAGATGCGGGCCTGCTCGCGTAGTCCCGAGACTTCGGAGGCCAGAAGCTGTTACGGAACTGGCCCAGAAACAGCACCGTAACGCCCAGCAGGGCAAGTGGGAGGATATTGACCAGCAGGATACGCCGCATGAGCGGCGAGACCAGACGCGTGCGTGACGCCTGATAGGCGGCGGTGGCCTCCACCCCTTTCTGGGGGCGTCTGCCGGGCACGCGCAGGTGGCGCAGCGAATCCACGCGGCGGGACAGCGGCGCCAGAAAGGGGGGCCGGTCTGTCATGTGTGCTGGTCAGTCCTCGCGGTAGCGGTAGCCGATACCGTACAGGGTTTCGATCTGGTTGAAATCATCATCAACCTGCCGGAATTTCTTGCGCACGCGCTTGATATGGCTGTCGATTGTCCGGTCATCCACATAAACCGTATCGCCATAGGCTGCATCGATAAGCTGGTCGCGTGATTTGACCAAGCCCGGACGCAGCGCCAGCGTTTTGACCAGCAGGAACTCGGTAACCGTCAGCGGTACGTCCTGTTCACGCCATGTGCATTTGTGGCGCAGCTCATCGAGCGAAAGATCGCCCCGCATCAGCGCGCCACCGGCGGGGGCACCGCTGGCTTCAGCCTTGCTGGCCTCGTTGCGGCGCAGTAGCGCGCGAATGCGCTCAAGGAGAAGCCGCTGCGAGAAAGGCTTTGTAATGTAGTCGTCCGCCCCGAGACGCAGCCCCATCAGCTGGTCCACTTCCTCGTTTTTGGAAGACAGGAAGATAACCGGCAGATTCGAACGGTTACGCAGGCGCTGCAAAAGCTCCATGCCGTCCATGCGGGGCATTTTGATATCCAGCACGGCCAGATCCACCGGGTAGGCGGTCAGCCCCTGCAGGGCTGCCTCGCCATCCGTGTAGGTACGGACATTGAATCCTTCGGCCTCAAGGGTCATCTGAACCGAGGTCAGGATGTTGCGGTCGTCATCAACCAGAGCAATTGTCTGCTTGGTGCGCTCTGTCATTGGTCTTGTTTTCCTTCCCGGCAACGGCGCGAGCGCGTCAGATTAGGCTTTGCAAGGGTGGCATGCCAAGGGGTAGCGGCTGAATGACACGCTTTTTTGCCCCTTGGGCGGCTGGTAGGCCGGTTCATGGGAGTTTCATGCGCGAGAGGTCTTGTCGGCGGCGGCGGCGTTGCTTACTTCTTTGGGCATGACGCACGATACAGACCCCTCACAGGTCGAGGCGCCGGTCGAGCCGGGCCAGGCCGAACAGTCCACCCCCAGGCAGGATGATGCCGCGCCGGGGACGGACGCTCGTATTGCAGAGCTTGAACAGTCCGCAACGGAGTTCAAGGAAAAATGGCTGCGCGCCGAGGCGGAGAACCAGAACCTTCTGGCCCGCGCCAAGCGCGATGTGGATGATGCCCGCCAGTACGCGGTGCAGAAATTCGCCCGGGACGTGGTGGAAGTGGCTGAAAACCTGCGCCGTGCGCTGGCTAGCCTGCCCCCCGCGCAGGAAGGCGAGGACGGCGTGCTGAGCAAGATGCGTGAAGGCATCGACAGCACCGAGCGTTCCTTTATTTCCATTCTTGAGCGCCACGGCATCCATTGCGAAGACCCCGCTGGCAAGCCTTTCGACGCCAACCATCATCAGGCCATGGCCGAGCAGCCCAGTGCCGAGCACACGCCCGGCACGGTCATGCAGGCATGGACGCCCACATGGACCCTGCATGGTCGTCTGCTCAAGCCGGCCATGGTTGTGGTGGCCAAGGCGCATGAAGGCGGACAGCAGGGCTAAAAAACCATCCGATGTTGGCTGGCGTGCCTTGAAAAAGGAAAAACGCCGCCATACATCAAGTTCAGTCGGTTCGTGCGGCTCCCATGGCGTAAGGCAGGGTGCAGGTGGCGGGCCGGTATAAAGATGCAAGAAGGGTTCCATCAGGTGCTTCGGGCCAGACGGAATCGCTGAAGGGAGAATACATGAGCAAGGTTATCGGTATCGATCTCGGCACGACCAACTCCTGCGTTGCCGTGCGTGAAGGCAACGAGACGAAGGTTATCGAGAACTCCGAGGGCGCGCGCACCACGCCGTCCATGGTCGCTTTCACCGAAGGTGGTGAAATGCTGGTGGGTCAGGCCGCCAAGCGTCAGGCCGTTACCAACCCGGCCAACACGCTTTACGCCGTCAAGCGCCTGATCGGGCGCCGCTTTGATGATGCGACCGTCCAGAAGGACAAGGGCATGGTGCCCTATTCCATCGTCAAGGGCGATAACGGCGATGCATGGGTTGAAGCCCGCGGCACCAAATACGCGCCGTCGCAGATTTCAGCCTTTGTTCTGGGCAAGATGAAAGAAACGGCCGAGGCCTATCTGGGCGAAAAGGTTACGCAGGCGGTCATTACCGTTCCCGCGTACTTTAACGACGCCCAGCGTCAGGCCACCAAGGATGCCGGCAAGATCGCGGGTCTTGAAGTCCTGCGTATCATCAACGAGCCGACTGCGGCAGCTCTGGCCTATGGTCTGGAAAAAAAGAGCGGCGGCACGGTTGCGGTATACGATCTGGGCGGCGGCACGTTCGACGTGTCCGTGCTTGAGATTTCCGATGGCGTGATCGAAGTTAAATCCACCAATGGTGACACCTTCCTGGGTGGTGAAGATTTCGACAACCGGGTGATCGCGTTCCTGGCTGACGAGTTCAAGCGCGAGCAGGGCATTGACCTGCGTTCCGACAAGCTGGCTCTCCAGCGCCTGAAGGAAGCCGCGGAAAAAGCCAAGATTGAGCTGTCTTCCTCCAAGGAAACGGAAATCAACCTGCCGTTCATCACGGCAGATGCGTCTGGCCCCAAGCATCTCGTGCTCAAGCTGACCCGCGCCAAGCTGGAAAGCCTGGTGGATGATCTGGTGCAGCGCACGCTCGAGCCCTGCAAGGCAGCCCTGAAGGATGCCGGTCTGTCTGCCTCGCAGATCGATGAAGTCATTCTGGTCGGCGGTATGACCCGCATGCCCAAGGTGATCGAAACGGTGAAGTCCTTCTTCGGCAAGGATCCGGCCCGTAACGTGAACCCCGATGAAGTCGTGGCCATTGGTGCGGCTATTCAGGGTGCGGTGCTCAAGGGCGACGTGAAAGACGTGCTGCTGCTTGATGTCACGCCGCTTTCGCTCGGTATTGAAACGCTGGGTGGTGTGTTCACCCGCCTGATCGACCGCAACACGACCATTCCGACCAAGAAGAGCCAGGTGTTCTCCACGGCGGAAGACAATCAGGGCGCGGTTACCATCAAGGTGTTCCAGGGCGAACGCGAAATGGCGGCTGATAACAAGCTGCTGGGCAACTTCGACCTGACCGGCATTCCGCCCGCACCGCGCGGCACGCCCCAGATTGAAGTCACGTTCGATATCGACGCCAACGGCATCGTGTCCGTGTCCGCCAAGGACAAGGCAACCGGCAAGGAACAGCAGATCAAGATCCAGGCTTCTGGTGGTCTGTCCGATTCCGATATCGACCAGATGGTGAAGGACGCCGAAGCTAACGCCGAAGCCGACAAGGCCAAGCGCGAACTGGTTGAAGCCCGCAACAATGCCGAAGCTCTGGTGCATCAGACTGAAAAGTCTCTGACGGATGCAGGCGACAAGGTTCCGGCTTCTGAAAAGACCGAAGCCGAAAGCGCTATTGCCGCCGTCAAGGCCGCTCTGGAAGGCACGGATGCGGAAGCACTCAAGAGTGCAACCGAACGCCTGACGCAGGCCGCCATGAAAGTGGGTGAAGCCGCTTACAAGGCAGCTCAGGAAGAAGAGGGTGCTGCGGCTTCCGGCGCTCCCAAGGCGGACGAACCCGAAATCGTCGATGCCGATTTCGAAGACGTGCACGACAACAAGAAGTCGTAAGCGGCGCAGGTTCCAGAAGGCGGCCATCCGTATGGCCGCCTGTCTTGCGCGTCCGGCGCCCGCTCTTTATGAAGCCGGGCGCCTTTTTACATTCAGGACAGTAAAGGCCGCGCCCGGCGTGGGGCGGCGCCACAAGGATAGCTCATGGCCACGCAGCTTGATTATTATGAAGTTCTTGAGGTTTCCCGGACAGCTTCGGCGGAGGAAATCAAGAAATCCTATCGCAGGCTGGCCATGCAATACCACCCCGACCGGAATCAGGGTGATGCGGATGCGGAAGCGCGGTTCAAGGAAATCAGCCACGCTTACGATATTCTGAAAGACGAGCAGAAGCGCTCTGCCTATGACCGCTTTGGCCATGCCGCGTTTGAAGGCGGCGGGGCTGGGCCGGGTGGGTTTGATTTCAGCGGCTTTGGCGGCGGTGGCGGCGGTCTGGGCGATATTTTCGAGCAGATGTTCGGGGATATGATGGGCCGCCGGGGCGGTGGTCAGGCCCGCAGTGGCAACGATATTCAGACTCATGTTGAAATCACGCTGGAAGAAGCGTTTTCAGGTGTGAAGAAGGATGTGCGGGTCATTACCCGAGTGGCCTGCGAAAGCTGTAACGGCAGCGGTTCGGAAACTGGTGCCTCAGGTGTGCAGACCTGTCCGAGCTGCCATGGCATAGGCAAGGTGCGGGCCCAGCAGGGCTTCTTTATTGTCGAGCGGCCATGCCCGACCTGCCATGGCACGGGGCGTTCGGTCAAAGACCCGTGCAAGGCCTGCCATGGCGAAGGTACGGTCGAGCGTGAACGCGTGGTGGAGGTTCAGGTGCCTGCCGGTGTGGAGGACGGTACCCGTATCCGCATGACCGGCAGTGGCGAGGCCGGAGCCAACGGTGTACCGCCGGGTGACCTGTATGTGCATGTGTCCGTGCTGGAGCATGGGCTGTTCCAGCGCGATGGCGCGAACATCTACTGCCGTGTGCCGCTGCGGATGGGGCAGGCGGCTCTGGGCACGGAAATCGAAGTGCCGGTGATCGACGGTAGCCGCGCCAATGTCAAAATTCCCGCAGGCACGCAGGGCGGCGCGCATTTCAGGCTCCGCGGCAAGGGGTTCTCGGTTCTGCGGTCTTCAGCGCGCGGGGATATGTATATTCAGGTCACGGTGGAAACACCGCAGCACCTGACCAAACGCCAGCGCGAACTGCTTGAGGAATTCGAGACCGAAGCGGGCGAGGACATCAAGCACAGCCCCGAACATACGGGCTTTTTCCGCCGTGTGCGTGACTTTTTCGAAGGTGGGGAATAACACGCATGCGGGTTGGTATTGCCGGTATTGGCGGGCGCGTAGGGCGACTGCTGGTGGAAGAGGTGCGCGCGGCGGGTCTGGATCTGTCGGGCGGCACCACGCGCAAGGTGCAGGATGTGGTATCGCCCTACCCCCTGTTTACGGATATCGCTGAACTGGCCGCCCTGAGCGATGTGATGATCGATTTTACCCATGCCGATACGGTGTGCGGGAATGCCCGTGTGCTGGCGCAGGCTGGCGTAGGTTGGGTGCTGGGCACAACGGGCCTGTCTGCCGAGCAGCAGGCAGCGGTTGATGAAGCGGCCCGGCAGATTGGCGTGGTGCATGCCGCCAATTTTTCACCCGGCGTTACGCTGGTGCAGCGTCTGGCCAGATGATGGGGCAGGCCCTGCCCGCGCAGAGCTACGATGCCGAAATTGTGGAAATGCACCACCGCCAGAAGGTGGATGCCCCATCAGGCACGGCGCTGGCCATCGGGCGCTCCGTAGCGCTGGGGCGTGGCGTGGTGCTGGAGGATGTGCGCGAAAGCGGGCGCGATGGGCATACCGGTCCCCGCAAGGCCGGAGCAATCGGCTTTGCGGCCTGCGGGGCGGGCAGATCGTAGGCGAGCACGAGGTTCTGTTTACCTCAGCGGATGAGCAGATCACTCTTACGCACCGGGCGTTCGACCGGCGTATTTTTGCAACCGGCGCCGTGCGTGCGGCTGGCTGGCTGTCCGGGCGTGTGCCCGGTTTATACGGCATGGAGGATGTTCTGGGCCTGCCACCGCTTTAGGCGGCAGAGCGCCTGAACGGGGCGGCGCAGGGCCGGACTGCGTGGCCAAATGGTAAATATCCTTGACCCGCGCTGTCTATCCCGTCATATCGTCCCGTCCCTTTCATGCAAGGGACATCCTCTGTTTCCTTTTCACTCACGTGGGGCAACGGCACCATTATGCGTAAAGACGGCGATTTTCTGTTTACTTCGGAATCCGTATCCGAAGGTCATCCCGACAAGGTTGCTGACCGGATCAGCGATACCGTTCTGGACGCGTATCTGGCGGCCGACCCGGAAGCACGTGTTGCCTGTGAAACACTGGTAACCACCAACCGCATCGTCCTCGCTGGTGAAGTGCGTGGCCCGGCTTCCGTGACATCGGAAAAGCTGATCGAGCTGGCGCGCGAAGCCGTGCGTGACATTGGTTACGATCAGGAGGGTTTCTCCTGGCGTCGTGCCGATGCCTCCAACTACCTGCATGCTCAGTCCGCTGACATAGCCGTAGGCGTGGACAGCACGGACGACAAGGACGAAGGCGCAGGCGATCAGGGTATCATGTTCGGGTACGCGTCCAATGAGACCGACACCCTCATGCCCGCTCCGCTGTATTATGCGCACCGCATCCTGCACACCATGCGCGACCTGCGTCGTGCTGGCGATGCCCGCGTGGCAGGCCTGCAGCCCGATGCCAAGAGCCAGGTGACCCTGCGTTATGTCAACGGTCGTCCCGTTGGTGCTACGTCTGTCGTTATTTCCACCCAGCATGATGAGGGTGTGGATCAGGCTGACCTGCGCCAGCGCCTGCTGGGCCTGACGCGCGATGTCCTGCCCGAAGCTGGATGCCGCCTGAAAACGAATTTTACGCGAACCCCACCGGTGTGTTCGTGATCGGTGGCCCCGATGGTGACTGCGGCCTGACCGGGCGCAAGATCATTGTGGACACCTACGGCGGTGCGGCTCCCCATGGTGGTGGCGCATTCTCCGGCAAGGACCCCACCAAGGTGGATCGTTCGGCTGCCTATGCCTGCCGTTATCTGGCGAAGAACGTTGTGGCGGCTGGTCTGGCTGACCGCTGCACCATCCAGCTTTCCTACGCTATCGGCGTTTCGCATCCGCTTTCCGTTTATGTCGATCTGGACGGAAGCGGGAACGATGTGGACGAAGTGCGTCTGGGCAACGTGCTGCGTGAGGTCATGGACCTGACGCCGCGCGGTATCCGCAAGCACCTGCGTCTGAACCGCCCGATCTATGCCCAGACATCGGCTTACGGTCACTTTGGCCGCACACCCGATGACGCGCGTGACGACTTTACGTGGGAACGCACGGATCTGGTTGACGCCCTGCGCAGCGCACTCAACCGCTAAGCTGAGAGAGCGCGTCTGTTCATGACGGAGGTCACAGGTCAGGCCGTGGGCGGCCAGCCGGAAACGGCGGAAGTCAAACCGCCACCCGAAAGGCTTTATGGTCGCCAGAGGGGGCACCCCCTGCGGCCCCGTCAGGAACGTCTGCTTGATGAAACGCTGCCGCGCCTGCGTTTCCCGCTTGAAAAAGCAGGAAACCCGGCAGCGGTATTCGGGCAGGAGCCCGAGCAGATCTGGCTTGAGGTCGGGTTTGGCGGGGGCGAGCATGTGCTGGCCCAGACGCAGGCCCACCCTCAGGTGGGCTATATTGCTTCCGAAGTTTTCCATAACGGTCTGTGTTCCCTGCTCACCAAGCTCGTGCCTGTCGGGCAGGAAGCAACGGCCCCCGTGCCGGACAGGCTGCGTCTGTGGGACGACGATGCACGGCTGGTGCTCAAGGCTCTGCCTGAGGCCAGTCTTGACCGTCTTTTCCTGATGTTCCCCGACCCGTGGCCCAAGGCCCGCCATGCCAAGCGGCGCTTCATGCACCCGCAGAACGTGGAGCTGGTGGCCCGTGCCCTCAAACCCGGTGCGGTATGGCGTGTCGCCAGTGACGACCCGACCTATCAGGCATGGGTAGGCGAGGTTATGGCCCAGCAGGACTGGTTTGATGCACCAGCCCTGCAACCGAGCGGCCTGAGGGCTGGTTTCCAACACGGTATGAGGCCAAGGCCATCGCGGCGGGCCGCCAGCCGTTGTACTGGACATTCACCCGTCGGTAACGGCGGGTTTGTTTTTTCTCACAGGCTGATTGCGCGCGCACGGTTCTGCGGTCGCTCAGCCGTTCCGTCTTTCCTGCTGTGCGAAAGGTCCCTCCATGAGCCAGACGACACTGCCAATCCGGCGTGCCCTTATTTCCGTTTCCGACAAGACAGGCCTGCTTGATCTGGCGCGTGCGCTGGCCGCGCAGGGAGCCGAAATCCTGTCCACAGGCGGGTCTGCCAAGGCACTGCGCGATGCAGGTGTGCCGGTCAGGGATGTGTCGGATTACACGGGATTTCCCGAAATTCTGGATGGCCGGGTCAAGACGCTGGTGCCCATGATCCATGGGGGTATTCTCGGCCGCCGTGACCTGCCTTCGCATCAGGCCCAGATGCGTGAGCATGGCATTGGCGAGATCGACCTCGTGGCGGTCAATCTCTACCCGTTTGAAAAGACCGTGGCATCCGGTGCGGATAGCGAAACCTGCATCGAAAACATCGATATCGGCGGCCCCGCCCTGATCCGTGCTGCCGCCAAAAACCATGCGCATGTCGTGGTGCTGACCGACCCGGCCCAGTATGCGGGCCTGATCGATGCGCTGGGCGATGGTGGCACCACGCTGGCCATGCGTACGGCTTATGCAGGTGCGGCCTATGCCCGCACGGCGGCCTATGATGCCGCCATTGCCACATGGTTTGCCCAGCAGGCGGGCGAGCCTCTGGCCGAGCGTTTTGCCCTGACCGGGCAGCGGGCTGAAACCCTGCGCTATGGTGAAAACCCGCACCAGCAGGCGGCTTTCTACCGTGATGGCAGCCAGCGCCCCGGCGTGGCCACAGCCGTGCAGGTGCAGGGCAAGGCGCTCTCTTACAATAACATCAACGATACGGATGCCGCGTTTGAGGCGGTGGCCGAGTTCGATGCTCCGGCCGTTGTGATTGTCAAACACGCCAACCCCTGCGGTGTCGCGGTTGGTTCCACCTGTCGGCAGCATGGGATCAGGCGCTGAAATGCGACCCGGTTTCCGCCTTTGGTGGCATTGTGGCGCTGAACCGTCCGCTGGATGCGGAAACGGCTGAAAAGATTTCAGCGATCTTTACCGAAGTCATTGTTGCGCCTGAGGCTGATGAAGCGGCTCAGGCGCTGCTGGCTCGCAAGAAAAACCTGCGTCTGCTGCTGACGGGCGGCCTGCCTGACCCGGCTGCCGCAGGGATTGTGGTGCGCTCCGTGGCGGGCGGTTTTCTGGCCCAGACCCGCGATGCCGGACGGATCGTGCCGTCTGAACTGAAAGTGGTGACAAAGCGCGCCCCTTCAGCTCAGGAAATGCAGGATCTGGTGTTTGCCTTCCGGGTTGCCAAGCACGTCAAGTCCAATGCCATTGTCTATGCCCGTGATGGAGCAACAGTGGGTGTTGGTGCCGGGCAGATGAGCCGCGTGGATTCAGCGCGTATCGCTGCCTTCAAGAGTGGCGAAGCCGCGCGTGCTGCCGGTCAGGACACGCCGCTGACCCATGGCTCGGTTGCTGCCTCCGATGCGTTCTTCCCGTTTGCTGACGGGCTTGAGGCCATTGTAGCGGCCGGTGCCACGGCGGTTATTCAGCCGGGTGGTTCAATCCGTGATGATGAAGTGATTGCCGCGGCCGATGCCGCAGGTATTGCCATGGTTCTGACCGGTATGCGTCATTTCCGTCACTGACACGCTTGCACCGCTCTTGCGGTCAGGGGGCTTCATAGCGGAAACTGGGGGGCGAATCCCGTGGCCTTGCCCCCCGCCCTGATTGCAGGGTGGTTTTCGACTGGTTGAATAATGCGCCCTGTGTTTTTTCTGCCCGCCTATGTGCTGGCGTGTTCTGCTGTTTTTACTCCTCTTGCCCATGCTCATGAGGGCAAGGCTACACACCATCATGCCGCTGCGGCCAAGCCCGCCCCGGCTCCCGCACCGGTAGCGCCTGCGCCTACAGGTGCCCGGGTAGGCTCTGTCTATGACCTGTCGGTGCTGCCGGTCTTTACCGGCAAGGTGTCGCAGTTCCTGCCGTCCACCCATGGCGGTATCAACGGTTTCATTCTTGAAGATGGCACGCAGGTTCTTGTCTCGGCTGAGCAGGGCCATGCTTTCGCAGGGCTGGTCAAACCCGGCGATACGGTGGAAATCCGGGGCCTGAAAGGCCAGACCCTGCCAATCCTGAGGGCTTTTCTGGTTACCAGCCCCCGTGGTCGCAGCGTGGAAGACAGCGTGATTTCCATGCCCAATCATTCAACGGAAATGCTGGCTGGCCCCGATCTTGTTCTGCATGGCCCCGTGTCGATGCCGCTTTACAACATGAGTGGCAAGCTGACGGGTGCTGTCTTGCAGGATCATTCGGTAATGTATCTCACACCGGCTGAAGCCACACGCTTTGCCGATCTGCTCAAGCCCGGCCAGACGGTTTATGCCGTTGGCAGTGGTAGTAATGGCGGGCTGGGTGTCGCTGTAGATGTGCGCGAAATCGGCCCTTCGCTTGAGGCGCTGACACCGGTTGCGGTTAACCAGCCTCCGCCGCCCGGCCCGGCGGCGGGCAGTGCCGCATATGATATTATTCCCGGTGCTGATACGCACGAGTAATACCGCAAGCCCAGAGCGGGCTAGATGATTAAATACGGGCGGCACTGAACCAAAGGCCGCTTCCAGCGTTAAAACAGGCGGTTAAACGATTTTCCAGCCGTGAAAGAGCGGCAGGGAAAAGCGCGGAGACAGGCCATGGTTCTGGTACGCTGGATACTGATTTTTCTGATTTGCGCGCTCATTGCTTCGCTGTTCGGTTTTCACGACATGGCGGCGGGCTTTTCGGAAATCGTTCGGGTTTTGCTATTTGTTTTTGTTGTGCTTCTGATCATCAGTCTCTTTTTCGGGCGAGGCTGACAGAGCATATGGCCAGCACCGGTGCATAACCGGGCTGGCCACAAGGTTTTTTCAGCTTTCGATCTGGCTGAAATCGGCAATCAGCCGCATCATACGCACAAGGCGCGAGAGCAGTTTCAGCCGGTTCAGGCGCAGGGCCGGTTCGGGCGCATTGACCGTTACCTGTTCGAAAAAGCTGTCCAGAGACTGGCGCAGGCTTGCGGCCTCGCGCATGGCATCGGTAAACAGCTCCTTCGCAAAAGCCGCTTCCACGGCGGGTTCCACCTTTTCCAGCGTGTTGAACAGGGCATGTTCTTCGGGCTGCTCAAACAGTGCTGCATCCGGCGTGCCTTCATGCGGGCCGTCTTTTTTGTCTTCTATCCGCAGAATATTGGCGGCGCGGCGGGTGGCGGTCAGCAGGTTCTGGCCGTCTTCCGTTTCCAGCATGGCTTGCAGGGCACCTGCGCGGGCCAGCAGGCGCACAATATCGGTATCCGTATTGTCTACGGAAATGGCTGCCAGACAGTCATGGCGTGCACCCTCGGAACGAAGCTGCACACGCAGGCGTTCGGCAATGAACTGTGGCAGCAGGTCAAGGTCAGGTGCATTGCGCAGGGAGTCCGGCAGGGCTTCCGCAGCAAAAGTGAACAGGCGGACAAGATCAAGCCGCAGGGTATTTTCACGGATCAGGCGGATAATCCCCAGTGCGGCGCGCCGCAGACCGAAGGGATCGCCCGAGCCTGAGGGTTTTTCACCCGCTGCAAAAAACGCGCACAGCATGTCGATCCGGTCGGCAAGGCCAACCACCACGGAAACCGGGGCGGTGGGTACGTTATCGCCCGGTCCTTTGGGGGTGTAATGCTCGCTAATGGCCTGCGCCACGCTGTCCGCCTCGCCATCGTGACGGGCATAATAGCCGCCCATGACGCCCTGTAGTTCGGGGAACTCGCCTACCATGCCGGTTGTCAGGTCGGTTTTGCACAAAAGGGCGGCGCGTTCACAGGCTTCGACCGGGGCACCTGTCATACCTGCCAGCAGCCCCGCCAGACGGGCAATGCGGCGGGCGCGCTCACCCAGCGAGCCCAGCTTGGCGTGGAAGGTTACGTTGTCCAGCGCAGGCAGGCGTGAGGCGAGCGTGTGCTTGCGGTCCAGATCCCAGAAATGGCGAGCATCGGCAAAACGGGCGCGCAGCACGCGCTCGTTACCCGCGACAATCAGCGCACCATCATCGGCGGGGATGATATTGGCTACAAAAGCAAAGCGTGGGGCTGCGGCACCATCGGAATCGCGCAGGGCGAAGTAGCGTTGGTTGACGCGCATGGAGACCTGCATGACCTCGGGCGGCAGTTCCATGAACTGTTCGTCAATCCGGCCCAGCATAGGCACCGGCCATTCCACCAGCCCGGCGACTTCATCCACCAGCCCGGTATCAGGCACGATCCGCAGACCTTCGGCGGTGGCGAGTTGCTCCAGTCCGGTTGCAATGGCCTCACGGCGGTCTTGCGCTTCCACCATCACGCGGCTCTGGAACAGGCTATCCTTCCATTGCGTGGCGTTGCTGACCGTGATCGTATCAGGGGCCATGAAGCGGTGGCCTTCGGTCAGGTTGGCGCTTTGCAGGCCGTGGCCGTTATCCTGCCCCTGAGCGAGCGAGACCGGTACGACCGCACCGTCCAGCAGGCACAGGATACGGCGTAGGGGGCGCACCCAAGTAAAGCTGCTGCCCTGTCCCCAGCGCATGGATTTGGGCCATGGGAAACGGCGCAGCAGGTCAGGCAGCACGGTTGCGATTTGGGTTGCTGCGTCTATCGCGGGTTCATCGCGTTCCAGCAGCCAGAAACCATCGCGCAGAACCAGCGCGTCCCGTGTGACACCGTGTTTGCGCGTAAAGCCTTCCAGCGCCTTGTCGGGAGCGCCTTCACGTGGGCCGCGTTCGCTGACAAGGCAACCGGGCACCTGTTCGGCCACGTTCAGCGTGGCGGCGATACGGCGCGGGCCGGTATAGGCGCGCAGGTCTGATGGGGCGAGGGGAGCCAGCGCATCGGCCAGCGCGTTCAGCAGGGTTTCACCGGCCTGCTGCTGCATGCGCGCGGGAATTTCTTCTGAAAACAGTTCAATCAGCAATTCGGGCATGGTGTTATTTGTCCTCGCCAGCCAGCCAGGTTTCGCAGCACAGTTTCGCCAGAGTACGCACGCGACCGATATAGGAGGCGCGTTCGCTCACGCTGATGACGCCACGGGCATCAAGCAGGTTGAACAGATGGCTGGCTTTCAGGCACTGGTCATAAGCGGGCTGGGCCACACCGGCTTCGGCCAGAGCCACGCTTTCCTTTTCCGCATCCGCAAAGTGGCGGAACAGCAGGTCTGTGTTGGCCAGTTCAAAGTTATGGCGTGAATAATCTTTTTCGGCGCGCAGGAAAACATCGCCATAAGTCAGGCCAGCGCCGTTGAAATCGAGGTCATAGACGTTTTCAACGCCCTGAACATACATGGCCAGACGTTCCAGCCCGTAGGTCAGTTCGGTTGAGGGCACGGTTACCGGAATACCGCCCACCTGCTGGAAATAGGTGAACTGGGTGACTTCCATGCCATCGCACCAGACTTCCCAACCCAGCCCCCATGCACCGATGGTCGGGTTTTCCCAGTCATCTTCAACAAAGCGGATATCGTGTCGGTCGGGGTCGATACCAATGGCGCGGTAGCTGTCGAGCAGCAGCTTCTGGCTTTCTTCGGGGGTGGGTTTGAGCAGTACCTGATACTGGTAATAATGCTGCAGGCGATTGGGGTTTTCACCGTAGCGTCCGTCTGACGGGCGGCGGCAGGGCTGCACATAGGCCGCGCGCCACGGCTTGTCGCCCAGAGCCCGCAGGGTGGTGTGGGGGGCCAGTGTACCTGCGCCCACCTCGGTATCATACGGCTGAAGAATGGCGCATCCCTGCGCAGACCAGAACTGGTGCAGGGTCAGGATCAGGTCCTGAAAGGAGAGAGGTCGCTCTGAAGGGCGGGGAGGCGCCGGAACCATGGTCAGGATGAAACTCCGCAAGGGTGACTGGGTCATTCCCCATGGCCGTTCCCGCCGGGCGGGTCTGGCTTGGGGTCTATGTGGTGGCCACCATACAGGCCCCGCGCCGGAACCGGAAGAGAACCCGTGGCGTTGGGGGGCTTATGGCCCTTGTAACGGGGTTGTGTCCTTGCCACATCTTGGCCAGAGTGACCCGCTATCAAATGTCCTGATAGGGGGCTGCATCATGCAAAACCCCCTATGGCAGGGCCGGGATCGGACGCCCGCAAGGGCAGGAAGGGATGGAATGACCAACGAAGAACGCGATCTTATCGAGAAATTCTTTGCCCGTGTGGGTGGTGCATCGCAGGGTGGCTTTGCCAGCGTGCCCGGCACACAGCCCAACCTGCCCGCAGTAGATATGCAGGCCGACCAGCTTATTGCTCAGGAATTCCAGAAATATCCTGAAGCACGGTACCGCGTAACCCAGATGGCGGTTGTGCAGGAAGTGGCGCTGGTGCAGGCCCAGAATCGGATCCAGCAGCTTCAGGCCCAGTTGCAGCAGGCCCAGCAGGCTTTGCAGGCGGCACAGCAGTCTGCTCCCCAGAAATCTGGTGGTTTTCTGGGTGGGCTGTTCGGTGGTGGGCAGTCTGCCCAGCCGCAGGCAGCGCCCCCGCCGGGTTGGGGTGGTGCGGCCCAGCAGATGCCCCCGCCGATGCAGGCCCAGTCCATGCCGTATGGCGCACGCCCCAGCATGTTTCAGGGCGGCTCTGGTTTTCTTGGCAGTGCGCTTACAACCGCGACCGGCGTTGCCGGTGGCATGCTGGCAGCCAATGCGCTGACAGGCCTGTTCAGCGGGCATCATGATATGGGGGGCTCGGGTTTTGGCAGCGGCGTGGCGCCGGGTAGCGAGACCATCATCAACAACTATGGTGATAATTCGGACCCGTTTGGTGGGGCTGGTACAACGGCTGATCAGGATTTCAGCGCTGGGGGCGATAGCTGGGGGGATTCCGGCGGTGACTGGGGCGGAGACGACCAGAGCTTCTGAACGTATCGATCCCTGAGGTCTTTACGGCGCGGGAAGGTTAAACCTTCCCGCGCTTTTTTTATGGGCAGAAGCGACGCTTTACTCTGCGGATGTTTCGTCGCTCATGGATGTGATCAGATCGAGGATTTTCTTGCGCAGGGCAGGCTGCGGAATTCGGTAATAGGCGCGGACCAGTTCCAGTGTTTCCTTGCGTGAGAGCAGAGCCTGATCTTCCGAGCCGGTGCAGGCTGCGGATTGCTGGGCCTTGTTGAACGGGGGCCGCTGGTCTGCAACTTCCATGGCAGGGTGCGATGGCGTGTGGCTGAAGGTCTGCCGCCCGCTACCCATGTCATCAAAAAAGAAGCTGATCGGCACATCAAGGATGCTGGCGATATGGTACAGGCGCGAAGCCCCGACACGGTTGGCCCCGCGTTCATATTTCTGAATCTGCTGGAATGTGATGCCGAGTGCCTCGCCCAGTTTTTCCTGGGACAGGCCAAGCTGGGTTCGGCGCAGCCGGATGCGGCTGCCCACATGAAGATCAATCCCGCCTGATTGTAACGTGGGTGTGACACTGCGTGTCGTAATTTTGTCGACTGCGGTCACGATGGAAACGTTTCCCTCTGAGGAACAGGTGACGAAGGGAAGGTCACAATTTTCACGATAAAGCTGTTTATAGATGAAATCACGACCACCGCCAGCGCAAGTTACAGCAAGGAAGATGAAGGATTGGTAATAACGTCGCTGGAATAAAAGAAATTCTCGAATTTCTGTTCATTTAGCGCTTTTTTTGCGGTTTCTGATACGACTGATACAGACAACGAGCAGTATAATGCACGCACTTAGGGGAATGGTCTGGCCATACAGGCCAAAAAGCGTAGCGGGCAGAGGGGCAGGGAGTGGCACAGCGAAGGCTGCGGTGCGGTTCCAGCCCAGACTGTGCAGCAGGTGACCCCGCCCGTCATAAACGGCGGAAATACCGGTATTGGCGGCGCGTGCAATCGGCAGACCTTCTTCAACAGCCCGTAGTCGGACTGAGGCCAGGTGCTGCCGTGGTCCGGCACTATTTCCAAACCACGCATCATTGGTGATATTGGCCAGCCAGCGGGGGCGGTCATGGTGGTCTGTCACGTCCCCTGAAAAGATCACCTCGTAGCAGATCAGCGGCCCGACAGGGGGGAGGCCACGCAGGTGCAGGGTGCGGGGGCCGGGGCCTGAGGCCATACCGCCTTGCGGTACGATCTGAAGAGGGATGAAAGGCGGCTGGTATTCACCAAACGGCACAAGCCGTGCCTTGTCGTAAAAATCTTCCACAGTGCCATCGGGGGCGAGGGCCAGCATGGCATTGCGGTATCGGCCCTGCTCATCCACACGCAGTGCACCAATCAGCCCGGCTTCGGCACCACTCCCCCAACGCATGATGATCGCACGGGCCTGCGGGCTGTCCTGTAGCAGATCGTAACCGGGGAAGGATGTTTCAGGCCACAGGAAGACAATCGGCCTGCCAGTATTTTCCGGTTCCGCATCGGCCGGGTTTTCAGGGGCGGGGGGGCGGTGATCAAGGGCGAGCGCCTGCTGCACGCCGTCATGGGTCAGGCGCAGATAACGCAGGAAAATATCGCGCGGGTTCAGGCGGCCGACCTTTTCGGTTTCCGGCACATTGCCCTGCGCGATCACGGCAATCGGCCCTTCTTCTCCACTTGGGGTGACGGTGTAGAAACGTACGGCCCCCACCATGGCCCAGACCAACACGGCAGCGGCACCACCACCCAGAATCAATGCATGGATACGGGGTGACAGGAGGCTACCACGCAGGCAGGCAACGCCCGCTAGTGTGCTGAGCAGGACAAGGCACAGGGTCAGCCCGTCTTCGCCTACCCATGCGGCAGGCTGGATCAGGATATCCCCCACCACGCCGGGGATGGCCAGACAACTGCCCAGAGCGTTCCATGTGAAACCACTGAACAGGAAACTGCGGCTCATATCCGCCAGTGTCCACAGGGCGGCAAAGGCGCCAAGCCGCCTGACACCCGGCGGGGCGAGCAGGCTGAGCGCTGCGGGTGCTGCTGCTGTGGGAGCCAGAATCAGGGCGCATCCCAATGAGGGGAAGGGTACGAACCACCAAAATTCGTCAGCACGGATCAGCACGGCATGAATGAGCCAGTACAGCCCGGCAGCGTAAAAGCCAAAGCCGAACAGGCCACCCGCCCACGCGGCGCGCTTCCAGCTTGTCGCTGTATTGAGCGTTTTACCCAGTAGGCCAAAACTGAACAGCAAAACAGGCAGGAAATGCACTGGTGGCAGAGCCAGTGCGGCAAGCACGCCCAAGCCCAGCATACGGCCTGTAAAACGCAGGGAGGTAGGGGTAAAACAGGTCCTTACGGACGGCGGGAGGAAAAACCTCGGCAGACGCATGGATAAAAGTCGCCTGTAGATAAAAGGGCCGTGCGCAAAGAGTAATGGTCAGGGGCGGCGTAAGGCACGATTCGCCGCCCCTGTGGCACTTCAGTCCAGTGCGTCGCGCAGGCGGCGTTCATAATGGCGGTAATATTTGTCCGCCAGAAGTTCGCTCTTTACCAGAATGGCTACGTCCGTGGTGTTGAACTGGGGGTCGATTACCGCACCATCACCAATATAACCCCCCAGACGCAAATACCCTTTGATAAGAGGGGGAAGCCCAACAAGGCATTTGCGCACATTCAGGGTATGCGGGTCGGTACGCAGCATTTCCACCCGGCGATCTTCCAGAGCCTAACACGCAGGGCCGGAGGGGCCAGATGGTTGTGGTAGAGATAGGTCAACTCATCGGCAATGCGGTCTGGGTCGGTGCCGGGCAGGCTGGCACAACCAAACAGCAGGTCGATGCGATGCAGGAAAATATACGAGGCAATGCCACGCCATAGAAGCTGCATGGCGGCACGGCCGCGATAGTTTTTGTCTACGCAGGAACGCCCGACCTCAAGCAGCCTGCCGGGAAAATCCTGCAACGGCGTGATGTCGTATTCGCTGGAGGAATAAAAACGCCCGATGCGTTCAGCGGCATCGCTCTGGACTAGACGGTAGGTGCCAACAACGCCCCGCTCGTCCGAGGCGATTGCATTGTCGATCACCAGCAGGTGGTCAGCAACAGCGTCGAATTCGTCAATATCGCGTTTGAGTCGGAGGGTCTGAGCATCGGGGTGCGCACCCATTTCCTCGTAAAATACCCGGTAACGCAGCGCCTGAGCGGCTTCGCGCTCGGCATCGGTTTCCGCAATACGGACACTCAGGCTGCCGCCGTGCAGTTCGGGAAAGCTGCTACGGTCCAGATCCAGTGTGGACAGGCCGCCGCCACTGGCGCGTGCGGAACTCATGTCGTCTCTCCCTTGCGGTGCGGTGCCGCAGCACCCGCGGCCGGCTTCTTTTTCTTGCCGAACAGTTCAAGGCGCAGGGAAACGAACTCGAAACCGAGACGGTCGGCCATTTTGCGCATGAGTTCTTCGGGCTCGGGGTCTTCGAACTCGATCACCCGGCCATTATCCACATCAATCAGATGGTAATGGTGCCGTCCGTGCTCGGTGGCTTCATAGCGGGCGCGGCCCCCGCCGAAATCACGGCGCTCCAGAATTCCTTTTTCTTCCAGAAGGCGCACCGTACGGTAAACGGTTGCCACTGAAATACGGGAATCAAGGCTGAGTGCGCGGCGGTAAAGCTCTTCCACATCGGGGTGATCGTCGGCTTCGGAAAGCACGCGCGCGATCACTCGCCGTTGGCCTGTCATTTTCAGGCCATGTTCCACACACAATTGCTCGATACGTGATTCTGCCGCTTGTGCCTTCACGATCCCAAACCTGCCTGTACTGTCATGCTTGCGTCTGTCTTTCAGGTAGCCGAAAGGTAAGGTGTTTGTCCAATTTTACGCGGATACGCGCTAGACCGGATGCTCGTTATGGTAGGTATATATGCCTGCAAAGAGGGGAGAAATGCAAAATGGTGACCATGACCGACAATGAGCCCAGCACTCCTGCGATTGTCGAACTGGATATCACCGCGGATACATGCCCCCTGACTTTCGTGCGAACCCGCCTGGCGCTGGATAGCATGGCCCCGGAAGGCGTGCTGGTCGTGCGCCTCAAAGGGGAGGAGCCGCATCGTAACGTGGGGCGTTCTGTCCGCGCTCTGGGCCATGCAATCGTTTCCGAGGTGGCGCATGCTGATGGCAGCATGGTTCTGATCATTCGCAAAAAAGCCGGCTGAAAACCCGATCGGGGCCTCTGGCCGGCTTTTTTTGTCCATCTGTCCGCCTAGTTGTTCATGGCCTCGAAGAAGTCGTTGTTGGTCTTGCTGTATTTCAGCTTGTCCAGCAGGAAGTCCATCGCGTCCATAGTGCCCATGGGGGCAAGGATACGGCGCAGCACCCACATCTTGGACAGGGTGGCGCGGTCCACCAGCAGTTCTTCCTTACGGGTGCCGCTCTTGGTGATGTCGATCGCGGGGAAGGTGCGCTTGTCGGCAAGCTTGCGATCCAGCACCAGTTCGGAGTTGCCGGTGCCCTTGAACTCTTCGAAAATCACTTCATCCATGCGGCTGCCGGTGTCGATCAGCGCAGTGGCGATGATGGTGAGCGAGCCACCTTCCTCGATGTTACGGGCCGCACCAAAGAAGCGCTTGGGGCGCTGCAGGGCGTTGGCGTCCACACCACCGGTCAGCACCTTGCCCGATGAAGGCACAACGGTGTTGTAGGCACGCGCCAGACGGGTGATGGAATCCAGCAGGATCACCACATCGCGCTTGTGTTCGACCAGACGCTTGGCTTTTTCCAGCACCATTTCCGTCACCTGAACGTGGCGGTGGGCCGGTTCGTCAAAGGTGGAGGAAATGACTTCACCCCGGACGGAGCGCGCCATGTCGGTCACTTCCTCAGGGCGTTCGTCGATCAGCAGAACGATCAGGAACACCTCGGGGTGGTTGGCGCTGATGGAGGAGGCAATGCTCTGGAGCATGACCGTCTTGCCCGAGCGCGGCGGTGCGACAATCAGGGCGCGCTGACCCATGCCGATGGGCGAGACAAGGTCGATTACGCGCGGTGTAAAGTCTTTCTGCGCGCCTTTCTTGCCCTTTTCGCTTTTGGGCTCAGGGGCAGTGGCCTGACTTTCGACTTCCATCTGCAGACGCCGCTCGGGGTAGAGGGGCGTCAGGTTGTCGAAGTTGATGCGGTGGCGAACGGCGTCGGGCGATTCAAAGTTGATCGTGTTGATCTTGAGCATTGAAAAGTAACGCTCGCCGTCGCGCGGGGCGCGAATCTGGCCTTCCACCGTATCGCCGGTGCGCAGGCCGAAGCGGCGCACCTGCGTGGGGGAGATGTAGATATCGTCCGGGCCGGGCAGGTAGTTGGATTCGGGCGCACGCAGGTAGCCGAATCCGTCATGCATGATCTCGAGGGTACCCTCGCCATAGATAGCCTGGTCGTTGTCGGCCAGTGTCTTCAGTATGGCAAACATCATGTCCTGCTTACGCAGGGATGAGGCGTTTTCGATGTTCAGGTCTTCAGCGCAGGCCAAGAGGTCGGCTGGAGACTTGGCCTTGAGTTCCGCAAGATGCATGAAAAAATGCCCTGACTGGCAAGAAAGTTCGTGAATAGAACGAAAAGCCGGGACTGTACCGTGTGCATTTCCGCGCTTTCGCCGTGCGGACAGAATGCGTCCGTGGGTGAAAGGAACCAGAAAGCGGTTGAAGTCCTGACATGGAAGGGGAAATGCTGGGCAGGTGAAGTCAGCCAGCGTTGTGCGCAAAGGATAGGGGGCGCGTGGTGCGCCGTCAAGATATATGCGGTTATTTGATCCCGCCTAACCAGCCTTTGCGCCAGAACCACATCAGCGGCAGCACAATGGTGGCGGCCATCAGGCTGAGGGCATACCAGTAGCCGAACGACCAGTTGAGCTCGGGCATGTCCTTGAAATTCATGCCGTAAATACCCGCGATCAGGGTCGGGGCTACCCCGATGAAGCTGACCACGGTCAGTACTTTCATGACGCCGTTCTGGTCGATATTGATAAAGCCCAGCGTGGCGTCGAGCAGGAATTCAACCTTGTCCTGTGCTTGCGATACATAGGCATCGAGCGAGGACAGGTCGCGGCTGACAGTTGTAATGCGCGTGCGCTGCGCACCGGAAAGCGTATAGGCGGCGGCTCGTGCATCGGCTTCGGTCAGGGGTTGCTGTGCCGCGCTGATCTGGCGGCTGCTCAGGGAGAAGCCAGGAGCCGGGGCTGCAGAGGCGGTCTTGCGGCTTTCACTCAGGAATAGCGTGATGCGCTCCATACCTAAAAGCGTGTCACGCATGCGTGAGCAGAAACTGCCAGCACTCCCCACCCGTTGCAGCAGGTCGCGCTGGCGCGAGGCCATGGTGCGTATCTGTGGCCCCTGCTGCGAGGGACGGAAAATATCGTGCGACAACGTATCGAGCAGGTTGCCCATAGCTTCGAGCACATCGGCCAGCCGGTCCACGATGGTCTCGATCAGGGCCACCAGAATTTCGCCTGCGTGCAGCACAGCATGCGGTGTGGTGGCGGCATCAGGTGTGGCCGCGGGCATGGCGGTATGGTCGGACACAAGCTGCGCCACGGTTTCAAACGCCTGATAGGGCTGAAAGCGGATGGTAAACAGCCGCTCATCGGTCAGTACGAATCCTACCGGGGTGCTGAGGAATTCGGTGCCATTGCGCTTGAGTAGGGGGGAGGACAGGAACGCCACACCCTTGCGGACACTGATGCGTGATGAGCTTTCAATGGCGTTCAAATCATCAAGGGTCGGCAGTTTCTGCCCGCACAGGCTTTCCGCCAGTTCCAGTTCCTGTTCGGTGGGGTCGAGCAGATCAAGCCAGACCGAGCCTGCCGCGTCCTCGGGTGTTTCAATGGCTTTTGTGGCTGTACCGGGTCTGTGAGCCAGAAACATGCGAGTCTCCCTGCCTGTCTGTTGGGTGCACTATCACGCTGGTGCGTGCCGGCCGGAGGGGTGGCCGGATGTGTATGGCCGCTACAAGGGGCGGGGCCATACGGGCAGGCCGGACTATGGGGCAGCCTCCCCCGGCTTGCAAGATTGCGGCGCGGGACTGTGCAATTCGGTGCGGTATCTGGTAAGCGGGGCGCATAACGGCTGTACGGGCAGGGCGGCGCTCTATGCGGTGCCGTGGCGCACAGGCGGCAGAGGAGTGGTGGAACTGGCAATGGCAAACCTGATGGAACAGCAAAAAGCAGCGCTGGCAAACAGCTCGCTCCGGCATGAACCGGATAGCCGGGGTCATTTCGGCGGTCGGTATGGTGGCCGCTTCGTGGCGGAAACCCTGATGCCGCTGATTCTCGAACTGGAAGCCGCCTACGCACAGGCCAAGGCCGACCCCGCTTTTCAGCGTGAGCTGGATTATTACCTCAAGGATTATGTAGGCCGTCCTAGCCCGCTATGGCTTGCCCGCCGGATGACCGAAAAGCTGGGGGGAGCGAAAATCTACCTCAAGCGTGAGGAACTCAATCATACCGGTTCGCACAAGCTCAATAACGTCATGGGGCAGATCCTGCTTGCCCGCCGCATGGGGCGCACGCGTATCGTGGCGGAAACAGGGGCGGGCCAGCACGGCGTTGCCACGGCCACGGTCTGTGCCTTGTTCGGCCTCAAATGCGTGGTTTACATGGGTGCTACCGATGTAGAACGGCAGAAACCCAACGTGTTCCGTATGCGCCTGCTGGGGGCGGAAGTCGTACCCGTGACAGCCGGGGCCGGTACCCTCAAGGATGCCATGAACGAGGCCATGCGCGACTGGGTGGCCAATGTGGCGGACACCTACATGCTTATTGGTACGGTTGCGGGGCCTTCGCCCTATCCGGCCATGGTGCGTGACTTCCAGAGCGTGATCGGCACCGAGGTCAAGGCCCAGATGCACGAGGCCGAAGGGCGTCTGCCCGATGTGGTGGTGGCCGCCATTGGCGGTGGTTCCAATGCTATGGGCATTTTCCACCCTTTCCTTGACGATACGACCGTGCGCCTGATCGGCGTGGAAGCCGCAGGTCACGGGCTGGATAGTGGTAAGACAGCCGCCTCCATCGAGCGTGGCCGCCCCGGCGTGCTGCACGGCAACCGCACCTATCTGCTCCAGAACACCGATGGCCAGATTGAGGAAGCGCACTCCATTAGCGCAGGGCTGGATTATCCCGGCGTTGGCCTGAACACGCATGGCTGAACGATATCGGGCGGGCTGAATATGTAGGGGCCACCGATGGGGAGGCGCTGGAAGCCTTCCAGTTCTGCACCGGGCTGGAGGGCATTATTCCCGCGTTGGAATCCGCGCATGCCGTGGCCTACGCCATGAAACTTGCCCCCACCCTGCCTGCCGACAGCCTGATGGTGGTCAATCTTTCCGGCCGGGGCGACAAGGATATCTTTACCGTGGCCGAGCATCTGGGGGTGGAACTGTGAGCCGTATCGCCAAGCGTTTTAGCGACCTTGCCGCGCAGGCTCGCGGCGCGCTCATTCCCTATCTGGAAGCTTATGATCCCGACCGCGAGACCTCGCTGGCGCTGCTGCGCGCCATGCCCGCGGCTGGTGCCGACCTGATCGAGATCGGCATGCCGTTTTCCGATCCATCGGCCGATGGCCCGGTTATTCAGGCGGCGGCCCTGCGCGGGTTGAAAGCCGGTGCGACACTCGCTGGTGTGCTGGATATGGTTGCGGCCTTCAGGCAGGATGATGCCGATACGCCGATTATCCTCATGGGCTATGTGAATCCTGTTGAGTCCTATGGCTACGAGCGCTTCTGCAAGGATGCGGTGGTAGCCGGTGTGGACGGCGTGATTCTGGTCGATCTGCCGCCAGAGGAAGCCGATGTGATCGAGGCTCCGGCCAAGCCGCCGGGCTTGCTATCATCCGCCTTGTTGCCCCTACCACCACGCCAGAGCGGCTGGGTTATGTGCTGTCTCATGCTTCGGGCTTTGTCTATTATGTCAGTATTGCTGGCATAACCGGCACACGCACCGCCAGTGCGGGTGATCTGCGTGCGGCTATTCCGCGTGTGCGTGCGGCTACGAGCCTGCCGGTGGCCGTAGGCTTTGGCGTGCGGACGCCAGAACAGGCTGCTCAGGCGGCCAGTATTGCCGATGGTGCCGTTGTGGCTTCCGCCTTGCTGGAAACGCTGGCCGGTACACTGGATGCACAGGGCCGCGCCACGGCTGCGACTCTGCCCACCGTGCTGGAGCAGATTGGCGGGCTGGCAACGGCGGTGCGCGCCGCAGGCCGCCAGACGGTATGAGCGCGAGCCGGTTCTGGCGCACGACATGACAGAGCCGTTTCGCGTTACGGTTGTAGGTGGTGGCCCGGCGGGGCTTGCCGCAGCGGAAGTGCTGTCTGCCGCCGGGTGTGCCGTGCAGGTGCTCGACACCATGCCAAGCTTTGGCCGCAAGTTCCTTATGGCCGGGCGGGGTGGGCTGAACATCACCCATTCCGAACCGCATGAGGCGCTGGAAAGCCGCTATGGCGCGGCGGCACCCCGCCTGCATGCCGCACTGTCAGAATGGACCACGCAGGATATCCGCCACTGGATGGATGGTCTGGGGCAGGAAAGCTTTGTGGGCTCATCGGGGCGGGTGTTCCCTGTGGTCATGAAGGCCTCGCCGTTGCTCAGGGCGTGGCTGGCACGGTTGCGCGAACAAGGGGTGACCCTGCGACCGCGTACACACTGGCTGGGGTGGGATGCGCAGGGGGCGCTGCTCGTGGCAGGGCCGGAGGGTGCGGCTGTCAGTTCGGAAAAAACCGATGCTCTGGTGCTGGCTATGGGTGGGGCGAGCTGGCCCCGGCTGGGCAGCACGGGTGGCTGGGCGGCTCTTCTGGCTGAACGGGGTGTGGAGCTGGCGCCTTTTCAGCTGCTAACTGCGGTTTTACCGTGGCGTGGTCCCCCCTATTTGCCGAGCGCTTTGCTGGTGTGCCGCTCAAGCCGGTGGCCTTGAGTTTTGAAGGGCGTTCCGTCCGGGGTGAGTTTGTGCTGACAGCAGGTGGGCTCGAAGGCGGTGCGGTTTACGCGCTGTCCGCGGCCTTGCGTGAGCGTGTAGCGGCACAGGGCTACGCAACGGTGCTGTGCGATCTGCGGCCGGATATGAGCCTTGCCGATATGGCTGCAAAGCTGGCGCGCGTGAGGGCGCGCGAGAGCCTGTCCAACAGGCTTCGCAAGGGGCTGAACTTGTCTGCCGCTTCTATCGGGCTTTTGCGCGAAAGTGTGGTCGTGCCTGTCACCCCCATGGGGCTTGCCGAGCGGATCAAGGCGTTGCCTGTCCGGCTTGAAGCGCCGCAACCGCTGGCCCGCGCCATTTCATCGGCGGGTGGTGTGCGCTGGGCGGGCTGCACCGAGCAATACATGCTGCGGGCGTTGCCCGGCGTGTTTGTGGCGGGAGAAATGCTGGACTGGGAGGCCCCAACTGGCGGCTACCTGCTCCATGCCTGCCTTGCTACCGGGCGTGCGGCGGCTCATGGGGCGCTGGACTGGTTGCGAAAGCAGGGCGGGGAGCGGTATCCCGTTTCGTTATGAACAACATGATTACAATGGGTGAGGTGCCGGGGGGTGGTCCGGCACGGATGGATCTGGCCGAACTGCTGGCCACGCGCCTGCTGGTTCAGGGCAATTCCGGCTCGGGCAAGTCGCATCTGCTGCGGCGGCTGCTGGAGCAGTCTGCCCGTATGGTGCAGCAGGCGATTATCGACTGAAGGGGACTTTGTCAGTCTGGCGGAGTGCTTTGGCCATCTGGTGATCGAGGCGGCGGATCATTCTGAAATGGCCATGCACGCGGCGGGCGAGCGCATGCGCGAGCATCGGGCCTCTGTAGTGCTCAACCTCGAAGGGCTGGATGCCGATCAGCAGATGCGCTGGGCCGCTGCTTTTCTGGGCGGTATGTTCGAAGTGCCGCGCACGTTCTGGTACCCCGTGCTGGTGGTGGTGGACGAAGCCCAGCTTTTCGCGCCTGCTGCAGCGGGCGATGTATCGGACGAGGCGCGCCGTGTCTCGCTCGGGGCCATGACCAACCTGATGTGCCGTGGCCGTAAGCGTGGTCTGGCCGGGGTTATCGCTACCCAGCGTCTGGCCAAGCTGGCCAAGAACGTGGCGGCGGAGGCCTCCAATTTTCTTATGGGCCGCACTTTCCTCGATATCGATATGGCGCGCGCGGCTGACCTGCTGGGCATGGAGCGGCGGCAGGCCGAATCGTTCCGTGATCTGGACCGGGGCACTTTTCTCGCGCTGGGGCCAGCCCTGTGTCGCCGCCCGGCCATGGTGCGGATTGGTGCGGTGGAAACCCAGAGCCGCTCGGCCGGGCCGGTTCTAGCACCGTTCGAACCGCCTTCAGCGCCGGTGCATGAACTGATTCTCGCACCCGTGCCGGTTATGGACATGCCTGCGCGCGTGCGTCGGGCTCCCCCTGCGCCCGTGCCTGATCTGCTCAGCCAGCTTGCTGCCCACGGGCAGGCGCAGGCCGAGCAGGAGCCCGAATCCGCTCCTCCCACGCTTGAAACCGATGCCGAGCGTGAAACCCGCATGACCGCTATCCTGCGCGATATGCTCGAGGATGATGAAGTAGCCTTCCGCTCAGCCCCCGTGCTGTATCAGGATTTTCTGGTGCGCTGCCGTATCGCGGGGCTGGGGCGCAATGCGCTGGATATGCGGCGTTTCAACCGGCTGCTGGCGGTAGCGCGTAGCGGTGTCAGCGAGGATATATCCGGCTCGGATGACTGGCAGCAGGCCGAATCCATGGCAGCGGATCTGCCTGAGGATTTGCAGGGTGTGTTTTTGTTTCTGGCGCGCGCGGCCATTGAGCAGCATGCCTGCCCGTCAGATGCCGAGATCGCGCGTGTTTACGGCACTGTGTCCACCGGCCGCGCCCGCCGTCTGCTGGGCTGGCTGGAAGACCGCAACCTGATCGTGCTGCGGCCTGCAGGGCCCGGACGGCGGGTGCTGGCGTTTATTGGTGCAGGTTGGGAAACCCTGCCGGGCGTTGCGGAAGGGTGAGCGCACACGGGCGTGGCAGTGAAGGCAATGTCGCGGCCTTCGCGCATGATTTGCAGGCATGACGGGTGAGACAGGGAGTGCTATAGGCCGAGACATGACGGAAAACCCGCCCTTTAGCCCGGCCCTGCTGCCCGCTGGCTTTGTCGATCTGCTGACGCCTGATGCCCGCACACAGGCGCAGAGTGTTGCAGTCCTTATGGATGTGTTCACCTCGCACGGATACGACCCGGTGCGGCCTCCGCTCATGGAGTTTGAGGACACGTATCTGGCCGGGGCCGGGGCCGCGCTGGCGGAACAGGGTTTCCGCGTCATGGACCCTGACACCCGGCGTATGATGGTGCTGCGTCCCGATATTACCCCGCAAGTGGCCCGCATGGCGGGTACGCGCCTCAGCGGTGTGCCGCGTCCCTTGCGTGTGTCCTATGCGGGCGAATGCGTGGTGGTGGCGCCAGTTGCAGCCGAGGAAAGCGGGCGGCAGATCATGCAGGCGGGGATCGAGCTGATCGGCCCCGATTCCCCCGAGGCAGATGCCGAGGTCATGTCCATCGGTGCGGAAGCCCTCTCTCGGCTTGGCGTGCGCGGTGTGTCTTTTGATCTGACCATGCCGCCCTTTATTCCGGCCCTGCTGGAAGAGGCAGGCGTGCCGCAGGCTGAACGCCCGGCACTCCTGCGGGCGCTGGACCGCAAGGATGCAGCTTCAGTGGCGGAACATGGGGGGGCGCTGGCCGCAACGCTCATTGCCCTGCTCGATGCCAGTGGTGCTGCGGAACATGCCGTGGCGCGGCTGATGGAAATTACCCTGCCGGAACGGGCCGAGGCCATTGTGCGCAGGTTGGTGGCAACGGTTGGCGCGCTACGTGAGCGCTGCCCCGGGCTGAGCCTGACTGTGGACCCGGTGGAGTTCCGGGGCTGGAAATACCATACCGGTGTTTGTGTGACGCTGTTTGCTCAGGGCCGTTCGGAAGAGCTGGGCCGGGGTGGGCGTTACCGCTGTAACGATAATGAACCCGCCTGCGGGCTGACATTCCGCCCGGATGTGCTGTGCAGGCTTATTCCCGCCGCCCCGCCGCGTCCGCGCGTTTATCTGGCAACTGATTGCGACCACGCGCAGGCCGCCGAACTGCGCGCGCGTGGCCATGCCACGATCGGTGGCTTTCTGTCCGGCACACAGGCGGTGGAAGAAGCCCGCCGTCTGGGCTGTGGCTTTGTGCTTTCGGGTGTGGACTGTGTCGCGCTGACCTAGTCACGGATAGCAGATACAGGATCAACCTTTTGGCCCGGCCCTGTGCCGTGGCGCCCTTTTTCTTGACCAGCAGGCAGTTTTTTCAGGAGCAGACCCTCAATGTCCAACGTAACCGTGATCGGCGCCCAGTGGGGTGATGAAGGCAAGGGAAAGATTGTAGACTGGCTCGCCAGCCGGGCCGATGTGGTGGTGCGGTTTCAGGGTGGCCACAATGCGGGCCATACGCTGGTGGTCGGCAATCAGGTTTACAAGCTCTCGCTCCTGCCTTCGGGTGTTGTCAGCGGCAAGCTGGGCATTATCGGCAATGGCGTGGTGGTGGACCCGCAGGCCCTTCTGGCGGAAATCGCCCGGATTGGTGAGCAGGGCCTGTCCGTTACCCCTGAAACGCTGCGGATTGCGGAAAACGCGCCGCTGATTCTGCCGGTGCACGGCGCGCTCGACCGCGCACGTGAAGCTGCGCGGGGCGACCGCAAGATCGGTACAACGGGTCGCGGCATTGGCCCTGCTTACGAAGATAAGGTAGCCCGCCGCGGTATTCGCCTGTGTGATCTGGCCGAGCCGGAAACGTTGGACTGGAAGCTGGATGAACTGCTGCTGCACCACAACACGCTGCTGGCGGGTCTGGGTGCGCCCACGTTCAGCAAGGCCGAGCTGCTGGATTATCTGGCACAGGTAGCCCCCAGCGTACTGCCGTTCATGGCCGCAACCTGGGATATTCTGGACGATGCACGCCGTCAGGGTAAGCGTATCCTGTTTGAAGGCGCGCAGGCCGTCATGCTGGATGTCGATCACGGCACCTATCCGTTCGTGACCAGTTCCAACACGGTTGCGGCCAATGCGGGCACGGGTTCTGGCATGGGGCCGGGGGCTGCTGGTTTTGTGCTGGGTATTGCCAAGGCTTACTGCACCCGTGTGGGTGAGGGGCCTTTCCCCACCGAACTGTTTGATGAGACCGGCCGCCGTCTTGGTGAGCGTGGGCATGAATTCGGCACGGTTACGGGTCGCCCGCGCCGCTGTGGCTGGTTTGATGCCGTGCTGGTGCGCCATGCGGTGCGCGTAGGCGGGGTAGATGGTCTGGCCCTGACCAAGCTGGACGTGCTGGACGGGCTGGATGAAATCCGTATCTGCGTCGGGTATGAACTGGATGGCAAAAAGACGGAGCGCTTCCCGTCCGCACCGGCCGCGCAGCAGCGTATCCGCCCGGTTTATGAAACCATCGAGGGTTGGAAAGAAACCACCCACGGTGCGCGCCGTTGGGCAGACCTGCCCGCTCAGGCCATCAAATACGTGCGGCGGATTGAGGAACTGGTGGGCGCACCCGTTACCCTGCTGTCCACCAGCCCGGACCGTGATGACACCATTCTGGTGCGTGACCCGTTCGAGTTGATCCAGCGGCTGAAACAATCAACCCCCGTTTTTACGGGGGTTTTTTGTAACGCTCTGTTTGTCCGCCATGCGGCTTCATAAAAGTTTCACAAGCGTGTTTTCACCATGACAAACGTGGTTTTTTGCCGTGTCATGGGGTGTGGCAGTGTAACATAAGCTGCCTGCGCGGTTGTTTTTTGTCACATGCACGTCATATCCTGCCTGTCAGTAGTGATGAGGGCGGACGGTTATGCAGAAAACGGATCTTCTGGTTGTCGAGGACGACCCGGCCCTTGCGCGGCTGATCTGTTACAATCTTGAAAAGCAGAATTACTCGGTGCGCCACGCGGGCGATGGCGAGGAAGCGCTTGAGCAGGTGCGCCAGCGCCAGCCAGACCTTATTCTGCTCGACTGGATGCTGCCGGGCATGTCCGGTATCGAGGTCTGCCGCCGCCTGCGTGAGCAGAATCGCACCGCCTCCCTGCCTATTATCATGCTGAGTGCACGGGGTGAGGAAGCGGATAGTATTCGCGGGCTGGATATCGGGGCGGATGACTATCTGGTCAAGCCGTTCGGCATGGACACGCTGTTTGCCCGTGTAAAGGCAATCCTGCGGCGTGCCCCCCCGGCGGACAAGACCCTGCGGTTTGAAGATCTGGTTATGGATCGGGTGGGCCATAAGGTTGAGCGCAACGGGCGCGTGCTGTCTTTGGGGCCGACTGAATACCGTCTGCTGGAATTTCTTATGCTGCACCCGGCCAAGGTTTTCTCGCGCGAGGAACTGCTTAAACATGCATGGGAGCGTAGCTCCTGCGTGGAACTGCGGACTGTGGATGTGCATATCCGCCGTTTGCGGCAGACCCTGAACGAAGCGACCGAACCTGATCTGATCCGCACGGTTCGGGCCAGAGGCTATGCACTGGACAAACCTCTGGAACAGGACTGACCCCACCTGCTCATGAAAGGGGTTTGACGTCATGCAGGTATGGCAGGCCGTGGCATACGGTGTGATGGCAGGGAGCGTTTTGTCTTCCGTGCCGTTTTTACTGTCTCGCATGTTCTCGCTGCGTGAGCGCGCCGAGGCGCTGGGGGCCATGCCCCGCCGGGTGGAAGTGCCTTATGGCCTGCCGCTTGAAGAGGTTATGGCCTGTCTGCCCGCCGCCACGCTGGCGTTGAACGAATCGCGCCTACCCTGTGTGATTTCGCCCGAGGCGCATAGGCAGTTTCGCGATTGTATCGGGAGCATTGTCCGGCATCCGGCTTTTCAGAATCGTGTCGAGTTTCTGCTTTCCAATGGTGAGAGCAGTAGCGCGCCGGAAGAAGCCGTGGTGGTGCTGGATATTCCCCAGTATCGGGTTATTCGTGCTTGGCTGCATAAAAAAGCCGTGCCTGCGGCCCTTATGGGCGAGGCGCAGCGTAAGGGGGGGCTGGCAACCGTCGTGTTTGTCGCCCTGCATGACGAGACGGAAGCCGTTATGGCCGAGCGCCAGCATACGGATTTTGTCGCCTTTGCCAGTCATGAGCTTCGCACCCCGCTGGCTGCCCTGCTGGGGTTTATAGAAACCCTGCAGGGCCCTGCTGCGGATGATCCTGCCGCACAGCAGGAGTTTTTAGAGATCATGAGTGCTCAGGCCCGGCGTATGCAGCGGCTTTTGGATAGTCTTCTCTATCTCTCGCGCGTGCAGATGCAGGAGCATTTGCGCCCGACGGAAGTGGTTGCTCTGACAGACCTGCTCAGTCACCTGAAGAGAGAAACGGTTGGGCTTCTGGCTGGTAAAAATGCTGCCCTTACGGTCGATATCCCACAGGATGAAGGATTGCGGGTAGAGGGGGATGAGGCGCAGCTTTCCCAGATTCTGATGAATCTGGTTGAAAATGCCCTTAAATATGGACTGGCCGCTAAAGCAAAGTCTGGCGGTGCGACATTGTCCATTACCGTGCGCGGAGAGCGCGCGCCGCTGGATGCAGGCTGGCCCGCAACACCCGGGGTGGTGTTGAGTGTGGCCGATACGGGGCCGGGTATCCCTGCGCGGCATCTTTCCCGCCTGACGGAACGCTTTTATCGTGTGGCGAAAACAGCCGCCAGCGTGCAGGGTAGCGGGCTGGGTCTGGCAATCGTGCAGCATGTTGTGACCCGGCATAACGGACGTTTTGTCGTGCGCAGTGTGGTGGGGCAGGGCACGGAATGTTGCGTGTGGTTGCCGCTGGCGGATGCCCTGTCATAAATCTGTAATGTAAATGTCCTGAAAACATCACACCGTTTCGTGGGTGGCTCCTTTAAGCACATGGGCGCGGCAAGCCGCCGCAAGCTCACGGCAAAGGGATTTATCCAACAATGCGTCTTTCAATCAGGTCTGGAGTGTGTCTGGCAGCTGTTACAAGCCTCCTGGCCACTTTTCCGGCGGTATCCCGGGCTGAAAACGTGACTGGCGCTGGTTCCAGCTTTGCGGCCCCCATTTATGAATCCTGGGGCGCGGCGGCCAAGACGGCAACCGGTGTTACGGTTAACTACCAGAGCGTTGGCTCCAGCGCGGGGCAGAACCAGATTCTGGCCGGAACGGTTGATTTTGGTGCATCCGATGCGCCGATGGATGCCAAGAAGCTCGAAGACGGTCACCTGTTCCAGTTCCCGACGGTCATGGGCGGCATTGTTCCGGTTGTGAACATCCCCGGTGTCAAGCCTGACGCCATCACCCTGAGCGGCGAAGTGCTGGCCGGGATCTATGCAGGCGACATCACCACCTGGGACGATGCCAAGATTGCGGCGCTGAACCCCGGCGTGCATCTGCCTGACACGGCTATTGCTCCTGTGCACCGCGCTGACGGTTCAGGCACGACCTTCGTGTTCACCTCCTACCTGGCTGATTCTTCGGATAGCTGGAAGCAGAACCAGGGTGCCAGCACCTCCATCAACTGGCCGAACGGTCTGGGTGCGCGCGGCAATGACGGCGTGGCCGCCACGGTGCGTAACACCGAGGGTGCGATCGGTTATGTCGAATTCGCCTATGCTAGCCGCAACCACCTGACCACGGTGCGCCTGCGCAACAAGGCGGGCACGAATGTTGCCGCTGGCCTGCTCAGCTTCTCCCATGCGGCTGAAGCCGCCGACTGGAAGAGCGCTCAGCATTTCGCCATCAACCTGCTGAACACCCCCGGCAAGGAAGCCTGGCCGGTTGTTTCCGCAACCTATGTGCTGGTGCCGGTACCTGCGCGTAACCCCGCGCGTGACGAAGCTGTGCGTAACTTCTTCTCCTGGGATTTCGCCAATGGCGATAGCGCTGCCGAGAAGCTGGACTACGTTCCGCTGCCCAAGAGCGTGAAGGATGATATCCTTGCTGCTTGGAAGAGCGGAAAGTAAGAGTTCTACCAAGGTTTTTTTGTAACCTGTTGGTGGATATCCATAAAAAGCGGTTTGGTTTTCCAGGCCGCTTTTTTAATGAAACCGTAATGAAACCCTCATTGAAGCGTCACACGCAAAAGCGAGCGGACACGGTATCCATCCCTCACTGTTTTACTTGTGGAATGGCATAATGCGCTGCAAACCCCTTTTTCCGACAATTGCTTTTACGACCATGCTGCTGGCCGGGATTGCTCCTGTGGCTCAGGCTGCCCCGGTTGATGATGCCGAGCTCCGCGCCCTGAAGGCGGAAATGGCTTCCATGCGCCGCGAAATGCAGCAGCAGATCGTTAGCCTCAAGTCCCAGCTTGCCAAGACCGATGCGGCTCAGAAGCAGGCAACCCATGGCTACCGCGCCAGCCGCCAGATTTCTTCTGGCCCGGTCGAGCACGGCGTACAGTTTGATGACGCCGCTCTGCACAAGTCCTTTGGCCCCAGCGGCGTGGGCACCCCGCCTTCCGACCGTGGTGACACGATGTCCTGGAAGGACTTCAAGGCTGCAAGTGCTAAGGATGAAGAAGTCCGCGTTGGTGGCATGATCATCGGCTTCCCCAAGGGGCGCTTCACGGTTTCTTCTGAAGATGGTGCTTACGGCTTCTCGGTTGGTCTGGCCTTCCATGAAGACTTCGGTGGTTTCATGGGTATGTCGTCCGCTCCCGGTCAGAGCCGTGGTGATTTCTCCGGTCTGACAGAAAATGCTCGCCGTATTCGTATTCCCTTCACATTCCGTTATAAAGATTGGGTAGCTAACGTAACGCCTGATCTTGGCGGCAGCACCGATGGGTATCAGACATACCAGAATTTGTATGAAGCAAACCTGAATTATACTGGGCTGCACAATACGGTCCTGACGATTGGTTACTTCCAGCCGCGCGTGACGGAAGAAGATTCCGAAAGTTCGAACGACTTTGAAATGATGGAACGCCCCAATATTACCAACGTGGTGCGTAACATTGCAGCAGGTGATGCCCGCTTTAGTCTTGGCGGTCTGCATTATGAAAAGCGCTGGTGGATTGCAGCCTACTTCACTGGCCAGCAATACGGTGCGCGTGGCGGCAATTCGGCTACCAGTTACACGACGAATAACCCCCTTGGTGGTACTTTCCGTGTTGCCGGTCGTCCGTTTGTATCGAAAGATATCGACCTGCACGTCGGTTTGTCGGCTATCAGCTCTTTCCGTCCGGGGACAAACTCCGCTACGGGTAACCGCAGCTATACAGCCAACGGCAACCCGGAAGTGGCTCTTACCTCTACCTCTCTCCTCGGTGTTGGTGCGACTATGAACAATGTTGACTCTGTCTGGGCGGCTGGCCCGGAACTGGGTCTGCGTTGGAAAAAGCTTGTGCTTAAGGCCGAGTATTACAACATTGGTGTGAGCCGTTCTCTCGGTGCCAGCGACTATGCCAAGGGCATGGGCAACGTGAACATGGATGGTTACTACGTGGCAGCCAACTACACCCTGATGGGTAAAGGGCGCGCTATAATGAGAAAGAAGGCGCGTTCGGCGCTCCGGGTGTTGAACACGAGTTTGATCCTCAGCACGGTTACTGGGGTGCTCTGGAAATCTCGGGTCGTTATAGCGTCAGCGACTTCCACGACACTGCGATTAACGGTAACGCGGCAGGCGCTATGAACGGTAACCAGCAGACTGTGTGGTCTGGTGGACTGAACTGGTATCCCAACCGTCACTTCCGCTTCATGCTTGATTTCAACCACTTCATGGCTACCGGCAACGGCAACACCAATTACGGCACAATGGCCGTCATCAACGAATATGGTCGTAGCGGTAACTCGCTGGCAGCCCGTGTTCAGGCAGCTTTCTAAGTTTTCCTGATCCCGGTTCTTCCGATTTTAAAAGACTTGCACAGGACGGGCCATTCCTTAGGGAATGGCCCGTTTTTTTATGTAAACCCGCGAGGCAGCCAGAGGTTGCATGCGCAACAGGATGTTCTGTGAAAACTCTCACGATATCCTGACAGGCTGCGCACGGCAGGCGCACGGATGATAGGGCGTGACTGCTCGTGCGATATGGTCCAAGGGAGGGAAGGGGGGCAGCGTCTTATTTTGTCACGCGATACGTGGAGGCGTCTATGCCGGGGGCTGGAGCATGATCATGCGCAGCGCTGCCCAGCAGGGGCGTTTATGGCCTGTCTGGCTAAAGGGCCTCGCCCGCTGAGAGCCTGTTACGGGGTTCAGGTGGGTAGTTTGGCGGGCAGGCGTGTCACCAATAGCTGGTTGATGCGGAAGCCTTCTACGTCCACCACTTCAAAACGGAAGCCAGAGGCATCAACCCGGTCGGTCTTGCGGGCCATGCGGCGCAAGCGGTGCATGATAAAGCCGCTGATGGTGTCGAACTGATCATAATCGGGCAGAGAAAGGATGGCGAGTTCGCGCATGACATCGCCAATAGGGGCGGCACCGTCCACCAGCCATGAGTTTTCATCGCGGCGGACAATGGCCTGTTCCTCAAACGGGCTGGCCACGCCATCCATCAGCACGCCCATGATATCCTTGAAGGTAATTAGCCCCACCACCAGACCATATTCGTTCACCACAAGGGCAAAGCCCGTGCCATGGCTGTCGAACTGGGCCAGCGTGTCCCAAAGGTGTAGGGTTTCAGGCACAGACAGCACATCGCGCCGCAGGCGGGCGATGGGGTTGCCGCGTGGCTGTTCCACCGGAATGGCGTTGGGGTCCACTACGGAGGCCAGAACGTCTTCCGCACGGATGGAGCCAATAACCTTGTCCAGCCCGCCGTTACAGAGCGGGTAGCGTGAATAGGGGGCCGCGCGTACCTTGTCGTAGTTATGTTCCGCCGTATCCTGAATATCCAGAAACACGACCTCATCACGCGGGGTCATGGCGGAGGTTACAGCCCGGTCCTGCAATGCCAGCACGTTGCTGATCATCTGGTGCTCCTGCTGGAGCAATGCACCGGAGACAGTGCCGGCAGCTAGAATAGCGCGCAGGTCTTCCGGGGTTACGGGCTCCACCGCCGAGGCTGCGGGAATTTTCAGGGCGTGCAGCACGGCATCCGATATACGCGAGAACGTCCAGACAAAAGGGTAAAGCACACGGAGCGCGACCCGGGGAAACCAGCCGATAGCCAGTGCTACCCGGTTGGGGTCGTTCATAGCGACGCGCTTTGGCAGCAGGTCAGCAAACAGAACGAATACGCCTGTTACAAATAAAAAGCTGGAGGCCGAGGCGAGGTTCTGCGCCCACCATTCTGAAAAATGCCACTGAAGCAGAAAGTCGGTCAGTGGTGGGGTGAGCATTTCCGAACTGACGATACCGCCCAGAATACCCACGCCATTGAGGCATATCTGGATAACGGTCATGACCTGACCGCTGTTGCGGCGCAGGGCAAGGAAGGCCTGTGCCTTGCGGTTGCCCGCTTCGGCCTGACTGCGAAGGCGCACATCGCGCGCGGCGGCAAAGGAAATTTCTGAAAGGGAGATCAGTACGCTAACCGCGATGAGCAGCGTAAGAGCCAGCAGGCCCATGATAAACAGGAGCAAGAGAATGTCCGGTCAGTAAGATATTATAATAATTACTGCATCTATAGTCCTGATAGGGGTGGGCAGGCCAATGTATTTTTTATGTGATCGCGTATGCCTGAGCGTGCGATTGCTTTCTCGCCCGGTATCAAAACTCTGTCAGACACAAACATCGGCTCTTTTCGGGCGTTGAGAGCCTGCTACCTTCTGCCGGACATGGTCCTGCGCAGGGGCGGATGGTCAAGAGCTAGGGGCAGGCGTGCAGGTGCTGTTCTGCCCACATGATATGGAAGAGCGTATGTTTGAAGCTTTGTACATAGAAAAAACCGCTGAAGGTGGCCAGCATGTCGCGCTGCGTAGCTCCCGGACGATGCCCTGTCGCAGGGTGATGTTACGGTGCGGGTGCTCTGGTCGAGCCTGAATTACAAGGATGCGCTGGCTGTGACAGGCCGTGGGCCGGTTGTCAGAACATGGCCCATGGTGCCGGGTGTAGATGCGGCAGGGATTGTGGAACACACGACATCGCCTGAGTTTCAGGTCGGGCAGTCGGTGGTGCTGAATGGTTGTGGTGCGGGTGAACTGCACTGGGGTGGCTATGCCCAGCGCCTGCGAGTGCCGGGGAGCTGGCTGGTGCCTTTGCCTGCGGGACTGGATGCTTTTCAGGCCATGGCGTTGGGCACGGCTGGGTTTACGGCCATGCTGTGCGTGATGGCGCTGGAACGTGAAGGCGTGCGGCCGGTTGATGGCCCGGTGCTGGTTACGGGCGCCACGGGTGGGGTTGGTAGTGTAGCTGTCATGCTGCTGGCCCGGTTGGGTTATGAGGTGGCCGCCGTGACCGGCCGGCTGGAGGAACAGCCTTACCTGCAAAGCCTCGGCGCGCATGAGGTGCTGCCGCGCGCGCTGTTTGAAGCGCCGCTCCGCCCGCTGGAAAAGGCCCGCTGGGCCGGTGCTGTTGATGTGGCGGGGGGGCATGTGCTGGCCGCGGTCTGTGCAGGTATGAAGCCGCGGGGCGTGGTGACAGCCTGCGGGCTGGCGGGGGGCATGGATTTTCCCGCGACTGTTGCGCCGTTCATTTTGCGGGGTGTTACACTGGTGGGGATCGACAGCGTTATGTGCCCGCGCCCCTTGCGGCAGACGGCCTGGCAGCGTCTGGCAGAATTGGTCGATCTGGAGCGTTTGGCCGGGCTAAGCCGGAGCGTGCCGCTGGCAGAGGTGCCGCAGGCAGCGGAAGATCTGCTTGAAAGCCGGCTGACAGGCCGGATCGTGGTTGAAATCCCTCAAACCGCGTGAAGGCAAGACCTCCCCCGGCACCTGAGTGGGCCGGGGTGAGGGGGCGATCAGGCTTCCAGGCCGCCATCAACCGGCAGGGCGGCCCCTGTTATATAGCTGGCCTGCGGGCTGGCCAGAAAAGAGACCATATCCGCAATGTCATGCGCCTTGCCGTAAGCGCCGGTGGCGACAAAGCTGCGGATCAGGGCTGCGACTTCGCCACTATCGGGGTTCAGGTCAGTATCGATCGGGCCGGGCTCCACCACGTTGGCGGTAATGCCGCGCGGGCCAAGGTCGCGCGCAACGCCTTTGGCAAAGCCACGCAGCGCGGCCTTGGTTGCGGCATATAGCGAAATACCGGGGAATGGAGCGCGTGCGCCAAAAGCAGACCCGATATAGATAATCCGCCCGCCCGTGGTCATGTATTTGGTAGCTTCCATGGTTTCAATCATGGACGCGCGCACGTTCAGGTTGAGGATATGCTCGATCTGGCTGACGCTCATTTCGTCAATCGGGCCGGAGAAGAACGTGCCTGCATTGCACACCAGCACATCGATCCGACCAAAAACCACTATGGTTTCGGCAATAACTTCGCGGTTGCCTTCCACAGAGGCACCATTGGCCTTGATGGCCAGCGCCTTGCGCCCCTGTGCACGGATTTTTTCAACGACCTGTTCGGCTGCCGTGGCGTTGCTGGAATAGGAAATGGCGATGTCATATCCGTCTGCCGCAAGCCGTTCGGCAATGGCGGCACCAATGCCACGGCTGCCGCCGGTTACGAGCGCTACACGATGTGTCATGTCTGTCTAACCTTTCCTGTTTTCAAACCGGCTCAAAGGCTTTCTTACGAAAGCCCCAGCATGAGCCGGATATTCTGCAATGCCGCCCCGGAGGCGCCCTTGCCGAGGTTATCCAGTCGAGCGGTCAGCAGGGCATGGCGGGTATGGGGGGTGCCATGCACGCGCAGTTCCATGAGGTCGCTATGCGCCAGCGCTTCGGCGGAGAGTGTGTTATCGGCCGTAACCACCCGCACATGGTCCTGTCCTGCGTAGTGGCGGGCCAGAATATCGTGCAGGTCGGCAGCGCTGGGGGCGCCTTCCAGCATGGACAGGTGCAGCGGAATGGAAACAATCATCCCCTGTGCAAAATGCCCGACCGAAGGCACAAAGAGTGGCCGTGTCGTAAGCCCGGCATGGGTATGGATTTCCGGCACATGCTTGTGTTCGAGGGACAGCCCATACAGCTCGAAAGCAGGGCCGCCATCGCGCTCATGGGCTTCGATCATCTGTTTACCGCCGCCGCTATACCCGCTGACGGCATTGATGCACACCGGGTAATGCGCGGGCAGCACACCGGCCTGAATCAACGGGCGCAGCAGGCCAATGGCACCCGTTGGGTAGCAGCCGGGATTAGAGACGCGCGGTGCCGATGAGATGGCATGCGCCTGCTCGGGCGAGAGTTCAGGAAAACCGTAAACCCATGTGGGGTCGGTTCTGAATGCCGTGCTGGCATCAAGCAGGCGTGGGGCATCAGCCCCCAGTTCAAGGGCCATGGCCTCGGCCTCGCGGGAGGCAGCGTCTGGCAGGCACAGCACCACCAGATCGGCCTCGGCCATGGCGGCCTTGCGCGCGTCACGATCCTTACGCTGGGCTGGGTCTATGGAGTGCAGGCGTACCGGCAGCGCGCGCAGGCGGTCGCGAATGCCAAGCCCGGTTGTGCCTGCTTCGCCATCAATGAATACGACTGGTTGCTGCGCCATTCTGGTTCTCCGCGTTGCGCCTGTATGCCATCCCGCCCGACCGATGGGGCGTATGCCGGGGTGCATGGACGTAAGAGCGTTTTATGGCACAATGCGCCCGCGATAAAGCCCGCATATGGCGGGGCTGGCAGAACAGGATGGATGCAGGCGGCATGACGGATTTTTCTTCTTCTGGCATGGCTGAGGCAGAGCAGCAGCTTTCACGTTTGCTGGCGCTGATGGCCCGCCTGCGCGACCCTGAGGAAGGGTGCCCGTGGGATAAGGAGCAGACCTTCGAAACCATTGCTCCTTACGCCATCGAGGAGGCGTATGAGGTCATGGACGCTATTCAGAAGCAGGACTGGCGCGCTTTCCCCGATGAGTTGGGGGATTTGCTCCTGCAGGTGGTGTATCAGGCCCAGCTTGCGCGTGAGCAGGGGTTGTTCGACTTTGCCACCGTCGCACGAATGGTGACGGAAAAAATGATCCGTCGTCACCCGCATGTCACTTTCGGCCCGGATGTTCTGTCGGTTCCTGTCCAGCAGGCAGCACCGCCTGTGGTGGAGGCGGGTGTGCCTGCTCAGTGGGAACAGTTGAAGGAGCGTGAGCGCCGTGCGGCCGGTGGGGGCGTGCAGGGGGCTCTGGCGGGCGTGCCACCGGCTTTGCCTGCGTTGCTGCGGGCATCCAAGCTAGCATCCCGTGCGGCGCGTGTGGGTTTTGACTGGCCGGATGAGCGCGGCGTGCTGGACAAGGTGCGTGAGGAAGTCGAGGAGTTTGCCGTGGAAATGGCGGGCGGAGACCATGCCCGCATGCAGGATGAGCTGGGCGATATCCTGTTTTCGGTCGCCAGTCTTGCACGGCGGCTGAAGCTGGACCCCGAGGCCTGTTTACGGCAGGCCTGCGACAAGTTCACCCGGCGGTTTGAAGGGGTGGAAGCCCGCCTGACAGACAAGGGCCTGTCCATGGCCGAGCAGGATGTGCAAACGCTTGATGCCCTGTGGCGCGAGGTCAAGCAGCAGGAGCAGGTGGGCCCGGCCTGAACGCCGAGCCCACCCTGTATTATCAGCCTGCGGTTGCAGGGGCAGCGGCCAGATAGGTCATGATCCGGCCTGCGAACGCGTTGACATCCTTGGGGGTGTCGCCGTTCTGGATACTGGCGACATCAAGCAGAATCTGCGCCAGCGGGGTAATGTCTTCCCCTGCCTGCAGGCGGGCGGCCAGCGCGTGTGCCAGCGGGTGGGCGGGGTTGAGTTCCAGCACCGGCTTGGCTTCTGGCATGGCCTGTCCGCTCCGCTGCATCAGCTTGCGCAGTTGCAGGTCCGGCCCGCCTTCGGGCGCACTCAGTACCATGGCGCTGGAAACGAGGCGGTCGGTTGCGCGCACGTCCGTCACTTCATTTTCCAGCGCGGTTTTAAGGGCTGGCAGAAGTGTGTCCATGTCCGCTTTCTGTTCAGCGGTTTCCGTATCGGGGGCGAACTTGTCGAGATCGTTCAGGCCCTGTGCGACATTGCGCAGGGTTTTGCCCTCATAGCTGCCCAGTCGTTCCGGCCAGAAGGAATCCACTGCATCCGACAGCAGTAGAACTTCGACCCCGCGTGCCTTGAAACCTTCGATCTGGGGTGAGGCCGCCAGTACGTCCACATTGTCACCCGTTACGTAGTAAATGGCGTCCTGCTCGGGCTTCATGCGGCTGACATAGTCCGCAAGGCCGGTCAGCCCTTCTACCGCGCTGGAGCGGAAACGGCTCAGCCCGGCAACCTCGGTGCGGTAGGCCGGATCATCCACATGCCTTCTTTCAGGATCGGGCCGAAGTTTTCCCAGAACGCGGCATAGGCCTGCGCATCTTCAAGGCGGGTCTTGAGGGACGAGAGCACCTTGCCGGTTACCGCCTTGCGGATACGGGCGAGAACCGGCGTGGCCTGAAGCATCTCACGCGAGACATTTAGTGGCAGGTCTTCCGTATCCACAACGCCCTGCACGAAGCGCAGCCACGGCGGCAGAATTTCAGCCTCGTCGGTAATGAACATCCGGCGCACATGCAGGCGGATACGGCTTTCACGCGTCTGCTCGCCAAACTCGAACGGGCGGGACGAGGGAATGAACAGCAGGGCCGAAAACTCCATGGTGCCTTCGGCGCGCCAGTGCAGGGTTTCCCACGGGGTATCAAAATTATGGGTCAGATGGCGGTAGAATTCCTCCATCTGCTCCGTGGTGACCTCGGAGCGGGGCTTGCGCCACAGGGCTGTGCCTTCGTTGGCGGCTTCTTCCTTGCCGTCCTGCACGATGGTGACAGGCCATGCGATATGGTCCGACCATTTGCGGATGATGGATTGCAGCCGGTAGGTATCAAGAAACTCATCGGCGTCGGTTTTGATATGCAGCGTAATGTCGGTGCCCGCTGTCTCGCGGCTGGCGGGTTCGATCGTGTAGGAACCCCGTCCGTCGGATGTCCAGCGCCACGCTTCATCGGAACCGGCTCGGCGGGAGACGACCTCAACCCGATCAGCCACCATGAAGGCCGCGTAAAAACCAACACCAAACTGGCCGATCAGGTTCGGACGGTCTTCCGGGCTGGCGTTTTCAAGCTGCTGGCCAAAGGCGCGTGTGCCCGAGCGTGCGATGGTGCCAAGGTTGGACACCAGTTCCTCGCGGCTCATGCCTGCGCCATCATCGCTGATGCTCAGCAGGCGGGCATCTTTGTCCGGGTTGATGCGGATTTTGGCCTCGTCGGGCAGGGCGCGCGCGCCATCTGTCAGCGCTTCAAACCGGCGGCGGTCCGTGGCGTCCGCCGCGTTGGCTACCAGTTCACGCAGGAAGATTTCCCGTTCGGAATACAGCGCATGCACGACCAGATCGAGCAGGCGGCCGACCTCGGCGCTGAATTCCTTGGTTTCGCTGCCCGGATGAGTAGTGCTCGTACTGTCGGTCATATTCTGTATCCTCTGTCGTGGTTCGGCATGGGTGCGGCCTGAGGGTTTCCGCCACACCCTGTTTTGCAGCATGAGATGAGGGTTTGGTCGTTCTGTTTCAATATCTTGTCATGCATTGGGGAGTGGTATTTTCAGCTCATCTGCTCAAGCAGCCGGGCCACCAGAACAGCAAGGCCCTGCGCCAGAGGCTCAAAGCCGTCATGCGGTGTGTGGGTTGCTTCAGTCATGTACAGGCTGCGGCGGATTTCAATTTGCAGCGCATGGCAGTTTTTCGGGGGGTGGCCATATTGCTGGGTAATATAGCCACCCGCATACGGTGTGTTGCGTGCGGTGCTGTACCCCAGAGCGCGCAGGGTTTGCTCGGCCCTGTCCATAATGGCTGGAGCGCAGGCCGTGCCGTGGCGGTCGCCCAGCACAAAATCCGCCGTGCCGATTTCAGCCGTGTCCGGCATGGAGTGCAGGTCCAGTAACAGGCATTGCCCATGCTGCTGATGGGTGCTGCGCAGCAGGTTGGCGAGGGTTGTATGGTAGGGCATCCAGTATGTTGCGATCCGCCGTGCCGCCTCGTTGAATGGCAGGCGGGAACGGTAAATGGCGCGGTGGCTGCCGGTAATGCGCGGAATGGAGCCAAGTCCAGCCAACCCGCGTTCTGTCGGGCGTATGAATGGGGGGATAGGGCCATGGAACATCCGCGGGTCCAGATCCCATGCGGCACGGTTCGGGTCGCACAGAACGCGCGGAAACGTGGCATGGACAAGCGCAGGGCCCAGAGCATGGGCCGGTTGCGCTAGAAGCTCCGTAAAACTGTCCTCGCCGCTGCGCAGGTCATCCAGTGGCTGGCGTGCCGTTTCTACAAACCAGTCCGGGTAGTAGCGTCCCGCATGGGGGGCCGCGAGCACGATGGGGCTTGCCGCACTGCCCTGCATGGTGATGACAGGAGGTGGCGCCTGCGGGTCTGCTGGAGGGGCATTGGCAGTTTCCTGCGGCTGCATGGCCGACAGGGAAGCACGGATTCCGCGGGACAGGACGGAGTGAACAAAATTTTTCATCTCCCCCCTTTATTGTGGGCTTGCGCTGCCAGCGCAAGCACGATACAAGGCCACACACCACAGGAATGGGCGCATAGCTCAGCGGTAGAGCACTACCTTGACATGGTAGGGGTCACAGGTTCAATCCCTGTTGCGCCCACCATTCCTGGCCGCAGAAATCAGCGGTTTATCCATGTCTCCCCTTTTAAATTTACACCACCATAAGCCCCTTGGGCTTTCTGGCATGCCCCATGTGGCCGCATGCCGTGTGCGCTGTTGATTACCCCTGATCCTCGCCGTTGATGAGGGCGCGTGGTAAAATCATGCCTGACAGGGCGACGACCATCAGCAGAACGCCCACAGTGCCGAGTGCGAAGGGCAGGCTGAGGCTCTGTGCGATAAATCCGAGGGCTGCGGGGCCGAGTAGGATGCCAGCATAGCCGAGGGTGGTGACCGCAGAAACCGCCAGATGTTCCGGCATGAGCTTCTGCCGACCAACGGTGGAATACAGAACCGGCACGATATTGGCACAGCCAGCCCCTACCATAGCATAACCGCACAGAGTTAATTGCCAGACAGGGACTGTTGCAATCAGCAGCATGCCCAAAGCGCCCATCAGGCTGCCTGCTGTTACTAGCGTGCGGCCCGGCACGCGGCGTACCAGATGGTCTCCCAACAATCGGCCTGCTGTCATGGTGCAGGCAAAGGCGACATAGCCCAACCCCGTATAGCGCATGTCTACATGGCGGATTGTGGCCAGAAACACTGCACTCCAGTCGATTGCGGCCCCTTCTGCCAGAAACACGATAAAACACATGATCCCGATAATCAGAACCACACCATGCGGTATGGCAAAGGGCTGGTTGTCGCCGGAACTGGTGTGGCTGGTAAACAGGCCGGGCAAGGCCAGAATGCCACCCAGTAGTATCAGAACGGAAACAGCGCTGCATGCGATTGTGGGCGATAGTCCAAGGCTCAACAGAGTGCTGACGCCCGTAGCCCCCGACAACCCGCCGACACTGAACAGGCCATGAAAGCCCGACATCATGGTGCGCTGGCACGCCCGCTCGACAAGAATTGCCTGCACGTTAATCACGCAGTCGATCGACCCGATCCCGGCACCAAAAATAGTCAGTGCCACCGCGAGCAGAGGGACTGAACTGGATGTGGCTAGAACAGGCAGGACACAGCAGACAGCAAGGGTTGAAAAAGCCACAATCCACCGGCAACCCAAACGGCCAGCCAGCGCGCCGGCTACAGGCATAGCAATGATCGAACCCGTGCCAAGGCAGAGCAGTAACAGGCCCAGATGAGCATCTGTTAGGCCGCATCTGAGCTTTACGTAAGGGATGATGGGAGCCCAGGCGGCACCAGCAAACCCGGCGATGAGAAAAGCCAGACGGGTGGAACGTTGAGCCTGTGTCGAGGCGGGCAGGGGATTATCCAGCAGTGACAAGGGTAAAACCTCGGTAGGTGCGCAGGTATAAAGCCATTGGCAGGCGTGCTTGCAAGCAGCGGGCTACTCTTGCAGGCTCAGGCGGCCTGAGCAAGGCTGGGCCAAAAAGTGCTTACGGATAACAGTGCTCAAGTCAGGGATTTGACCATGGTACAGTTTGATTTTCTGCCCTGCGATGTGGCACCACGATTGGATGCGGTATATTCAGATATCGCGTTCTATGCTGAAATTATTTATCCTTTTTCGTATGGTGATAAAAGAACATCTATGCAGGAAAGCATAGAATCTCGATTGGGAATCAGTGAAACATTTCCGAGGGTCAATATTGGGGAAATGCAGTTGGGTCTCAGGGTAGGATATATCGTAAATTCATTTTATATTTATTATGGTAGAATAAAAAATGAACTCTTTAAATATGAGGGTGCTTTTGAAAGCGGGCCGCTTGTATCGCTTGTGATGCAGAAGAGTGAACCACCGCAGGATGATATCGATTTCAAAGAGGATATTTCTATTGAAATTGATAGAGAGCAGCGCATCGTGTGGATTGGTTTCGGGCGTAGGGCTAATAGACATAAGGTTTTTTCGATTTCGGGTGATTGTGTCATTCATGTTGATGAAAACAATCATCTGGTTGATATGGTTTTTCGAAATGTCCAGTGGTCTGGTCTGGAAACTGAACTGGCACGACCTTCTCAGGGGCCGGGTACGCTGCGTCTGCTCTGGTCAGGCTTGGTTCGATCCGTGCGCAGGCTGTTCTGATTGAATGATCTGATTTTCAGATTGGAATCATAGATAAATGGCATTGGAAAGATTGATCCCGGTTGCGTATTTTGGATGCGAAGGGGGAAGCCATGACGTTAGAGCAGCTTCGTATTTTCATTGCCGTTGCTGAACGCCAGCATGTCACGCGGGCGGCTGAGGCGCTGCATATTACCCAGTCTGCTGCTAGTAATGCCATTGCCGCGCTGGAGGCTCAGTATGGCGTGCCGCTTTTCCATCGTATCGGGCGGCGTATCGAACTGACCGAGGCCGGAGCTATGTTTCTTGATGAAGCGCGCGCTGTGCTGGGGCGGGCCTCGGCGGCTGAGCTTGCCTTGGCTGACTATGGCGCATTGAAACGTGGCACATTGCGGGTCGTCGCCAGTCAGACGGTTGCAAGCTACTGGCTCCCCGCAAGGCTTGCTGCCTTTCATGCGCGCTATCCCGGCATTGCGATTGAACTGAGCATCGATAATAGCGAGGGGGCGGCCCGGCGTGTTCTGGACGGTGTTGCGGAACTGGGGGTGGTGGAGGGCACGATTAACGAACCCGCTCTGGCTTCATGGACAGTGGGCGAGGACAGGATGCTCCTTGTCGGGGCATCGGCTGGTCAGGTGGTGGATGAGGGCTGGCTTCGTGCAGCGCGCTGGATTGTGCGTGAGCAGGGGTCTGGCACGCGTTCAACATTCGAGGCGGTGCTACGCGCGCGGGGGTTCGATCCGCAGGATATGAACATTGCGATGGTCATGCCTTCCAACGAAGCGGTGTGCAGTGCTGTCGAGGCTGGAGCCGGTGTTGCCGTTCTTTCGGAATTTGTGGTGCGCCGTGCGCTGGCGGTGGGAGACCTGCATGAATATGCGCTGCCAATGCCAGCCCGGCCTTTTCACGCATTGCGGCACAAGGAGCGCTATCGGACACGTATGGCCGATGCGCTGGTTGCTATTCTTAGGGAGAAACAGCAATGACTCTCTCGAATGCTATCAAAAAAAGCCCTGATATTTTTGCGACATTTGGAAAGCGATGCGGCTCGCGTGAAGTTATTCGCCAGTTTACGCCAAACTGGTTTGCAGCAACCATGGGTACCGGCATTCTGGCGCTTACCCTGCCGCAAATGTCTGGTATTGGCCCGTTGTTGAGGCCTGTGGGTGAAGGGTTGTGGTTTGTCACGATCGGGCTTTTCCTGCTTTTTAGCGCGCTTTATGCTGCCCGCTGGATTTTGTATGGGCAGGAGGCCAGACGTATCTTCGGGCATTCTGTCGCATCGATGTTTATCGGCACGATCCCGATGGGGCTTGCAACTATTATCAATGGATGTTGTGTTTTTGGATTAAGCCTTTTTGGTTCTTCCATTATTCCGGCAGTGCAAGCCCTTTGGTGGGTGGATGTGGTCATGGCATTGGCCTGCGGTGTTGGTATTCCTTATCTGATGTTCACCCGCCATCAGATAAGCCTCGATAGTATGACGGCTGTATGGCTGCTGCCTGTTGTTGCTGCCGAGGTGGCCGGTGCAACAGGGGGGCTGCTCGTGCCCCATCTGGCTGATGCCAATGCTGGGTTTGTTGTTCTGATAACGTCTTATGTGTTGTGGGCGTATTCTGTTCCTATTGCGCTCAGTATCCTTGCAATTCTTATTTTGCGTATGGCGCTTCATAAACTGCCACATGAGAGCATGGCGGCATCGTGCTGGCTGGCGCTGGGGCCTGTTGGAACGGGGGCACTGGGTATGCTGGTAATGGGGGAGGATGCACCGGCTGTTTTTGCGGCCCATGGTCTCGCCCGGATCGGTGTGATCGCACAGGGGGTAGGCGTCATGGCGGGGCTTGTCCTGTGGGGGCTGGGGGTATGGTGGCTGGTGCTTGCCCTGCTGATTACCGGTCGTTATCTGCGCAGCGGTATTCCGTTCAATCTTGGTTGGTGGGGCTATACGTTTCCACTGGGGGTTTATGTGGCGGCGACCTATCGGCTTGGTTTGATGCTTCACCTCGCAGTTTTTGGATATATCGCCACGGTCCTGACCCTTGTGCTGGCGTTTCTGTGGCTGGTTGTCGCGTGCAGAACACTCGCCGGGGCATGGAAAGGGGATTTGTTCGTATCGCCCTGCATAGCAACACGGATGTAATGGAATCAAAAAAACCGCGTATACCTGTCCCTATATTTCAAGGGCAGGTATGCACCAGCCATACAATTAGTTTTCGGGGAACCATGGCTGTGGGCGGGGGCTTAGGTTCAGGTTCTCCTTGGCTTTGCGGTTGCATGCACCTGTCAGGCTGTTCTGGTAATAAACGCCTTCCTCCCCTGCCAGCCGGAGGGCGTCCTGCAGGGGTAAAGAGGCCGGGGGCGGGGCCTTGGCCCAGCGGGCGTAAGCGGGTAGCCAGTCGCAAAATCGGGTCGGCTGATCATCAACCACATTATATAAACCGACGGGTGCTGTTAAAGCCGCGATAGTGGCCTGAGCTGCATCATCGACATGGATAAAGGAAAAAACGCTGCTGCCAGCGCCCATAAGCGCAACATCACCATTTTTCATATGTGTGCTGAAGGCGCCGTCTGGCCAATACCATGTGCCGGGCCCATAGAAAAAGCCATAGCGCAGCGCAATTTCTTCCATGCCGGCGGCCGTTAGAACCCGCTTTTCCAGTGCAGCATACATGCGCGCACTTTCTCCAATATTGCCGGGAGCATGAATACGCAGGGGCGAGGTTTCTGTGGCCAGTGTATCATTCCCATCCAGATAAAAACCGCAGGATTGCTGGATGTAACGTTTGACCTTCCATGCCTGTGCCGCGTCAAACAGGTTGCCGCCGCCTTCCAGCCGGAGCTGACGATCCGCGGCGAGCCTGTTCGGCAGGTCAAAAGGACTTGCGGGGAGCGAGGTCAGTTGGTCGATAACCACATCCGGGCGGATTTGCTCAAGCACGGCAAACAGGTCTGAACGATCGAGCGCATTGGCTTGTACAGGGTGGCCGCCATGGGCCTCGATGGTTTCGAGGCTTTCTACTCGGTTGGCCAGTCCCCAGACTTCATGCCCTGCATCGCGCAGGCGTGTTATCAGGGGGCGGCCCAGGGCACCGCTGGCTCCGGCAACAAGAATTTTCACGACAGGTTCATATCCTTTTTCAAATACTCTTGCTTTTCGGGAGCGGTTGGGTTGTTTCTGCGCGCCTGCGTTGTCTGACCTTACCGGTGCGGCGGGTTTGTGCGCGTTCATCAAGCCATGACCGGGCTTCTTCAAAAAACGGCGGGGGAGCCTTGTCCCGCACGGAGTGCGCCAGATCCGCAAGTGATGTTTGCGCCAGTTCCTGCCGCATGGCCTGTTCGGCCCGTAGCATGGTGGCGTGGATAGCGCAGAGGCCCCGCGTAGCCCATTGGGGTGGTTTCTCGTGAAAAAGCGCGCAGCGTCCGCGAATTTCCTGACAGTTGAAAAGGCTTTTTTCGCCTTCAACAGCGTGGACGACATCAAGAACACTGATATTTCCAGCGGGTCTGGCCAGCCTGTAGCCCCCTTTCAGCCCTTCAGCGGCGATCAGCAGGCCCGCCTTTTCAAGCCGGGGTAGAAGCTTGGCCATGAAGCAGGAGGAATGGATTGAAGCTCCGCCAGATCAAGGCTGCTGACAGGCTCGGGGTTGTTCACTAGCCAGAGCAGACTGTGCAGGACATATTCGGTGCTTGCGCCATAGAGTGCCATACGCGGATAATATTGGTCTGCGTTTTGATTCGCAAGCCTTGTCTGGTGCCGCGGCTTGGGTGCCCAGTGGCGGGGTTTGCTGCAACTGGCCGTATCTATGGAGTTTTTGATTGCCGACAGCGTGACGTGATGGAGCTTTTTGCGTTCTCTGGGCGTTGTGGGGCTGAGCCGTATTTTCGCCACCAGTTCTGGCCTATAGGAATAAGAGAGAGCAGCCAGTGCATGGGGAACATGTCCGGCTGTTATGGAGGAGATCATATGAAGACGAAAGCCGTTGCGTGGGTTCTGGTTGCATGCCTTGGGGCAGCGCCAGTCAGTGCATTTGCAGGCCCCGGTGGGGGTGGTCCCGGTGGTGGGCCGGGCGGCGGCGGCCCCGGCGGGGG
>NZ_BAIN01000013.1 GCF_000613285.1 Acetobacter papayae JCM 25143 | reverse complement strand
GATCCAGATCGGTGTGGCTCATGCGGGTGTTTCCTCAAAGTCGAAAGTCTCTGGCCGTCCAGCGCCACACGGGCAGACAACCGGGGGAGAGCGCCACTTTTCATTACGCATGGAACACATCTTGCCTGATGCGTCCGCGCGCTGTCTTATAGCAGCAACACTGTGGAACGGTTTCTTACAGCTTTCCGCGTTCGCCTGACAGGAGAAAAATACATGCAGCAGCCTCCGGCGCCCGGAATGCTCTCATCCATTGCCCGCCGCCTACCACTGGCAAACCTTGAAACCACGCAGGGATTAAAGCGCGTGCTGGGGCCGGGCAATCTGGTGGCGCTGGGTGTGGGGGCTACCATCGGGGCGGGGCTTTTCTCCCTGACCGGCATTGCCGCCTCTGAAAACGCAGGCCCGGCTGTTGTTCTGTCCTTTATTGTGGCCGCTATCGCCTGCGGATTCGCAGGGCTGTGCTACAGCGAATTGTCCAGCATGATCCCGATTGCGGGCAGCGCCTACACCTATGCCTATGTTACACTGGGCGAACTGATGGCATGGATTATCGGCTGGGATCTGGTGCTGGAATATGCCGTGGGGGCTGCCACCGTTGCGGTAAGCTGGTCACGCTATGTCGTTTCCCTGCTCGACTCATGGGGGATAGTCCTACCCGCCCGGCTAACCGCCTCCCCATTCGAGACCCTCCATATGGCCGATGGTTCCGTCACACACGGAATTGCCAACCTGCCGGCCGCAGCCGCTATCTGCGCGGTATCGTGGGTGCTGATCCGGGGCATTTCGCAATCCGCCATGGTCAACGCCGTCATTGTCACCATCAAACTGCTGGTGATTGCGGCTTTCATCGGCTTCGGGCTGTCCTATATCAACCCGGAGAATTACCACCCCTATCTTCCGCCCAATGACGGCACCTTCGGGCATTTCGGGCTTTCGGGCGTCATGCGGGCGGCGGGCACGATCTTTTTTGCCTATGTCGGGTTTGATGCGGTTTCCACCACCGCGCAGGAAACCCGCAACCCTGCACGCAACATGCCTATAGGCATTCTGGGCAGCCTGCTTGTGTGCACGCTGGTCTATGTCGCCTTCGCTACTGTCATGACCGGGCTGGTGAATTACCGCGATATGGTGGGCGATGCCGCCCCCGTAGCCACTGCCATCAACCGCACCCCGTATCATTGGCTGCAAACGGCGGTAAAAATCGGCATTATCTGCGGGTTTACCTCGGTGCTGCTGGGCATGCTGCTGGGCCAGAGCCGGGTTTTCTTTGCCATGTCGCGCGATGGGCTGCTGCCGCGCCTGTTCAGCATCACCCACCCGCGCTACCAGACACCCTGGCTGTCGAACCTCTTCTTCATGGGGCTGACATGCCTGCTCAGCGCTTTCCTGCCTATTTCCGAACTGGGGCACATGACCTCCATCGGCACGCTTCTGGCTTTTGTGCTGGTTTGTGCCGGGGTCATAGCGCTGCGCCGCATCTCTCCTGATACGCCGCGCCCGTTCAAAGTGCCGGGGGGCGATATCATTCCCGTGCTCGGCATTCTGAGCTGCGGCTCCGTCATGGTGTTTCTTGACCGGATGACCTGGCTGCGTCTGATAGTATGGCTGGCCATTGGTATGATCATTTATGTAACCTATGGCCGCACGCATAGCAGGCTTGCCCAACCCAAAGAGGGCAATACAGCCCCACAGGGCTGAGCGCATGGGTTGCATATACCCATGGGGGCGCATAGTTTGGGCATTCATTAACGCTGTTCAAGCCCCGCGCGGCATGCCGCGCGGGACGGCATGCCTTGCAGGAGATACCGCCATGATGGCTGGTCGCTTTCCCATGACCCGCCCCCGCCGCAACCGTGTTGACGCGGCCACGCGCAAGCTGGTGGCTGAAAACACGCTGAGCGTCAGCAACCTCATCTGGCCGATTTTCTTTACGGAAGGCAGCAACACCATTACCGAGGTGGCCTCCATGCCGGGCGCGCTGCGCGTCACGCTGGACCAGCTTGCAGCCCATGTCGAACCTGCCGCCAAGCTGGGCATTCCCGCTCTGGCACTGTTCCCCGTCACGCCTTCTTCCGTGCGGGATGAACTGGGCACCGAGGCCACCAACCCCGACAACCTGATGTGCCGCGCCGCCCGCCTGCTCAAGCGCGAATTTCCCGACATGGCGCTGATTGGCGACGTTGCACTCGACCCCTATACCAGCCACGGTCATGACGGCCTGATCGAAAATGGCTACGTGACGAACGATGCCTCCGTGCGGGTTCTGGTGCAGCAGTCGGTCAATCAGGCTGCGGCGGGGGTTGATATCATTGCCCCCTCCGACATGATGGACGGGCGTATTGGCGCAATCCGCGAGGCGCTGGACGCACAGGACATGATCAATACCCGCATCATGTCCTACGCGGCCAAATATGCCAGTGCCTTTTACGGCCCCTTCCGCGATGCGCTGGGCTCGGGCAGCATGCTCAAGGGCGACAAAAAAACCTACCAGATGGACCCCGCCAACTCCGATGAGGCCCTGCGCGAAGTCGCTCTGGACCTTGAGGAAGGGGCGGACATGGTCATGGTCAAGCCCGGCATGCCGTATCTGGATATCATCCGCCGTGTGCGTGACACCTTCAGCGTGCCGACATTCGCCTATCAGGTGTCGGGCGAATACGCGATGCTGATGGCCGCCATCAACAATGGCTGGCTGGACCGCGAACGCGCCATCATGGAAAGCCTGCTGGCCTTCCGCCGCTCGGGCGCCAATGGCGTGCTGACCTACTTCGCTATCGAGGCAGCGCAGACCCTGCGCCAGACCTACGGACAGTAAACCCCTTGGGCAGGCGCGCACAGGGGGGCACAACCGGTACGATAACCGGCAAAACGGCGGGGGACGCATGACCCCTCGCCTCCCTCTGCCGCGCCTGTTTTTTGCCTCTACCCCGCAGCCCTGCCCCTATCTGCCGGACCGGATGGAGCGTAAGGTGCTGGCCGACCTGTCGGTGCCGGAAGCCGACAAACTGCACAGCCATTTGTCACGCGCGGGGTTCAGGCGCAGCCACACGCTGGCCTATGCCCCGCTCTGCGCGGGGTGTTCGGCCTGTATCCCCATCCGCCTGCCGGTAGCCGATTTTCAGCCTGACAGGACGCAGCGCCGGGTCTGGCGGCGCAATGCCGATCTGGAAGCGACACTCTGCCCCCCTGCCGCCACGACGGAACAATATGCGCTGTTCCGCCTGTATCTGGATCATCGCCATGCGGATGGCGACATGGCGGGCATGAACGAGCAGGATTACGCCATCATGCTGGAAGACACGCCGGTAGATACCCGCGTGATCGAATTCCGCGATACGGCGGGCACACTGCTGGCTGTCAGCCTGATAGACGTGCTGGAAGATGGACTTTCGGCTGTTTACAGCTTTTACAGACCCGACATGCCGCACCGCTCACTGGGGTGCCATGTCATTCTGTTTCTGGCCCGCCAGACAATCCTGCTGGGCAAGCCTTACCTGTATCTGGGGTACTGGGTGCCGGGCAGCCCCAAAATGGCCTATAAAAGCCGATACCGCCCGGCGGAAATCCTGCGGGGCGGCCATTGGCGCCCCCTGAATACGGATGAACCCATAGCAACCGGGCGGGAGGATCTGTTTCCAGATGCCCCCCTGTTCTAAAAGCTAGGCTTTACGCAGCGCCCAAGGCGGAGCCTGTTTGCCAACCGCCGCCCGCTTGCCCTGCCATTCCCGCAGATCGTCCTCGCTTCTCGGGCGGGCATTGCCCGGCCAGATCAGCCCCTGCGCGCTATCAAAGACCATGGCCTGCCGCAAACCACCCTCGGCGTATTTCTGCAACGCCACACCCAGACCGCGCGCCATGACAGGCAGTTCCGCCAGCGGGAAGATCAAAAAGCGCCGGTTATCGCCCAGCACCGCCACCTGATTGCCCTGAGCGGCAACGCATACGCGCGCTACCTCTCCGGTTTTGAGGTTAAGCACCTGTCGGCCAGAGCGCTTTTCCGCCACCAGCGCATCATCCTCCACTATCATGCCGCGCCCTGCACTGGACGCCACAAGCCTGCGCCCGCCTTCTTCAAGCACGAATACGGCTACCAGTTCCTCGTCATTCGACAGATCCATCAGCAGACGCACAGGCTGGCCATCACCCCGCCCGCGCGGCAGATCTCCTGCACGCAGGGTAAAGGCGCGCCCATCGGTTGCGAAAAAGCACACCCTATCCGTGCTCTGGCAGGGCAACGCCAGCCTGAGGGCATCGCCCTCCTTGAACTTCTGGCTTTCCAGATCGCTCACATGACCCTTAAGCGCCCGCACCCAACCTTTTTGCGACAGGATCATGGTCAACGGCTCACGCTCCACCGCCTCCACCACGGACACATCCACCGCCTTGGGCGCGCTGGCGATGGTGCTACGCCGCTTGCCAATCGGGCCTTTGGCCAGTTGCACGGCCATGCCGTCCAGTTCGGTCGCGATACGCTCCCAGCGTAGGCTCTGGTCTCCCAGCAGGCCCAGCAGGCTACGCTTTTCGGTGGAAAGCGCATCATGCTCGCGCTTTATATCCATTTCCTCAAGCCGACGCAGGCTACGCAGGCGCATGTTCAGCACCGATTCCGCCTGCAGGTCTGTCAGGCTGAAAACCTGCATCAGACTGGCCTTTGCATCGTCCTCCTCACGGATGATGCGGATTACCTCATCAAGATTGAGGTAAACGACCAGAAAACCGGCCAGAATTTCCAACCTGCGCTCCACCGCCGCAAGCCGGTGGCGGCTCCGGCGCTCCAGCACCTCGTGCCGGTGGTCCAGCCATGCGCGCAAAACCGCTTTCAGCCCCATGACGGCAGGCGCGCGGTCTGGCCCCAGCACGTTCATATTCAGGGCAAAGCGGCTTTCCAGCAGCTTGGCCCTGAACAGGGTTTCCATCAGCACCTCGGGCTCGATCCCGCGTGACTTGGGCTCCAGCACCAGACGGATTTCATCCGTGCTTTCGTCACGCACATCACCCAGCAGGGGCAGTTTTTTCTGCTCCATGGCTTCGGCAATCTGCTCTATCAGGCGCGATTTCTGCACCTGATAGGGAATTTCCGTCACCACGATCTGCCACGTGCCAAAGCGCCCCTGCTCGACATGCCAGCGCGCCCGGATAAGAAAACCACCTCGGCCTGTCTCGTAAGCCTGTGCGATGGCGCGCGCATCTTCCATAATCAGGCCGCCGGTCGGGAAATCCGGCCCTGCGATATGGGTCAGAAGCTCCGCCGTTTCGGCCTCGGGCTTGCGTGCCAGCACAGCGGCGGCCTTGCACACCTCGGCTGCATTATGCGGCGGAATGTTCGTGGCCATACCCACCGCAATACCGGCCGCGCCATTGGCAAGGATGTTGGGAAAAGCCGCGGGCAGGACAACTGGTTCCTGCTCCTCGCCATCATAGGTCGGACGGAAATCCACCGCATCATCTTCAATACCGTCCAGCAGGGCTACAGCCACATCGGTCAGGCGGGCTTCGGTATAACGCATGGCGGCCGCGTTATCGCCATCAATGGAGCCGAAATTGCCCTGCCCTTCCACCAGCGGGTAGCGGGCGGCAAAATCCTGCGCCAGACGCACCAGCGCCTCGTAAACCGAGGCATCGCCATGGGGGTGGAACTTACCGATAACATCACCAACCACGCGCGCGCATTTCTTGAACCCGGAGGCCGGGTCGAGCTTGAGCTGGTGCATGGCGTAAACCAGCCGACGGTGAACAGGCTTGAGCCCGTCACGCACATCAGGCAGCGAGCGCGACATGATGGTGGACATCGCATAGGCCAGATAACGCTGGCTCAGCGCATCCGCCAGCTTTGTCTCTTCTATGTGACCTGCGACTGTCTCGTTCATTTCATGCTCCGCACACACGCCATTCCATCAATCGGGCGTTCCGACCTGCCTGCCAGACATATAGACCCTGCTTGCGTTGTGCCAGTCTTGTCATGACCGTATCACGCCAGAAGCGCGCATCACCTCATGCAAACGCGTCCTTTACCTGACCAGAAACACGGTCTGCCACGCCACGAGCAGCCCGCTCTTTGGCAGAACGCTGCCTGACACATCTTCCACCTGACATGCTCCCACCTGCACTCGCAGTGTCAGCCTGCCTCGTCACTCTGTGCCAGTCTTTGCGCAAGACGCGTGCGGGCGGCAGGCAGGGGGTGATGCCGCTGGCCGAAAGCGTGCCGCTCCAGAAAATATCCCGTTAACGCAAGACCCTGCTGCCAGTCCTTTATATCCCCTTCGGCCTGCGCATCGCGCAGGAAGGCGGGTAACGGCAGCAAGCGGTCTTTCCACGCCCCTGCCCCTTCCTCGCTCACAGCCCGGCCACTGCGCGGCGAGACATAGGCCAGATTATCCACACAGCCCGTTACGGCGCAGGCCTGCAGGTCCAGCCCAAACCCGAGTGTGCGCAGCAGCTCGGCCTCCCACAGAATATAGTGGGGCATGCCCTCGCGTTCCGCCACCGCCGCGTCATACCCCAGAAACGACAAAAGCCGCACGCTGGCGGCAAATAACGGCAGGCAGGGTTCGCGCTCCGGCAGGGTCGTTTCCAGCAGCGTGCAGGCTGACTGCACCATGCCAGCGCCAGCGGTGCTGAAAACAGCCGCCCCGCGCAGCCATAAAGCAGTTCGCCCGAAAACGTGGGCAGTCCCGTATCGCCCCGCTGGCGGATTGTGGTGCGCACCACATTACCGGGCTGCCACAGCGCACGCCCGGCCCGGCTGGCACCCCCATGCACCATACCGCGCACCAGCCCTTCGGCCTCGGTCAGCACATGCACGCGGGCTGCCGTCTCACCCATGAGGGTGGCAGAAACAACAAGGGCGGGGGCCTCCGCCGGAGACACCCCGCCCTTGTTCATGGCCACAGAAGCCTTACGCTCAGGCGCCGGCAACCTTGGCGACTTCAGCAGCGAAGTCGTCAGCAACCTTTTCAATGCCTTCGCCAAGCTGGAAGCGGTCGAAGCCAACCAGCTTCACGCCAGCCTTCTTCACCACGTCCTTCACGCGGGTTTCGCCGTCATGCACCCACACCTGCTCCAGCAGCACCACTTCTTCGTAGAACTTGCGGATACGGCCTTCGACCATCTTTTCGATGATGGCTTCGGGCTTGCCGGAAGCGCGGGACTGCTCGATCAGCACGGCGCGTTCACGTGCAACGGCATCCTGATCCAGATTGTCGACATCCAGCGAGGAAGGACGGGTAGCAGCAACATGCATGCCGATCTGACGACCCAGCACTTCAATCGCATCGGAGGTGCTCGGTGCTTCGATAGCAGCCAGAACGCCAATCTTGCCCAGACCCGGACGCAGTGCGCCGTGCACATAAGTTGCCACCACGCCAGACGGCACGGTGAAAACGCGGGCGCGACGCAGGGACATGTTCTCGCCGATGGTGGCGATCAGGTGCGTCAGTTCCTCGGCAACGGTGCGACCGCTGGCCAGCGTAGCTGCTTGATGGCTTCGAGGTCTTCACCAACCTTGAGGGCAACCTTGGCCACTTCCTCAACAAAGGTCTGGAAGGCTTCGTTACGCGCCACGAAGTCGGTTTCGGCGTTAACTTCAACCATGGCAGCGGAAAGGTCGTTGGAGGCCACGGCAACCAGACCTTCAGCCGCGACACGGCCGGACTTCTTGGCAGCGGCGGCAAGGCCCTTCTTACGCAGCCAGTCGACAGCGGCTTCGATGTCGCCAGCCGCTTCGTTCAGCGCCTTTTTGCAATCCATCATGCCCGCGCCGGTTTTCTCGCGCAGATCCTTGACCAGTGCTGCGGTAATTTCCGCCATGTTCCGTACTCCTTATAAGCCCTTGGCGCGCCCTTGCTCAGGGCGCGCCAAGGTATTTTTCCACCCGCTTAAAGCGGGCCGTGACAAATGAAAACAGCCCGGCCTAAACCGGGCTGCCTTCCTTGAAGACGTATCAGCCAGCCGCCGGGGCGTCGGCTGCGGCTTCTTCCAGAGCCGGTTCTTCAACCAGATCTTCAGCCGCACCAAGGTCAGCGCCGGAAGCGCCCAGCTCAGCCGAAATGCCGTCCAGAACGGAAGCAGACACCAGATCACAGTACAGGCCGATAGCGCGGATGGCGTCATCGTTGCCCGGAACCGGGAAGGTCACGCCACGCGGATCGGAGTTGCTGTCCAGAACGGCCACAACCGGGATACCCAGCTTGTTGGCTTCTTCAATGGCCAGCTTTTCCTTGTTGGTGTCGATCACGAACAGGACGTCCGGCAGGCCGCCCATTTCCTTGATACCACCGAGCGAACGCTCCAGCTTGTCGCGCTGGCGGGTCAGATCAAGAACTTCCTTCTTGGTCAGACCGGAGGTGTTGCCTTCGAGGGTTTCTTCGATCTGGCGCAGGCGCTTGATGGAACCCTGAATGGTCTTCCAGTTGGTGAGCATGCCGCCCAGCAGCGATGGTTGACGTAATACTGGCCGCAGCGACGCGCTGCTTCAGCAATCGGGTCCTGTGCGGCGCGCTTGGTGCCAACGAACAGAACGCGGCCACCACCGGCTACGACATCACGAATCGCCTTCAGGCGCGATCGAGCAGGCCAACGGTCTGCTGCAGGTCGATGATGTGAACCTGGTTGCGCACACCGAACAGGTACGGCGCCATGCGCGGGTTCCAGCGGCGGGTGTGGTGACCAAAGTGAACACCAGCTTCAAGGAGCTGGCGCAGAGTGAAATCGGGCATCGCCATTGGCGTTATCCTACTTATCTGGTTGTACCTCCGCGGAGCGCTACCGGGCTGTTAAAGACCGGCACCAGTGAGGCATGGCCCCGCGTGCGTTGTCCCGGCCATGGCCGGGCGGCGCCTGTATGGCGTTTTTTGGCCATGCAGGCAAGGATAAAAAGCTCAGACCGCAGCCGCAGGCACCTTGTCGGGCAAGGGCTGGGCATAGCGGTTGGGCACACCATGCGCAGCCAGTAGGGTGCGCAGGTTCCGCACCACGGGAAAGACCTCGATATTGTGGTCTCCCCCCAGTTCACGCCATGCGGCCTGCTCCATCTCCACGATTTCGCGGTCTTCTTCAAAAATACGGTGCGTGAACAGGCCAAGGGCGGGCCATGCGATATCGAGCAGAAATGCCCATTTGGGTTTCTTGACCGACAGGAGGCCGAAAGCCTGCGTAACCTGCTGGGTTTCGCCCAGCGGCACATAACACACCCACAGATCCATGATCAGATCGCCATCCTTATCGTGGATCTGCAATGTCTGGTACGGATAGGTGGTGCGGATGGAGACCACTTCCTCCACCGGCTGTTCACGCCCTTCAAGATCATGATGCCGCCCGAAAATCAGGGCTTCGGCCAGTGGCTGATTACCCGCCGTACGGGCAAAGCTGTACCGCGCCTCCATAAAATTCTCGCCCTTGTCCTGCCCCAAAAAGCGGGCGGTAATGGAGCCCATCTGGCGGCGGTGCAGGAACTGATGGTTCATATCCATCAGGTTTTCATGCATGAAGGTGTAGTGGCATTTCAGCCGTGGGTTGAACTGGCGGGTCTTATATTCCGGGTTACCCACCTGTGCGATATCGGGCACCGGGACGCTATCGGCCAGTGCCGGGTCTCCGGGGAAGATGAAAATCAGCCCACTTTTTTCGCGGCACGGAAAAGTCCGGACAGGGCGGCCCACATCCTCACGGTTAAGATAAGGAACGGTGACACAATGCCCCTGCTGGTTGAACGCCCAGCCATGGTAGCAGCACTTCACGCAGCCTTTTTCATCCACCACGCCCTTGCTCAGCGGCACCTGACGGTGGGCACAGCGATCTTCCAGCGCATAGACGGGGCCATATTCAGGGCGAATCAGCGCAATAGGCTGGCCAGCATAACGCGCGGCAAAAGCCTTGCCGGGCCGCACCTTGCGTGACCACGCGATCGGGTACCAGAAATTGGGGTCGCAATCGATCTGCCGCAGGTCATACCGGGGAGCATTCGCGCCACTGTCCTGCCGTGCTGTTGTTTCCGCCTGCATGATATCCCCCTCATGTTGCACTGCTTTGGTGCCACGGCATTACAGGTGTGATCGATCCATGCGTGGCATATGCCGCCCGACCCTGCGGCGGCTGGCACGATTCCGCCTAATGTACCGTCATGCAAGCGCCGTCCCTGCATGCCTGACCACCTGTGCACTCCTTAGGCCACCCGGCCAAGCCTGCCCGCCAGTATTCAGGACGGCCCGAAGCGGGCAAACCTGCATCAGCTCCATGCATCAGGCACGGTATCGAAACAGGTCGCCAGAGTCTCTGTCAACGCCAGATCGGTTGCCAGTGCCTGCCCATCCAGCACCGTGACTTCCCGCAAAGAAAGGGTGTTGACCAGCCAGACCCCACGCGCCCACAAAATCTGCTCATTCTCGAGCGTGGCCTCACGCACTAGACCGCGTGCCAACAGCACCCCGCGCGCAACCCCCGGCAGAGCGCCCTCGCTCACAGGCGGGGTTGTCAGTTCACCATCTTCCGAAGCGACAATAATCGTGCTGATGGTACTTTCCGCCACGCGGCCCTGCATGTTCAGCAACAAGGCTTCCTCCGCGCTGGCGCGGGCGGCTTCCTGCCGGGCCAGAATACCGGGCAGGTAGTTCAGGCTCTTGATCCGCGAAAGGGGCGAGGTTTCATCCCGTCGAATAAGCTTGCTGGTGATGGCACGCACCGTTGTGCGGGCAAACGCGCCGGGGCTGGCTGTCAGCGCCAGTGTAGGGCGGCCATTCACAGGCGGCTGCAACCCACGCGGGCCTTCGCCCCGGCTCAGGGTCAGGCGGATACTGCCTTCCTCAAGATCGGTCGCATCGAGCAGTTCACACAAAGCCTGACGCACGGCGGCGGTGTCAGGCACTGGCAGGCCCAGAACCCGCCCACCTTCGACCAGGCGCGCCATATGGGCATACAAATTCATGACCCAGCCTGCGCGCACGCGCATGGTCTCGAACAGGCCATCACCCAGTGTAAAGCCACGATCCATGGGGCTGATCCGCGCGGCATCGAGTGCCACCAGTTCCCCGTTCAGCCACATCAGGCTCATACGCCCTCCGCAAACGCAGCAAACGGAGCCAGTTTCAGACGCATTTCCTCATATTCCTTCTGTGGGTCGGACAGAATGGTAATACCGCCGCCAACGCCAATCCTCATGCCCCGTCCCGCACACTCAAAACTGCGGATAATGACGGCACTATCCATGCTGCCATCCACCCCGATACGAAAAACTGTTCCACAATAGGCCCCACGGGCGGAAGCCTCCAGCGCGTCAATAATTTCCAGCGCCCTGTGTTTGGGTGCCCCCGTTACCGAACCCGGCGGTAGGGTCGCACCCAGCAGGTCGAACGCATCACGTTCAGGCAGCAGGGTGCCACGCACTTCTGATACCAGATGATGCACATGGGCAAAGCGTTCAACCTTTAAGAAATCCTTAACCCTCATGCTCCCTATGCGCGCAACACGCCCTATGTCATGGCGCATCAGATCGACGATCATAAGGTTTTCGGCACATTCCTTTTCATCCGCCGCCAGCAGACCAGCCAGCACCTCATCCTGCGCAGCATCCACCCCACGCGGGGCTGTGCCTTTAATCGGCCGCGAGGTAACATCGCCCTGAGCGCTGACGCTCAGAAACCGCTCCGGTGAACAGGAAAGCAGCGAAAATCCTGCCCCGCATGACAGATACGCCCCAAAAGGGGCCGGAGCCTGCACGCGCAGGCGGCGGTACAGATCAACCCCGGCGACACCTTCAGGCAGCCGGGCCGTATATCGCCCGGTGATGTTAACCTGAAAAATATCTCCCGCAGCAATCAGGTCACGGGCTCGCGCAACAGCCTGACAATACGCGGCCTCAGACTGGTCGGCCTCAAGCCTCAAGGCCGGGCAGACCGGAGCCGGAGCCACCTGTTCCGGCAGAGCATGCCATGCTGCGACACAGCCCGCCTCCATATCGGACACTGACGAAAAACCGCTGACATAGCAGCGTTTTTCCTGCCTATCCCATACATAGGCATGATCATACAAGGCAACGGCCATATCCGGCACGCCACCCTGCGCCGGGTGGATACTGGGCACAGCTTCGAGCGCCAGACCAAACCCATAGCCCGCAAACCCCACCAGCCCACCACAGAACGGCACACCAGAATCCGCCTGCTCCAGCGCCTGAGAGGGCGGGCACAGTTCGCGCAACAGAGCCAGAACCTGATGGGGAGACAGCGCACCAAGATCACGCCCGTCCATAGTCACGTGCCCGGCACTAACACTCAGCACATGCCGTGGCGCGTGGCAGAAAAAATGCCACCGGCTACGTTCTTCCAATACGCCACCGCTATCGAGAAACGCACACCATGGCGCATGCCCCCATGCAGCCAGAACGGCATCCGGCTCGCGCCAGGGCAGTTCACGCAACCAAACCATGAATCAGAGCTGCTCCACCTTGGAAATACCGGGCACGGTGCGCAGTTTCTGGGCCAGAACGGGCGTAACCTTGTAGCCGCCTTTCAGCCTGACCTCGACATCGCGGCTTTCCGCCACACCGGGCATGAGCACAATACGCCCGGCTCCCCCTTTCTGCTCATCCAGCAGGGCCTGCAAAGGTGGCAGAGCGTGCACCCCCTCAAGCCAGACGCGCATCCGCCCCTCTTCCTGTGCTGCGGCCTGCTCCAGATCGATAATATCCTGTGCTGTCAGGCGCAGAGCCTCGCCCTCGAGCTTGACTTCTGCCGTCACCAGAACAGCAGCGCCCGCCACCAGATTTTCGCGCACACGGGTCAGCACTTCGGAAAACACCGTTACTTCGCATCCGCCAGAGGCATCGGACAGGCGCACCCAAGCCATCTTGTTGCCTGTGCGGGTTGGCCGCTCCTTGCGGTCCACCACACACCCCGCAATCCGCACCCGCCCCATGCCAGCTTCCGCCGCAGACAGAAGGTGCGACATACGCGTAACCCCCAGCCGCCGCAAAACCGCGCCATAGGAATCCAGCGGATGTGCCGTCATGTGAAAACCCACGGCCTCGGCTTCCATCGCCAGCCGTTCGAACTCGGGCCAATCTGGCCGGTCTTCCACCCGCAGGGGCTCTTTCTGCCCGCCCCCACCAAACAGGCCAATCTGCCCCGAAGCCGCTTCCTGTGCCTGTGCATGCGCGCGGCGCAACAGAGTGTCCGCCGCACCATGCACCCGCGCGCGATTAGGATCGATACTGGAAAATGCACCGGCTTTTGCAAGATTTTCCACCTGCATACGGTTGATGTTGCGCGGGTCTATGCGTGTGGCAAAATCCACCAGATCGGCAAAAGGCTGGGTGCCGCGCGTGGCCACGAGAGATTCCATGGCCCCAAAACCTACTTTCTTGATCGCGGCCAGCGCGTAGCGGATGGCATAGGTTCCATCTGGCTGCTGCTCCACGGAAAAATCGGCTTCGGAATAATTAATGTCTGGCGGAAGCACGGCAATACCCATGCGTTCGGCTTCCTGCCGCAGGGCTGCGAGTTTTTCGGTTTTTTCCCGCGCCAGCGACATGCACGCAGCCAGAAACGCCACAGGATGATTAGCCTTCATCCACGCTGTCTGGTAGGACACCAGCGCGTAAGCGGCTGCATGCGATTTATTAAAGCCGTAGTCAGCAAATTTTGCCATGAGGTCGAACACCTCAACGGCCTTGTCCTTGGGTATTCCGCGATTAATGGCGCCGGAGGTGAAAATCTCGCGCTGCTGGTCCATTTCCGCACGGATTTTCTTACCCATGGCGCGACGCAGCAGGTCAGCGCCACCCAGACTGTAGCCCGCCATTTTCTGGGCGATCTGCATGACCTGTTCCTGATAGACCATGATTCCGTAGGTCTCTTCAAGAATCTCGCGAATTTCCTCGTGCGGGGGTTCCCACGCCTCGCCATGCTTGCGCCGGCAATAATCGGGAATATTCGCCATAGGGCCGGGACGATACAGCGCCACGGCGGCAATCAGGTCTTCCAACCGTGTGGGGCGCATCTGCTTGAGCACGTCGCGCATGCCCGCGCCTTCGAACTGGAACACGCCCGCGGCATCGCCTCGGCCCAGCATGTCGTATGTTGCGGCATCATCCAGCGGGATACGGCCAAGCTCCACACTCTGCCCCATACGGGCAATGAAATCGACCCCGCGCCGCAGAATGGTGAGAGTTGTCAGGCCCAGAAAGTCGAACTTGACCAGCCCTGCCTGTTCAACAAACTTCATGTTATACTGGGTAACCAGCATATCACTCTTGGGGTCTCGGTAGAGCGGCACCAGTTCCACCAACGGGCGGTCACCAATCACCACACCTGCGGCATGGGTGCTGGCATGGCGGAAAAGCCCTTCAAGCTGCTGGGCAATTTCCAAAAGCCTGCGCAGAGCCTCATGCTGTCGCGCATTTCCTGCAATTTGGGTTCCCCCGCGATAGCTTCTTTCAGCGTCACGGGTTTTGCAGGATTGTTTGGTATAAGTTCGGCCACACGGTTGACCATACCGTAAGGCAGGCCCAGCACACGCCCCACGTCACGCACGGCCGCACGGGCCTGCAACTTACCGAACGTGATGATCTGCGCTACACGATCGGCCCCATATTCACCCCGCACATAGGCTATGACCTCGTCGCGCCGGTCCTGACAGAAATCGATATCGAAGTCAGGCATGGAAACACGTTCGGGGTTCAGAAACCGTTCGAACAGCAGGTTGAAGGGAATGGGGTCGATATCAGTAATGGTCAGCGCCCATGCGGCCAGCGAACCAGCCCCCGACCCACGCCCCGGCCCCACCGGAATGTCATGCGCCTTCGCCCACTGGATAAAGTCCGCAACGATCATGAAGTAACCGGGGAAACCCATTTTCGAGATGATATCCAGCTCGAATGTCAGGCGGGCCTGATAACGGGCCTTGGTTTCCTCATCCAGCGCCATATCGCTAAAGCGCTGCTCCAGCCCTTCATGCGCCATGGCGCGCAAGGTCTGGTCTTCGGTCGCTCCTTCACGCACTTTGGGGCAAATTGGCAGGAGTGGACTACGGGTTTCCACTTTAATGGCGCAGCGCCGGGCAATTTCCAGCGTGTTGTCACAGGCCTCGGGCAGATCCGCGAACAGGGCACGCATCATCTCGGGGGGTTTGAACCAGTGTTCTGACGTTACACGAAAGCGCTCCTGCTCCGCCATGGTGCGCCCCTGCGCAATGCAGAGCAGCGCATCATGCGCCTCGTATAGATCAGATGCCGGGAAGAAACATTCATTGGTGGCTACCAGCGGCAGGCCAAAACGGTTTGCCAGCCCCAGCACACCGGGCTCCACCGCTTTTTCAACGGCGAGCCCATGGCGGTGCAATTCCACGACCAGCCTGTCGCCAAAGACCCCAGCCAGTCGCTCCAGCCAGCGTTCGGCCTCTTCTTTCTGCCCTTCCGCCAGCATCTGGAACAGGGGGCCGCGCGTGCCACCTGTCAGCAGAATCAACCCTTCGGATTTTTCACATAGGGTATCCAGCCCCACAACGGGGTCTGCCGGATCACTATGCTGAAAACCGTACGATGACAGAAACTGGAGATTAGCCAGCCCCGCCTCATTCTGCGCAAGCAGGACAATGGGCTCTGCCGGCGCACCCGGCTTGTCGTTACGCGCGGGCAGGCCGATCTGGCAGCCAATAATGGGCTGCACGCCGGCCTTGGCGCAGTATTGCGAAAATTCCAGCGCGCCAAAAAGATTGCCTGAATCCGTCATGCCCACGGCGGGCATCCGCATTTCCTGCGCTTTGGCCGCGATATCGGGAACACGAATAGCCCCCTGACTCAGCGAGTAAGCGGAATGAACCCGAAGATGAACAAAATCTGCATGCGCCATGCCCCTGCATAGCATAACCCGGCAGTATTTTCCCACCCGTCTGACAGGCGCACCCGGCCTATCCGCACCGCAGCACGCAGCCCCAGCGACAGGCCGATTGCCCCCACCCGAGCCGGCACATCACTCAACCCCACTCAGCCCTCTGGCTGGCCCTGCGGGCAGGCTGGAGCTAGACTGCCGCCCGCGCTCTCTACCGCGCGGCTTGGTGTGATTGTTTTCAGGATTTTTCATGCATATCGTCCAGACCAGAAAAGACCTGCGCGCCCTTATTGGGCAATGGCGCGATGCGGGAGAAACCATTGGTGTTGTGCCTACCATGGGGGCCCTGCACGATGGACATCTGGCGCTGGTCAAAGCTCTTGACCGCAGGGTTACCCGGCGGATCGTGACCATTTTCGTCAACCCCATCCAGTTCAACAACCCCAAGGATTTTCAGCTCTACCCACGCGGGGTGGAGGCCGATGCCGCCCTGCTGGCCGCCACAGGCAAAGTGGACGTGTTGTACAACCCGTCCGAGCAGGAAATGTATCCACCGGGCTTTGCCTCGCACGTCATGGTTTCGGGGCTGGATTCCATGCTGTGTGGAGGGGACCGCCCCGGCCATTTTGATGGCGTGGCCACGGTTGTCAGCAAACTGTTCAACCAGACTGGTGCACAGGTCGCGGCTTTTGGCGAAAAAGACTACCAGCAACTCTGCATCATCCGCAGGCTGGTGAGCGATATGGATATGCCGGTGGATATTCTGCCCGTTGCCACCGTGCGCGAGGCCGATGGGCTGGCCCTGTCCTCACGCAATCGCAGGCTTAGCCCTGCCCTACGCCAACAGGCTGCCCTGCTACCCGCAGCCCTCAACACCGCCCTTGCAGCCATGCAGGCAGGCCAGCCGAGCACCGCGGCTCTGGCAGATTGCACAGCAACCCTACAGGCCGGGGGCTTTACGGTGCATTATCTGGAACTGCGCGCGCAACAAACGCTGCAACCCGTCACGCAGGCTGAGCCGGTGCCCGCCTGTTTGTAGCCGCAACCCTTGGCGATGTCAGGCTGATCGACAACATGCCTGTGCTGGTATCCGCGTAAACCGTCCCGCGAGACACCATCAGCAAACCAAACATAAAGGAAAAACCTCCATGACCAGCCCTACCCCACTAACCCGCCTAGCCCCGGAAGAGCGCCTGAGCGGTGCGGTCATTCATAACGGCCTGATCTATCTGGCTGGACAGGTAGCAGATGATTCCAGCTTGATGCGCAGGGACAGATGACCGACATTCTGCAACAGGTAGATGCGCTACTGGCCGAAGCCGGAACGGACAAAAGCCGCCTGATTTCCGTACAGATTTTTCTGGCTGACATGGCCGATATGGACGGCATGAACCGCGCATGGGACCTCTGGCTGGACCCCATGAACAAACCCGCCCGCGCAACGGTTGAAGCCAAGCTGGCCGACCCACGCTGGAAGGTGGAACTGACAGGTATTGCCGCTCTACCGTAATAGATTTTTTGGGAAATATTAAGGCTGGCTCCCGAAGTAGGACTCGAACCTACGACCCAGCGATTAACAGTCGCTTGCTCTACCAACTGAGCTATTCGGGATCAGCGAGGCATCGTATAGCCGCCCTTTTGGTACGCGTAAACCCCCTTACTGATGTTTTTTTTGCATTTTTTTGACTTCGCCGCCGACAGCCGCCTAACTCGTAGTAAGCAGGGAGAATGAGTAACCAAGGTCTTTCTTCCGTCTCGCGTCGTGCCCTGCTTGGCGGAGCAGCAATTGCCACAACCGCCACAGCCGCGGGTCTGTTGCTTGCCCCGCAATTTCGCCACAGACACCCACGCCTGCAACCGGATGGAACTTACCGCAAGCTACGTCTGGGCTGGGCCGGGGCGGAACACTGCCCGGTTTTTGCGGCGGCGCAGCAGAAAGGCTTTTTTGCTCATTACAACCTCGATATCGAGGTTGTTTCTTCCAGCGCCAACGGCCATGAGACGCTCGACGCCATGCAGAATAAAGCGTTTGATTACGCCGTGGCCTCGGCCCTGATCTGGATCCAGTATCTTAACAAGGCCATGCCTGCCCGGCTGGTTCTGGGTGTGCAGCCCGGCAACTTCCGCCTGCTGGTACGCCGCAGCAGCGGCATTACCCGGCTTGATCAACTCATGGGCCGCACAGTAGCCATTCCCGACCGCAATGCGGCGGACAAGCTGTTTTTTGCGGTGATGATGCGCCGCAAGGGGCTGGACGCCATGAACCGGATTACATGGCAGGACATGCCTTTCGGGCAGATCAGCGAGGCCGCACAGGCACAGAAGATCGAAGCCGTGGCCGCACATGACCCTTATGCCTGGCAGCTCCTGCACGACCACCCGGACCTGTTTACCGAACTGGTTGGCAGCAATACCGGCCATTATGCCGAACGCACCAGCCTTGTAATGGGCGTGAGTGACGCAGCACTGGCCGAAGACCCGGCAGCCGCCACCGCACTGGTGCTAGCCCTGATGGATGCCGCCCACTGGCCGATACCCACCGCGATGAAGCCGCCACACTTATTGCTGACGATACCCCGGCCCTGAGCAGCGATAGTGCCCGGGCCATGCTTCATAGCGAGCCACTCATACGCCCGGTTACGGGCAGCGCCTTTCGCGACCAGATCGCCCAGTATTGCGATGAACTACAACTGATCGGCCTTATGCCTGATCTTGAGGATTCCGCCGCACTCGCACACAATTTCACCCGCAACGTGCTGCACGCCTGATCACGCCATGCCCCCCGAAAGAACACACTCCCTGCCCGGCCATCAGCACCAAGACGCAAACAGGGTTTCCTACCTGCACATCAAACCATTACTCTTCACCTGTGAGTTATCCTGCCCAATGCAATCTTGTGACCCTCGGTAGGTTACGGGCAATCTCTCATGCATACCGCAAAACAACTGCGGTGGAGAAAAGTTTCACAGAACCCTAACCCCGCCCTGAAATTATGATGTATATAGGCTCTACGGCCTAAAATCAGGAGCACTGGGAAAGTATAAGGTATTGTATGGAATTTTTTTTAAAATTCAAAAACATACTCAGTCTGGAAATAATATCTTTTATCTCCGCCTGTCTGGCTTTGCTGGGAGCTTTACACGAGCGGAGCAATCATACCTCCACGCCCGCTAGTAAAATTATAAAGGCCAGCATACCCTGTTTTATGGCAACCAGTGTATGGATTATACACCATGTTGTGCTCGTTAAAATTTTTGGCCTTTCCAGCGAAAATTTCAATATCCCTCATTCCATTCTATCTTACGCCTTCCTTGTTTGCGGGTTTTATTTCGCTTTAAAGATTATAGATTTTGGTTTTCATTTTTCAAATTATATAGCCGGCGCAACTATCGGTATATTTATTTGCATTTATCACATTTCTGATAAATATTTTCTCATTCACCACGCCATTGCCCGCCCCTTTAAGGCGGAAATGAATGCAAATACTGTTTTTTTGATTTTATCATTTATTATTCTCTGGTCATCTATTGTTGGTTATTTAACGGATTATTACAAAAACCGCGAGCAGATATCCTATCTAAAGAAAATTGCCTATACCGATAATCTGACAAGCCTATCCAACAGAAACGCGCTGAATGACCACTTCAAAAATATACTTTCAAAAAGCACCCAAACAGGCAGACAATTTGCCTGTATGATCATTGATCTTAATAACTTTAAAGATATCAATGATAATTACGGCCACCTGATTGGAGATGAAATTCTCACACTCATTGGTGGCAAGCTTAAAGCGGCTTTCAAGAACACAAATCATTTCCTCGGCCGCCTCGGTGGCGATGAATTTATTGTTCTGGCGCATTATCAGAATCTGTCTGAAATCGAAGCCATTGCAGATAAAATCTACAACACTGTTGTTGAAGGCAATCGCATAGGGAATGACCTGCTCAAGGTCGGGTGCTGCATAGGCATTTCCCTATTCCCGGAAAATGGCACAACGCAAAAAATACTTATGAACCTTGCAGATGTCAGTCTTTATAAAATGAAAAAACAACGTCTGAATGGCGTATGTTTTTATAGCAGCAGCGCTACAGAGGACTAAAACAGGTAGCCATCCACGCCCGGTCAGCCGGATCGTGTAACAAAAACCTAACCGGGGTTTTTGTCAGCCGCTTTCTTGCCCAGCCGCATTTCACTCACCAGAACACCCAGCACAACCAGCCCGGCACCGGCCAGAGCACGCGCTGGTAGCGCCTCGCCAGCCAGCCAGCCCACAAGCCCGGCCCAGACAGGCTCACCCGCATAAATAACCGTTGCCCGGGTGGGAGAAACCGTCTGCTGTGCCCAATTCATGGCCGTATAAATCGCGGCACTTAAACCGCCCAGCCCCAGAACAGGCAAAGCCCAGCCCCATGAAAATGCAGGCGCAGCCTCATGAGCCAGCGGCATACCGCAGAGTGCAAGCACCCCCACCACCAGAAGCTGCACCACGGTCATACGGAAACTATCCAGACCGGGGCGGGCAAAATACCCAACCAGAACAATTTCAAGCGCGATCATGACCGCTGCTATCAACGTACCAACTTCGCCAGCGCCCAATTGCAGGCTGACAATCTGCCGCCACCCTGTCAGCAGCACCAGACCACAAAATGCGCAGCCTATACCCAACCACCCGGCAAGACGCGGCGCACGCCCGCTGAACAGCCACTGCACAAACGGCACGACCGGCACATACATACCGGTAATAAAGGCAGACTGACTGCTGGAAATGCTGCGCAACCCCCATGTCTGCAAGGTATAGGCGCCAAACATAACCACGCCGATCACACCACCCGCTACGCATTCCGCCCGGTTGAGGCCTCGCATGATCCGGGCAAAAAGCAGGCAGGTAAGCGCGCCGGCTGTCATAAACCGCGCAGCAACAAAAAACAGCGTGCCTGTATGCTGCTCCGCGCGCTGAACCACCAGAAAGGTGGCCCCCCATAAAGCCGCAGTAATAACCAGAACCAGTTCAGGCAGAAAAGAGCCAGAACGCGGCGTGTCAGCCCCCGCGCTGGCCTCTGCCATTACCGATGCATCGTTCAGCATAAGCCACTGACAAACCGGCTGATCCGCGCGCAGGCCTCGGCCAGTGCCTCGTCAGAGGTCGCGCAAGACAACCGCAGATAGGGCGAAGCCCCGAATGCGCTGCCCGGCACCGTGGCCACATATTCCTCTTCCAGCAGAGCCTGAGCAAAATCGAGATCACTCTCCAGCAGTCTTCCGCCCGCCGTGCGGCGACCCAGACACCCCGCCACACCGGGATAAGCATAAAAAGCCCCGGCTGGCAGGGCGCAGGTCAGCCCCGGCACAGCCTGCAGGGCTTCCACCACCATGCGCCGCCTGCGGCCATAAACCTCCACCATGGCCGAAACCAGATCAGCCGGGCCATCCAGCGCCGCCGCCGCCGCCGCCTGCGCAATGGTGCAGACACCTGATGTCGCATTGCCCTGCACGCCGCGCATGGCCGCGATAAGGTCTGTCGGCCCACCTGCAAACCCCACGCGCCAGCCTGTCATGGCATAGGCCTTGGACACACCGTTGAGCGTAACGGTGCGGTCTTTCAGGTCGGGCGCAACTGCTGCGATCGAGGGTGCATGCGCGCCGTCAAACACTAGGTGTTCGTAAATTTCGTCTGACAGAATCCATGTATCGGGATAGGCGCGCAGCACTTCCGCAATAGCCTCGAGATCCTCCACCGTGCACACGGCCCCGGTCGGATTGGAGGGGAAGTTCAGCACCAGCCAGCGTGTACGCGGTGTCATAGCCGCGGCCAGCGCATCGGCCCGGAGGCGAAATCCGTCTTCCTCCCGACAGGGCACGAATACCGGCTTCGCCCCGAACATACGGGCAATAAGCGGGTAGCTGACCCAGTATGGCGCGGGCACCACCACCTCATCCCCCGGATTGAGCGTGGCCATGAACGCGTTGAAAATGACCTGCTTGCCCCCGTTGGACACCATGATGTCCGATAGCGCGTAATCCAGCCCGTTATCGCGGGCAAACTTGCGCGCTACCGCAGCCTTGAGGGCGGGCGTGCCATCCACTGGCGGGTATTTGGTCTGCCCGGCAAGGGCTGCTTCATGCGCGGCCTGCACAACGGCTGGAGGCGTTGCAAAATCCGGCTCGCCCAGCGCCAGAGAAATGACCGGTGCGCCCTCGGCCCGCAGCGCGCGGGCACGGGCGGCCATTTCTATGGTCGCGGGGGCAGGCAGGCCCTTGAGGCGGTCAGCAAAAACCCGCGCCATGCGCCTAGTTCACACCCGCGCAGAAACGCTGGATACGCGTGCAAGCTTCACGCAGGCTTTCCGTATCCGTTGCGTAGGAAATACGCAGATACCCCGGATACATGAAGGCCGAACCATGCACGGCGGCCACGCCTTCCTCTTCCAGCAGGGCCCCCACAAAATCTTCATCCGTGGTCATCAGGCGGCCACCGGGCGAGGTCTTGCCCAGACAGTCCTCAATATTGGGGAACACATAGAACGCACCCTGCGGTGTATCGCACTGCATGCCCTGCGCCTGATTGAGCATGGACACCACCAGATCGCGCCGCGCCTGATAGACCGACACCATCTCGCCAATAAAGTCCTGCGGGCCGGTCAGGGCTTCGAGTGCTGCCGCCTGCGCGATGGAGCACGGGTTGGAGGTGGACTGTCCCTGCAGGGTGTTCATGGCCTTGGTAACGGCCACAGGCGCACCCGAAAAACCAATGCGCCAGCCTGTCATGGCATAGGCCTTGGATACGCCATTCATGGTGACCGTGCGCTCACGCAGGCGGGGCTCCACCTCCACGAAGGTGGCGGGGCGGAAGCCGTCATAAACCAGCTTGGCGTAAATATCGTCGGTAAAGACCCACACATGCGGGTGGCGCAGCAGCACGTCACAGAGCGGCCGCAGGTCTTCAGCCGAATAGGCCACACCCGTGGGGTTGCAGGGAGAGTTGAGGAAAAACCACTTGGTGCGCGGCGTAATGGCGGCCTCAAGCTCCTCGGCCGTCAGGCGGAAACCGTTTTCACGGCGGCAGGGCACGATAACGGGCACCCCTTCGGCCAGCGTGACGATATCGGGATAGGACACCCAGCACGGCGCGGGAATAATGGCTTCGTCCCCCGGGTTGAGGGTCGCCATCATGGCATTGTAGATCACCTGCTTGCCGCCGGTGGACACGATAATTTCCTCAGGCTTGTAATCCAGCCCGCTATCGAGCCTGAACCGCTCGGCAACAGCACGGCGCAGTTCGGGCGTGCCTGCCACATCGGTATAGCGTGTCTGCCCGGCCTCGATCGCGGTGATAGCCGCGCTGGCAATATTCTGGGGCGTACGGAAGTCTGGCTCGCCCGCCGACAGGCTGATAATGTCGCGGCCCTCGGCTTTCAACGCGCGGGCACGTGTTGAAATAACGATGGTCTGGCTCGGGCTGATCCTGGTCATGCGGTCAGCGACAATGCTCATGGCTTCCTACTTTCCAACACGTTTACCTCAGGCCCGCGGGGTGGAGCATCCACGCTCCCGGTTATCCCTGCGGTCTGTTATGACTGCGGCACACTAATCATGTTCGCGGGCGCGCGGAATATACGATTTCAGCCCGCAGGCGCTTTTTTCGACTACACGCACTGATTTTACCACAGCCCTTTTCGGCAACGCCCCTTTTACCATGCTCCCGGCCCCACTCTGCTTTCCTTCGCACTGGCTGGCGGCATATCTGCCATACTGGCAAGGGTCCTCACCGCCTCGGGGCTCAGCCCCTCCTCACGCATGGCACGAATGGAGCGCGCGCCTGCGCGTTTGGCCAGCCGGTGGCCCTGTGCATCGCACAGCAGGGGGTGGAAGCAATAGGCAGGAGCTGGCCAGCCCATCAGCACTTGTAACAGCCGGTGCAGGTCAGTTGCCGGGCGCAGGTCCTCCCCGCGCGTAACCAGCGTAATCCCCTGTGCGGCGTCATCATGGCAGACACACAGGTGATAAGATGCCGGAACATCGCGCCGCGCCAGCACCACATCGCCAAACAGTTCCGGGGTGCAGGTCACACTGCCGCGTTCGAGGTCATGATAGCTCAGGGGCCATTCAGCCCCACCATGCTGTCGCACCTGTTCCAGCGCCCGCGCCATATCAAGCCGCAGCACGTAAGGGTGCCCGGCCTCGATACGCTTCAGGCGCTCCGCGGCTGACAGGTGCCGACAGGTGCCGGGATAAACCACGCTGCCATCCGGAGCTGCATGGGGGGCGGACAGCATGCCAGCGCGCTCACGCTGGATATCAGACCGTGTGCAAAAACACGGATACAGCACACCCAGCGCCTGCAAATGCGCCAGCGTTTGCCCATACTCCGCCATGCGCTCGGACTGACGCAGCACCGGCGCACCGGAATGCAGGCCTAACCACGCCAGATCTTCCAGCAGGGCGGTTGAAAATTCAGGCCTGCACCGCTGGGGGTCTATGTCCTCCAGTCTGACCAGCCACAGGCCGCCAGCACGGGCATATCGCCAGCCGAACAGGGCCGCGGCCACATGGCCCAGATGCAAAAATCCGGTGGGGCTGGGTGCGAACCGCGTGCGCCAGCCCGCAGAGGGCGTATCAGGCGTAACACCATTGTAATGTAATGGAAAATTCATGGTTTTTATACCGAAAAACACCAGTACACAGCCTATATACCCCGTCGGTTTCTTTACGCTTTCTTGCCACACACCCGAAGCTCTGCAATACTGCGTGTAGTAATTATCTCGACGACGCATTGCCTGAATGGCCGTTCCCCGAGTTTTACGGCCCATCTCTGGCGGCGTTCCCGAGCATGATAGGGAGACGCGTCTTGGCGGATGGCAGTACTCTGAATTTTCCGGCCCTTGTCCTCAATGCCGATTTTAGGCCTCTCTCCTACTTTCCACTTTCCTTATGGTCCTGGCAGGATGCCATAAAGGCTGTATGCCTCGACCGTGTTTCGGTTCTGAACGAATACGATGTGGAAGTACGCTCGCCCCGGCAGACATTCCGCCTGCCCAGTGTCATCGCCCTGAAAGACTTTATTCCCGCAGCGCGCAAACCGGCCTTTACGCGGTTTAATGTCTTTTTACGCGACAATTTTTCCTGCCAGTATTGTGGCGAACGCTACCCTACTCAGGAACTGACATTCGACCACGTTATTCCACGCTGCAAGGGTGGGCGCACAAGCTGGGAAAACGTAGTGACGGCCTGCGGTTGCTGCAACCTGCGCAAAGGCCCGCACATGCCCCAGAAAATCGGCATGATTCCGCGCCGCCCTCCGGCCCGCCCTACCTCATGGGAGCTACAGGAAAACGGCCGCGCCTTTCCGCCTAACTACCTGCATAAAAGCTGGTGCGACTATCTCTACTGGGATACCGAACTGGATAGCTGATCGCCCGCGCAACAAAACCCTTGAGCGCAGGCTTAGGCCCGAGCTGGCAGTCAGGGCGTATAGCTGTAGCCGTGTTCCTGCGCGAGCTTTTGCAGGTCGGGCGCCCCTTTCAGGTTAAGGGGAATAAGCTTGGCGTCTTTCTCACCCAGCACAAAACCATGGTTGGTCAGGCGCTGGCAGGTATTGGCCGCCAGAGGAAAGCTGAGAAACATCGGCGGGGCCATCTGCTTACGCAGGCAGGATACATCGGTATCAGAGGGCAGACGCCCGATTTCGGACGAACAGCCGCCCAGCAGAATACCGCCCACGGCCAGAACGCTCAGGCCCAGTGTTGTCGTCTTACGCATTGTGGCCCTTGTCCGCCCTGTTATGCCCTATATCCCGTCTACCCCACAGCGTGGCCGGTTGCTGCTTATGGTGGCATGTCCACCCGCTTACCGCCAGCCACAGGAGGCTTGCACCATGCCACGCCAGCGCATGGCACGGCGGCGTTTTCAGCCTACCTCGTAACCCGCGCCACGAATGGCGTTGCGCAGGGAGGAAATGCCAGCCCGCGCCGGATCATAGGTAACCGTGACTTCACTGGTGGCCAGATTCACATCCGTGGACTCAACACCTTCAATGGCGGCAAGAGCGCGCTTCACGGCGGACACGCACCCGTCGCAGGTCATGCCATCAACCATGAAACTTGTCGTGCTGGAACTCATTGCACCCATTTCCCTTCTAAAAATAAACGAAGTATAACCATTTAGGTCATTCGTATCCTTACCATAGCCCAATTTCCCTCCGGCAGGAAACAGGGAACGCCCCCTGCGCACCGGATGCGGACATGGTATGCTCCACCAATGACCCAGCCACCGCCCACCCTGCCCGATACCCTGACTGACAGGCTTTATCTGTCCACCCTGATCGCCCGGCTTGAAAACGCCCTGCTGGCGTCCCCCAGTGCAACCCGTGCGCTGGAAGAGTGGATAGCGCTGGCCCCTGAGCGCATAGCCGCCCCCCTGCTGGTGGAAAGAACGCATGAACCGGCTACGCCCTGCCCGGCGGCCTTCGCCCCCCTGCTGGGCGAGGCCCCGCTGCACTACCGCAAAATCCGCATGACCTGCGGGCCGCTTGTCCTGTCCGAGGCTGAAAATTGGTACAGACCCGACCTGCTAGATACGGACATGCAGCAGGCACTGGACACAACCGACATACCCTTTGGCCGCGCTGTGCATGCGCTCGGTTTTTTCCGCCAGACCCTTGCGCGCGAAAGCCTGTGGTGGCCCCTGCCACAGGAAACCCTGTCTCGCGCGCAGCTTCAAACCCTGCGGGCTGGAACGGACAGGCAAACCGCCCCACAGGAAAATCTGCCCGCCTCCCCCCCCAGCGGAATTGCCCTGCCTGCGCATCTGTTCCGCCATACGGCACTGTTACGCACACAGGCAGGCAGGCCGTTCAGTCTGGTAGCTGAAACCTATACAGCCCAGAGCCTGTGGCCTTTTCTGGGCTGAAATACCGGATAAGCAGGCCAGACCTGCCTGAAATCAGACCTCCTCACCCATGCGCGTGGTATCGACAAATTTTTCGGTAGCATCATCCAGCGCGCGGGTTTTGCGCCCGCCCGGCCCATGCACATACAGGTCGGAGCGGGAAATATTGTCCACCGCATCGGGCTGGATCGGCATAAGGTAACGCGCCGGGCGCTGGTGATCCGCAAGCTGCAGGGCCGGGTTGAAAACGGAATTGAACTTCCACAGCATCTTTACAAAATTCGTCTGCCCCTGCCGCAACAGGCGCACGGCTATACCCGCCGTATCTTTCAGCGCTTCCCAACCCATATGCTTGGTGTTGAGCACCTGCTGGGTCTTGACCAGTTCTTCGTAAAACTCAGGCAACGGCAGGGTTGTGGGCAACACGGCATGCTGGATATCGAACAGGCGGTAATCGCGCGTGGTCAGACGGCGCGCTTCCTTGTGCCAGATTTCCGTGCCCGGATAGGGCGTGGTTACGGAAATATTGACGATATCGGGAATTTCAAGACACCACTGGCGCACGGTTTCAAAGCGTTTTTTGTCCCATGAGGGATCAGCAATAATGTTGATTGCGACAATCAGCCCCAGAGAGCGGGCATATTCGAGCGCTTCGAAATTCTTGTCGAGCGATACACGTTTGCGGAACTGTTTCAGTCCTTCCTCATCCACCGCTTCCAGCCCGATAAAGATGTAGGAAAGGCCAATCTCGCTCCAGACCTTGAACACCTCCTTGTTGCGCAGCAGCACATCGGCGCGGGTTTCAAGGTAGTATTCCTTTTTGATACCGCGCTTCTTGATCTCGTTGGCAATGGCCATGCCGTGCTCTTCATGCACGAAGGCCACATCATCAACGATAAAGATACCCGGCTCCTTGATCTCTTCCAGTTCATCCGCAATCACCTGCGGGCTGGCCGTGCGGTAGGAGCGCCCATAGAACGTCCAGGCGGAACAGAACGTACAGTCCCACGGACAGCCACGCGCAAACTCAATAGACGCAGCGGGGTCCAGCGTGCCGATGAAATACTTGTTGCGGTGCCTGAGCAGATCGCGCGCGGGGCGGACATCATCCAGCGATTTGACAAAAACCGGCGGCGGGCCTTCGCCTTTGATCGTGACAACCCCCGGCACCTCCATAAGATCCTGCCCGTCACGCATGGCGTTGAGCAGCAGCCCGATGGTGGCATCTCCCTCGCCCTTGAGGATACAGGTCACTGTTCCTTCGGCAAGGTCGAGCACATCCTTGGCAATAAACGAGACGGAATGCCCGCCTATGATCTGCACCGTGGACGGATTACGGTAATGGACCGCCCGGCACAGATCGAGAATTTCAGGCACATTGGCCAGATAATTACCCGAGTAGCAGACCGCATCAGGCTGGAAGTCATCCATAATCTTCCAGAAATCATCATGCGTTTCCACCTGCAGGTCGATAATGCGCACATCGTGACCCGCCGCGCGGGCCGCGCCCGCCACCAGTTCCAGCCCCAGAGGCTCCAGCCTGAGGAAAACCCGTGTGTACATGAGTGCGCTCGGATGAACGGCCAGAAGTTTCATGACATCCCTCTCTGCCGGTCTGACAATGGCGCGCAGTCAGGGCTGCCCGATGTCAGGCCAAAGTTTTTTCCGTATCCGGTAGTATAGAAACGATCTGTCCGGCTTGTCGTGCCTGTCAGGCAGGCACCACCCATGCGTGTGCGACCGGCTATTAGCTGCCATGCGCCAGAGCTTTACCTGAAGCTATGCAAGCGCCCGCACCCATCGTGCGAAACTGTCCCATAAACGCAAAACGGGCGCTCCCAGCATGGCTGGAGAGCGCCCGTTTTCAAATCATCCCGCCGGGAGTTGCCCGGCAGAAAAGATCTTACGGAAGGATTTCGGTTTCCGCGAAGAAGAAGCGGATTTCGTTAGCGGCGTTTTCAGCGCTGTCGGAACCGTGAACGGAGTTTGCTTCAATGCTTTCAGCAAACTGCGCGCGGACGGTGTGGGCTTCGGCCTTCTTGGGGTCGGTCGCACCCATGACGTCGCGGTTCTTGGCAACAGCGTTCTCGCCTTCGAGCACCTGCAGCACGACGGGGCCGGAAATCATGAAGGACACCAGATCGTTGTAAAAGGGGCGTTCCTTGTGCACGGCATAGAAAGCACCAGCCTGCGCGGGGGTGAGCTGGACGCGCTTCTGCGCAACGATGCTCAGGCCCGCATCTTCGAACACGGCGTTGATCTTGCCCGTCAGGTTACGGCGGGTTGCATCGGGCTTGATAATGGAAAGCGTGCGTTCCTTGGCCATGGGCCTTACTCCTGTCTTGCTGTACGATCCGCCCTCAAAGCGGCTTTCACGCCCCCATCTAGAGCATATCGGCCAAGGCTGGTAGGTACCACACAGAATGTAATGTACGATTCCATCAAATAACGGGAACCGCGTTGAGCCTTCTTGTCATCTCCGAGCTATCCTTACGCATGGCAGGCCGCCTGCTGCTGGATAACGCCAGTCTATCCGTTGAACCGGGCCGCAAAATAGGGCTTGTCGGCCGCAACGGCGCGGGAAAGTCTACCCTGCTGGCCGCCATAGCGGGAGATATAACCCCCGATGGGGGCGAAATCCGCCTTTCCGCCCGCGCCCGTATGGCCCGCGTCAAGCAGGAAGCCCCGGCCGACCTTGGCTCCCTGCTGCAAACCGTTCTGGCAGGGGATGAGGAACGCACGGCTCTGCTGGCCGAGGCCGAACACGCGACAGACCCGCAGCGCATTGCCGAAATTCATGAGAGACTCCGCGCCATTCAGGCCGATAGCGCCCCGGCCCGCGCGGCTTCCGTGCTGGCCGGGCTCGGGTTTGACACCGAAGCGCAGGCCCGCCCCGTTTCGGACTTTTCCGGCGGGTGGCGCATGCGCGTCTCTCTGGCCACGGCTCTGTTTCTCGAACCTGACCTGTTGCTGCTCGACGAGCCCACCAACCATCTCGACCTTGAAGCAACACTCTGGCTGGAAGACTGGCTGCGCCGATTCGCCGGGGCCGCGCTGATTGTCAGCCACGACCGCGGCCTGCTCGATTCGTGCGTGGATGCCATTGCCCATCTGGACCGTGGCAAGCTGAGCCTGACACCGGGCGGCTACGAAAATTTCGTACGCATCCGCACCGAGCAAGCCCTGCAACAAGCCCGGCAGGCTGAAAAAATCGCCACCCAGCGCGCGCATATGCAGTCTTTTGTGGACCGCTTTCGCGCCAAGGCCACCAAGGCCCGGCAGGCACAGGCCCGGCTGAAAGCGCTGGAAAAGCTGCCCGTCATCGAAAGCGTGGTGGAAGACACCCCCACACGCTTCGCTTTTCCTGAACCCGAAGGCTGCCGCCGCCTATCCTGAACATGAGCCGCGCCAGCGTGGGGTATGACGGGCGGCCCATTCTGTCTGGCCTGTCACTGCGGCTGGATATGGAAGACCGCATTGCCCTGCTGGGTGCCAACGGCAACGGCAAATCCACGCTGGTCAAACTGCTGGCGGGCAGGCTGGAGCCGATCAGCGGCACGGTGGAGCGCAACCCGCGGTTGAAAGTCGGCTATTTTGCCCAGCATCAGGCCGAGGAACTCCGGCTGGATGAAAACGCCATAGACCATATGAGCCGCGCACTGCCCAAGGCCACACCGCCAGCCGTGCGCGCCCAGCTTGCCCGCTTCGGGCTGGATGTGGACCGGGCCGAAACCCCCGTGCGCGATCTGTCGGGTGGCGAAAAAGCGCGCCTGCTACTGGCGCTGGCCACGCGCGACGCCCCGCAGCTTCTGCTGCTGGACGAACCCACCAACCATCTCGACCTCGATGCGCGTGACGCGCTGATCAGGCACTCTCCGCCTTTGAAGGCGCGGTCGTACTGATTAGCCATGACCCGCATCTGGTCGAACTGGTGGCGGACCGGCTCTGGCTGGTTGCCGATGGTAAGGTGACACCCTTTGAGGCGACATGGCGGAATACCGCACATGGTTGGCCGAACGCGCCCGCGCCGCCAACAGAGGCCGCACCACCCAGCGCCCCGATGCCGACAGCGCGGCCACACAAAGCAACCGTAAGGAAGACCGGCGCGAACGCGCCGAAGCCCGCAAGGCGCAGGCTCCCTTGCGCAAGATCATCAAGGATGCGGAAACAAAACTGGCCAAGCTGGAAGAAGAGCGCGCCAAACTGGAAAGCGCACTGGCCGACCCCGCTTTGTATGCCGAAGGCAAAGCCGCCGAAGTAACAAAACTCAATACCCGTCTGGCCGCCCTGCAACGTGAGCAGGATGAAACCGAAGAGCGCTGGCTGAGCGCGCAAACCGAAATGGAAGAAGCCGCGAACAACCCCGAAACCTGAGCCTGCGCGACACAGGCCCATGACAGGCACAGACCTTGCGGGTTAGCCCTCCGGCGGATCGGAAGAGTCCGCCGGGGCTGCCAGTTCCAGCCCCGCTACGGGGCCAGAAGACAGGGCGCAGGGCCAATAAAAACAGGCCCTGCATCATACAGGGTTAACCCGCCAGAGCGGCGGCCCGGTTGTTATCGCGCCGCTCCGCTGCCAAAGACAGTACAAACAGCACAAGCCCGATCACTGACAGCACCATGCCCGCCCAGCCCGTAGCAGCGGATCCAAAACCTGCTGTCAGCACCAGACCACCCAGCCATGCCCCCAGCGCGTTCGCCAGATTAAAGGCGGCATGGTTCATGGAGGCGGCCAGAGTCTGTGCGTCCGCCGCCACGTCCATCAACCTGACCTGCATGGCTGGCCCCACCGCAATACCACCACCGAGCATGAAAACTGCCAGTGCAGTCAGCCACATATGGGTTGCCACGAGGGAAAACAGCCCAAGTGCGAGCGCATTCCACACAAACGCACCAATAGCCGTCCATTTCAGGCTCTTGTCCATCAGGTGGCCACCGGCCCATGCGCCGGTGCACATACCTACACCCCACACAGCCTGAAACAGCGGCACGCCCCATACCGGCACGCCAGTCACCTCCTGCAACGTCACCGAGAAATAGGTGTACACACAAAACATGCCACCGCAGCCCACCGCCACGGTGCCCATGACGTACCAGACCTGCTTGCGCGTAAATGCCTGAAGTTCGGAAAGGGCGGAGCGCGCCTTGTTCGGCGGGTCATAGGGCACCCATGCCATAACCATCAGGCAGCAGAGTGCTCCCACAAGCCCGATCAGCACATAAGACAGACGCCATCCGAAATAGGAGCCCGCATAAGTGGCAAAAGGTGCCCCCACCACATTGGCAATCGTCAGGCCAGAAAAAACACGCCCAACCGCGCGGCCGCGATAGCCCCTGTCCACCAGCCCGGCCGCCACAAGGGCAGCTACCCCCATGAACGCCCCATGGGGCAGACCGGTTACAAACCGCGCCAGATCAAGCATGCCCAGTGTGGCAGCCAGAGTACCCAGACAGTTGGTAACGGCAAACCAGCCCATGAGTACGGCCAGCAACGTACGCCGCGAGAGTGTCGCCCCAAAAACCGCGATAAGGGGAGCCCCCACGACCACACCCATCGCATAGGCCGAAATGGCCTCACCCGTTCTGGGAATCGTAGCCTGCACGCCCTGCGCCATCTGGGGCAGAAGCCCCATGGCGGCAAACTCACCCGTACCAATCGCGAAAGTGCCCACCGCAAGGGCAAAAATAGCCTTGGAGGCCGCCGCGAGGCTTCCTTCTTTTACACCGGACATTCCTGGTGTTTACTCCCGTTTCACAAGATTCTTTCTCGACTGCGGATACGCGGCAACAAGAATTTAGAGAAAAAATTACGATATGGCGCTACCACAAACCGTATCAGACTGCCGTTACACAGACCCGCGCCTTTCCGAAAGAGCTTTTTGCATGTCTTCAGAACACCCTTCGGGACCGTCAGAACAGGTTTCCGCTCCGTCACATGCTGCGACACCGGATGAAACGGCGCCGCACAGCGCAAGCCACGGCACGCCATCCGCCACTGCCATCGTCGGCAAACAGTAGATGCCCTGCGCATGCTGCGTATCAGCCTGAGCACCGTGGCAGCAGGCATGCTGATCTGGCTGCTAGGTGATGTGATGATGGTCATCTTTGCCTCCGTGCTGTGCGCGGTGGTGCTGCATGGCCTGTCCGCCCTGCTGGTGCGCCACCTGCGCCTTTCCTACGCATGGGCGCTGGCGCTGGTTGTGGTTGCGGTTATCAGCAGTGTGGTGCTGCTGGTGTGGAACAGCGGCCCGTCCATCGCCAACGAAGTCATGCGTCTGCAGGAAGCCCTGCGCCAGCAGGAAACCGCTCTGCGCCAGACCATGCAGAACAGCCCGACGGGCCAGCTTATTGCCAAATACCTGCCTCATCGCTGGGCAACCCACAGGGGGGTGGCGAGAGCAGTCTGGCCTCTCTCGGCTCACGTCTGGCCGGTTCCATGACCGGCATGCTTGGCTCGGCTTTCGGCGCGCTTGGCACCATTCTGGTGGTGCTGATCGCGGGGCTGTATTTTGCCATGTCTCCCAGCACCTACGCCAATGGCCTGCTGCGGCTGGTGCCGCCCCCGCGCCGCCAACACATGCGCGGCTGATGATCCGGGCCGGGCGCACCCTGTGGGCATGGGTGGCCGGGCAGTCGCTTGATATGCTTGTGGTGGGCACGCTCTCCGCTCTGGGCCTGTGGTTTATCGGGGTACCGCTCGCGCTCGCACTGGGTGTGCTGGCGGGGCTGTGCAACTTCATTCCTTATATCGGTGCTATCATGGGAGCCGTGCCTGCGCTGCTGCTCGCGCTCTCACTGGGCACGCGCGAGACTGTTATGGTCGCAGCCCTTTACGCCACCATCCAGTTTTTGGAAGGCAACGTGCTGGCCCCCGTCATCCAGCGCCACGCAGTACAGATGCCCCCGGCCCTGACCGTGCTTTCACAGACATTGTTCGGTGCAATCCTCGGCTTTCCCGGCCTTATTCTGGCCTCGCCACTCACGGCAGTCCTGCTATCCATTCTGGATGGCGTAACCCCGGCCCTGTCTGAAAAGGATCGCCTGTAGCCCTATAGGTGACAAGACAGGGTTAATACTGTACCGTTCTTCGGTTTCATGCGAAACACCGAGGAGTGTCCATGCGTGTTCTGCTTGTCGAGGATGACCAGACAGTCCGCAGGTTTATCGCCAAAAGCCTGAGCGAGACAGGTCATCTGGTCGAACAGGCGGAAGACGGCCGTCAGGCGCTACTCCATGCGGGTGCTGCGGTCTTTGATGTCATCATCCTCGACCGGGTGCTGCCTGATACACCCGAGGGTCTGCATGTCCTCACCACCCTGCGCAAAATGGGCAACACTACGCCCGTTCTGCTGCTTTCCGCCCTGTCCGATGTTGAAGACAAGGTGGCGGGCCTGAAGGCGGGTGCTGACGATTACATGACCAAGCCTTTTTCTTTCGCCGAGCTTCTGGCCCGGCTTGAAGCGCTGACACGCCGCAACCGCACCATAGCCCAGCCCGCCACCCATCTTGACGTGGGTGATCTGGCCATAGACCTGCTTTCGCGCACCGTGCACCGCGCAGGCCAGAAAATCGACCTCCAGCCCCGCGAATTCCGCCTGCTGGAATTTCTCATGCGCCATGCAGGAGAAGTCGTAACCCGCTCCATGCTGCTCGAAGGTGTATGGGATTACCATTTCGACCCCCAGACCAATGTCATAGACGTTCATATTTCCCGACTGCGGCAAAAAATAGACAAACCGTTCGAACACCCCATGCTGCAGACCGTACGTAATGCCGGTTACATGCTCGCACGCGAAAGTACGCCCCCCCTGCCATGAACCTGCCGTCATGTGCAGGCGTTATGGAGCGTGATACGCAACAGAGCGCCTGCAGACATGGCGCATGGGAGTGGCTTGATGCCCGCATTTTTCCGCCCGACCGGTTTTTATCCCTCCGCACGCCGTGCAGCCACCATTGCGCTGCCCGCTCTCTGCACGGCACCCCTGCTGCTTGCCACCACGCAGGCGCAGGCCCAGACAGCGCCCTCCGGCCCCGCCCAGACCAAGCTGACCCTACGCGCCGAAGGGCATGTGCAGACTGCCCCAGATGAGCTCACCGCGACATTCCGAGTCGAATCCCGCGACAAAAGCCCCGCCAGCGCCCAGCAGGCCGTCAACAGCCGGGTAGGCAAGGCCATGGAACAGGCCGCCAAGGTGGAGGGCGTTACCACAGCGGCACTGGAATACACGGTTTCCGAACAGCATCAGGAAAAAAGCAATACGTCGTTCTGGGTTGCCCAGCAGACCATCACCCTCAAGGCCCATGACAACAAGATTCTGCTGCCGCTGGTAGGGCAGCTTCAGGCGCAGGGGCTTATTCTCGAACAGCTCGAATGGTCCGTTTCCGAGGAACGCCGTACAGCGCTGACCCTTCAGGCTGAAACCGAAGCCGTAAAGGACCTGCAAAAACAGGCCCACACACTGGCGGAAACACTGGGCCAGCAGGTCTCGCATTTTGAGCGGGTTGATGTTTCCGCCCAACCGCTGCCCCGCCCCATGCCTGTGATGCTCATGGCCGCGCGCATGGGAGCTGATGCAGCAGAGGCACCGGTTCCTTCCAGCACGGGTGAAGCCCAGACCATACGGGCCTCCGCCACAGCCACCGTGCTTCTGGCCCCCTAAATAAAACGTACCCTACGCTGCGGGGCGCGCTACATCCCCCTGAAAGCACAAAACCCGCTTCCGACCTGAGGCCTGAAGCGGGTTTTGTAAACAGAGCGGAGCAGACCCTTTAGCGGGGTGCCAGCACCATGATCATCTGCCGGTTTTCAAGACGCGGCATCTGTTCAACCTTGGTGAGTTCGTCCGTTTCGGCGCGAATCCTCTCCAGAACCTTGATCCCCAGTTCCTGATGGGCCATTTCGCGGCCACGGAAGCGCAGCGTGACCTTGACCTTGTCACCATCGCCAATGAAGCTTTTGATCGCGCGCATCTTAACCTGGTAGTCATTTTCGTCGATATTCGGACGAACCTTGACTTCCTTGATTTCGATAACCTTCTGCTTCTTCTTGGCTTCGTTGCGCTTTTTCTGCTGTTCGTACTTGAACTTGCCGTAGTCGAGAATCTTGACGACCGGCGGCTCCGCATTGGGGCTGATTTCCAGCAGATCAAGCCCGACACCATAGGCACGCGCCAGAGCGTCACGAACGGTCATGATGCCGATCATTTCGCCGTTTTCATCAATGAGACGCACCTGCGGAACGCGAATCTCTTCGTTCACTCGCGGCCCTTCGCGGCTCGGGGGCGCGGGAAAAGGGGATCTGGCTATGGTCGGCTCCTGTTTTTTGTTACAAATTTTGGCTCAAGCCCCAAGGGGGCTTTTTCGCGGCGGTATTATGTGCGTTCCCGATTTTTTATCAAGCCGCCCATAAGAAAAACCTGTCATTGCAGCCTTGCTGCAACGACAGCCGCTTTCCTTCCTTTTACTCGGGTGTGCGCGCTACCCGCATATCCGGCGGGGTCGCTTCCGCACCCAGCATCTGCAACGCTTCAGCCAGCGTCAGGTTCTGCTGATCCTGACTGCCAAGGCGGCGCATGGCCACGGTGCCTTCCTCCGCCTCGCGGCGGCCTACGACAAGCATGACCGGCACACGGGCCAGACTGTGCTCACGCACCTTGGCGTTGATCTTGTCGTTGCGGACATCCGCCTCAGCCACCAGACCCGCATCCCGCAGGGACTGGGCCACTTTTTCGGCATAAGGTGCGGCATCGCTCACGATAGACGCCACCACCACCTGCACCGGCGCCAGCCATAGCGGGAAGCGACCGGCGTGCTGCTCGATCAGAATACCGAGGAAACGCTCGAACGAACCCAGAATGGCCCGGTGCAGCATGACAGGCCGGTGGCGGGCCGAATCCTCGCCCACATAGCTGGCGTCAAGCCGTTCGGGCAGAACGAGGTCAACCTGCAACGTGCCGCACTGCCAGTCACGGCCGATGGCGTCACGCAGCACGAATTCCAGTTTGGGCCCGTAAAACGCACCTTCGCCGGGGTTATGTTCGTACTCTACCCCCGCGACAGCACAGGCTTCTTTCAAAGCGCTTTCCGCCTTGTCCCAGACATCCTCGCTGCCCGCGCGCTGCTCCGGCCGGTCAGCAAACTTCACGCGCACATGCTCGAAGCCGAGATCGCCATAGACTTCATGCAGCATCCGCACGAAGCGCACGGTTTCATCCGCAATCTGGTCTTCCGTGCAGAAGATATGCGCATCATCCTGCGTAAAGCCACGCACGCGCATAAGCCCGTGCAGCGCGCCCGAGGGTTCGTAACGGTGGCAGGCCCCAAATTCCGCCATACGCAGCGGCAACTCACGGTAGGAACGCAGGCCATGGCGGAAAATCTGCACATGGCATGGGCAGTTCATGGGCTTGAGGGCAAGTGTCTTGTCCTCGTCCTCCACGGTCGCCACAAACATGTGGTGGCGGTATTTGTCCCAGTGGCCTGAGGCTTCCCACAGCCCACGGTCAACAAGCTGCGGGGTCCGCACTTCCTGATAGCCGTGGCGGGTCTGCACGCGCCGCATGTAATCCTGCAGCACGCTGTAAATACGCCAGCCTTGGCGTGCCAGAATACCTGCCCCACAGCTTCTTCCTGAAAATGGAACAGGCCCATTTCCCGGCCAATACGGCGATGGTCGCGCTTTTCGGCTTCCTCAAGCTGGTGCAAATGGGCGTCGAGCTCTTTCTGATCGCGCCATGCGGTGCCGTAAACGCGGGTCAGCATCGGGTTGCGATGATCACCACGCCAGTAGGCGCCAGCCACCTTCATCAGCTTGAAAGCCGTGCCAACATCCTTTGTGGTGCGCAGATGCGGCCCACGGCACAGGTCCAGCCACTCGCCCTGACGATAGATGGAAATATCTTCGCTCTCGGGCAGGTCGCGGATCAACTGCGCCTTGAAGCTTTCTCCGCGCTCTTCAAAAAAAGCGATGGCGTCATTGCGGTTCCAGACCTCGCGCACGAAGGGCTCTGCCCCCTCCACGATTTCACGCATGCGCTTTTCAATGGCGGCGAAATCATCAGGGGTGAACGGCTCGGCCCGGTAGAAATCGTAATAGAACCCGTTTTCAATGGACGGCCCAATGGTCACCTGCGTACCGGGGAACAGGTCCTGCACGGCTTCGGCCAGCACATGGGCGGCATCGTGGCGGATCAGTTCAAGGGCTTCGGGGTCTTTGCGGGTAATGAAGCGCAGAGCCGCATCATGGCGGATATCCTCACGGATATCGCACAGGCGGCCATCCACTTCCATGGCCAGTGCGGCTTTGGCCAGTCCGGGCCCGATCGCTTCCGCCACCGTCGTCCCCGTAACCGGCCCGTCAAAACTGCGAACAGAACCGTCGGGTAGGGTGATAGCGGGCATGTTGATCCAAGCTCCAGTGTGTCGATATGGCTATTCAGGCCGCAATAAGGCGGCCCTGTGCTTAATGGCGCTACCAGAGCGCGGCTGCAACCCTCTGTACCGAAAGTAACGCCATATCACGCACCCACAGCACCCGCACCTGCCCCGGCACAAGCCCCATGGGGGCGGCCAGCGCAGGGTCGCCCTTGGCACAGAACAGGGTCAGGCAGCGGCAGCCTGTCAGTGCGGCAAGATGCATCGGGCCGGTATCGTTACCCACAGCGGCCCATGCGTTGGCCGCCAGCCCCGCTACATCTGCTATGGTCGTCAGGCCTGTCAGGTCCAGTGCCGTGGGGCAGAGTGCCTGCACCCCCTGGGCCAGAGGCTTTTCGGCCATGCCCCCCACCACAACAGGGCGAATGCCCCGCTCGGCCAGAATGGTAGCCAGTTCGCCATATCGCCGCAGCGGCCAGCATTTGGCAGGATGGCCGGGCGAGGCCCCCGGCACCAGCAGCCATATGGCTGTTCAAGCCCCAGACTGGCAGGGGTCAGTCTGGCCTGTGCCAGCAGCCAGCCAATCTCCGGTTCAGGCACGCTCTCAATCCCGGCCATGCGCAACTGATCTCGCTGGCGCGCACGGGTGTGCATATCGTTACGCCACGGGTTGCCATGCGCCAGAGCCGAGCCCGGCACATGACCCGACCACCCGGCCGGTTTGCCCGCCAGCCGGAAATACCGTGCCGTGCGCCCGGATGTCTGAAGATCGTAAACCCTGTCAAACCCGCGCAGGAACTGGCGCAATGCCAGCAGACGGCCCGGCGTGGCCAGACCGGGGCGCTCATCTTCCACCACCTCATCAAACCATGGGCATGAGCGGGCGAGTTCAAGAAACGGTCTGGTGGTCAGCAGGGTAATACGTGCCTGCGGGTGCGCCTGCCGGATCGCCTGAAACGGCGCGAAGCTATGAATGAAATCACCCAGCGCACCAAGACGGATCACAAGCACATCATGCACGGGAACAGGCGTGCCCTGCCCTACCCGATGCGACGTTTGTGTCACGGCGAATCCGGGTCCGCCGCCATGACGGCCAGATCCTGCCGGGCCAGATCGGCCTCATGGCTGTCGGGGGCCAGCTCAAGCACCTGCTGCCAGTCCTGCCGGGCGCTGGCGGCATGGCCTTGCTGTTCGCTGATAATCCCGCGTTCCAGCAGGGCTTCGGGGTTGAGCGGATCAAGTGCGAGCGCGCGGCTGACATGGCCCAGAGCCGGGCCAATCTGCCCCATGCGCCGTTCTGCCGTGGCCAGCAGGACATAAGTTTGCGAAGACGCTTGCGGGACCACCGCCAGAAAACCCGTCAGCACATCCCGCGCCGCACCAGTCTGGTTCTGATCCAGCAATGCCCGTGCCAGCACGATAACCAGCCCCTGATCCTGCTTCTGGCGTGCAAGGCCATATTCCGCGCAGGCCTGAGCACGGGCGGCCTGCCCCAGCGCCAGCCATGCATCCGCTGCCTCACGCGCAAGCTGGGCCTGATCCGCGCTGGATGGCCCATCCGCATGGCCTGTTGGCAGTTTCGCCAGCGCTTCCAGATCGGTTGCGGCGGTTGCCTCATCCCCCGTTTCAAGCTGCGCTAACGCACGGCAGTGCCGGGCCTGCCAGCCGCTCCGGCATGCACGGCGTCCTGTGCGTAATCCAGCGCACCGGAGGGGTCTTCTCCCACCATTTTCATGCATGCGGCCACCGACCATGGCGGGGCCTTGACAGCACCCGCCCCATGGCCGCGCGTTGCCGCCACGGCCCACGACCCTGTGGCGAACAACGCCGTACCGGCCAGCACACCCCGCACAGGCAGGATGAGGAGAGCCGCGATATCCGAAAAGAACGACACATGGTAGTTTTCATAGCAGACACCGGCCAGCACAGGTCAAGCTGAACCCATTCCCCGCTACCCTCCGGCACACCAGACTCAGGCGCATGGTAGGCGTGCGGGCGCAAAGCATGGTAAGGGGCGAGCATGACCCAAGCCCCTGCCTCTCCCGTTATTATGCAGGTTCTCCCGGCACTTGATCAGGGCGGTGTGGAACGCGGCACGATAGAAATGGCCGAAGCCATTACCCTTGCCGGCGGGCAGGCGCTGGTTGTCAGTACCGGCGGGAGGCTGGAAAGCCGCCTGCGCCATGCGGGGGGCACGCATCTCGCCCTCCCCCGTGCCAGCAGCCGCAACCCGCTGCATATCCTGCGTAATGCCCGCGCCCTTGAGCGAATTATCCGCGCACATGATGTTGCGCTGGTTCATGCCCGCTCGCGCGCACCGGCTTGGGCGGCACGGCTGGCCTGCCGCCGGGCAGGTGTTCCGCTTGTCACCACATGGCATGGCGACCACGCAGCCCGCTTTGGCGCCAAAAAGCTCTACAACGCCGTTCTGGCCAGCGGTGACAGGGTTATTGCCATCAGCGCGCATATCGCCCGGCGACTAGCGGGGGAATACCATGTCGGTCCTGACAGGCTGCGGACCATTCCGCGTGGGGCCGATATCCGACAGTTCTCTCCCGATTCCGTCAGCGGCCAACGTGTGCATGATCTGGCCGAACAGTGGCGCGTGCCCCCTGATATTCCCGTCATCCTCATGCCCGGACGCCTGACCGCATGGAAAGGACAGGCCCTTGTGCTGCAGGCACTGGGGCAGATTGCCACAACCCGCCCCGAGCTTAGATGGTGCTGTGTGCTGATCGGCTCGGATTCACAAGGCGGCCAGTATGCCCGCACACTGGCGGAACAGGCCGCACAGGCCGGGGTGAGCGAGCATATCCGCTTTGCAGGGCATTGCGATGACATGCCCGCCGCCATGGCCATGGCCTGCATGGTACTGGCCCCTTCACTCCGGCCCGAACCCTTTGGCCGTGTGGTCGTGGAAGCACAGGCACTGGCCAAGCCCGTTATTGTTGCGCGCCATGGCGGTGCCATCGAAACCGTGCAGGACGGCGAGACCGGGCTGGCCATAACACCCGGCAACGCTACCGAACTGGCCCACGCCATTGAAACCGTGCTGGACAGCCTGAAGAGGCCCGCGCTTTCATGGGAGACAAGGCCCGACAGGCCGTGCTTGACCACTACACAACACAGGCCATGCAATACGCCACCCTGGCAGTCTATGATGAACTGCTGGGCACGGCGCTTGCCCCCCATTTTGCGGCTGCCCTTACACCGGAAACACAGCCATGACCGCTCCGGCCCCTCTGTCACCCTTCAGCCAGCCCCCCAGCCGCCTTGCCTTCATGGCCGCACCCAGCGTCGAAGCCCGGCACGAACTGGACAGGCTTGTCGCGCGCTATGGCAACCGCCACCCCGGCGAGGCCGATGTGATCGTCTGCCTCGGGGGCGACGGCTTCATGCTGGAAACATTAAGCGGCGTGCTGGAAGCCGGGCTTGAAACACCCGTTTACGGCATGAACTACGGCTCTGTCGGGTTTCTGATGAACCCCACGGACGAGGAAAATCTGCCAGAGCGCCTGTGGCATGCGCAGGCAGCCACGCTGCACCCGCTGCGCATGAACGCCACCACCGTGCGGGGTGAGCATTTCGAGGCCTTGGCCCTCAACGATGTCTATCTGTTCCGCCAGACTAGACAGGCGGCCAAGCTCCGTATCGATGTAGATGGTCTGGTGCGCCTGCCTGAACTGATCTGCGATGGTGCATTGCTGGCCACGCCCGCAGGCTCCACTGCCTATAACCTGTCCGCTCATGGGCCGATCGTGCCGCTCTCGGGCAACCTTCTGCCCCTGACCCCCATCTGCGCCTTTCGCCCCCGGCGCTGGCGCGGCGCGCTGCTGCCTTCCTCCGCTGAGGTCAGCTTTACCGTTCTGGAGCAGGACAAGCGCCCGGTGGCAGCCGTGGCCGATTCGATGGAAATTCGCGAGGTGGCGCATGTCAGCGTGCGTGAAGACCGGAGCCAGAGCGTGACGGTTCTGTTCGACCCCGGCCAGACCCTTTCCGAGCGGATCGCCAGCGAACAGTTCAATGCCTGAGCGGCAGGGCGGGCCAATGCCTGATTATTCGCAAAAGCCACGCCACAGGGCCTGACATTTTGCCCAGTTCACCCTTTTCATTTTGTGGGCTATTCTGCGCGACAATGCAAAACGTGTTCTCTCTTTCCCGCCGGTTTTCCCTGTTCTGTGCCGCAACCCTGCTGTCCCTTCAGGGTGCGCAGGCGCAGATCGTCACCAGCAATTCCGCGCTGGACCAGCTCGGCTCGGCCCCGGAAAAGGCCAGACCAGCCGCCCCAGCCAAACGGGCAAACACGACCACAACGCGCGAAAAGAGCCAGTCCCACGCAGCGGCACACAAGCCCGCGCAGGAAACCAATACCCACGAAACCGAAGCCACAACTCAGGCTTCCACAACACCGCCTGTGGCCTCAGGCACAGGTGCAACCACGGCAACGACTGCCCCAACGCCTGCAGCCACCCATACGCCGGGGCACCCGCCCCCGGCGGCAACCATTCCCGCGGCACCGCCCCCGCCGCCGGTTCTGACCCCCACGCCGGAAATCGCCCTGCACCCCTTCCCCATTCCACCGCAGCCCACTGTGGTGGTCACGGCCACGGGTACGGCCACCCCTATTGCCGGTGGGGTGCGCATCACCTTTGCTCCAGGGTCTGACGAACTGAATCCGGCCACGCATCAGGCTATTCTGACATACGGGCAGTCCTTGGCCGATAAGCCGAATGTCCGTGCCATTGTCATGGCCTATAGCTCAGGGGCACCCAACGACCCGTCCCTGCCACGGCGGATGGCGCTGCTGCGCGGTCTGGCCGCGCGCAGCGTGCTGATGAACAGCGGCATTCCCTCAACGCGGATATATGTGCGTGTTATTGGCCAGCCTGCGGCAGGCGCACAGGGCGCCCCGCAGGACTATATCGACCTTGCCCAGTCCGACAGCCAACCCTGAGGTAGCCAGCCCCTACGGGCTGGCTCCCATCAAAGCGTCTGTTCGATCTTGATCCGGGCTTCGGTGGCGAGTTGGTCCACCCGCTCGTTTTCCGGCACGCCGGAATGGCCCTTAACCCAGTGCCACGAAACATCATGCGGCTTGGCGGCATCCAGCAACCGGCGCCACAGATCCATATTGGCAACCGGGTCGCCCGAGGCGTTGCGCCAGTTGCGCCGCACCCAGCCCGTATGCCAGCGCGTAATGCCATTACGGACATATTCGCTATCGGTATGCAGGCTGACAACGCACGGGCGCTTGAGCGCTTCAAGCGCCTCGGCGGCAGCTGTCAGCTCCATGCGGTTATTGGTGGTTGCCGTCTCACCACCTGACAGTTCGCGTTCCTTACCCTTGCACCGCAGCAGAACACCCCAGCCACCGGGGCCGGGATTGGGCTTGCAGCCGCCATCTGTCCAGATTTCAACCACCATTGTGGCAGACTGTTCAGAGGCAGCAGCCTCCCCTTCCGGCATAAGGGCTGAGGGATCAGAATCCGTAGCCACTGGCAGTCTCCGTCGCCATGTGAAAGCGCAGCCGGCGGACATAGTCCATCGGGTCCTTGGGGGTAACCAGCGCTCCGTCAGGTGTGTTCAGCCAGTCATATAGCCGGGTCAGCAGGAAACGTAGTGCCGCACCACGTGCCAGCACCGGCATGGCGTTACGCTCAGCCGTTTCAAGCGGGCGTACTTCCTCATACCCCAGCATAATCTGCCGCGCGAAGGTAATGTTGAACGCCCCGCTCTGCTCAAAGCACCAAGCGTTCAGGCAGATGGCGATATCATAGGCCAGGAAATCGGTGCAGGCGAAATAGAAGTCGATCAGCCCGGACAGGTCGTGATTAAGAAAGAACACGTTGTCAGGAAACAGGTCGGCATGAATCTGCCCGCGCGGCAAAGCGGGCGTTTGCCCGTGGCCCGGCCATGCAGGCAGTGTCGCGGCCAGAGCGGTATCAAGCTCCGCCGCCAGACCGGGGAATGCGGTCTGCGCTGCGGGGCGGCAGCTTTGCAGCAGGCCAGCCCATGCATCCGGTCCAAGGCTGTTGGCCCGTTCAGGCGTATAGGACCGCCCAGCCAGATGCAGCCGCGCCATGGCGCGGCCCAGCGGGCGGCAATGCTCGCTGCGCACGCTGCGGGGCCATACACCGGGCAGGAAGGTGGTAATGGCGGCAGGCCGCCCCGCCAGTTCCAGTAGTGTGCGCCCCTGCTGGTCAGCCACGGGCTGCGGGCAGGTTACCCCCTCGCGCGCCAGATGCTGCATCAGCCCAGAAACCACGGCAGTTCCGCCGCATTCACACGTTTTTCGTACAGGGTGAGAATGAAATCGCCTTCTGTCGTACGCAGATGGAAATTACTGTTCTCAACCCCTTCGGCAATACCTCGGAACGAGACCAGCGTGCCTATGGAAAAACCTTCCAGAAACGCACGCAGGTCTTCATCCCCAATGTCCGTATAGACGGCCATGAACCACCCTTTAGCCCAGCGGAGCAGGAAGACGGAAAGTGACGTTTTCCTCCTTCACGATCCGCTCCTCGATGCACAGGGTATAACGCTTGGCCATTTCGGCCAGCATTTCCTGCACCAGCGCTTCCGGCGCGGATGCACCCGCCGTAATCCCCAGCGTGCTCACGCCTTCCAGCACCGACCAGTCCAGAGAATCCAGACGAGGCACCAGCAGTGCGCGCCCGGCCCCCGAACGCTCCGCCACTTCACGCAGGCGCTGGGAGTTGGAGGAATTGGGCGAACCGATCACGATCACCAGATCGCATTCAGGCGCGATATCCTTTACCGCTTCCTGACGGTTGGTGGTGGCGTAGCAGATATCCTCACGCTTGGGGCCTTCGATCAGGGGAAAGCGGGTGCGCAGGATATCGACAATTTCAGCCGTATCATCCACCGAGAGCGTAGTCTGAGTAATGAAGGCAAGTCGTGCGGGGTCTTCAGGCTGGACGGTGCGGGCTTCTTCCGCATCGTTGATCAGCGTCATGGCGCCGGGCGGAAGCTGCCCCATGGTGCCAACCACCTCGGGGTGGCCCGCATGCCCAATCATCAGGATATGGCGGCTATCCGGCCCACCTGCGGCATAATGGCGCTCAGCCTCGCGGTGCACCTTGGACACCAGCGGGCAGGTTGCATCTAGATACAGCAGGTTGCGGCGTTCGGCCTCGACGGGAACCGTCTTGGGCACGCCATGAGCCGAGAACACGACATGGCCGTCTGCCGGCACTTCATCGAGTTCTTCGACAAAAATGGCACCCTGGCTTCCAGTTCCTCCACCACGGTACGATTGTGCACGATCTCATGGCGGACATAGACCGGCGCGCCGTAACGGCGGATGGCTTCCTCCACAACACGGATGGCACGATCCACCCCGGCGCAGAAGCCACGCGGCCCAGCCAGAAGAACCTTGAGAGAGCGGCCCTGCAGGGCATCCGAACCCTGAGGAGCGGCTTTGATTTCAGTTTGATCGGGCATGGTGTTCCCCAAAGTTGCCGCGGACTGTATAGAAGAGAGCTGGCTATGAAGAAGCATATTGAAAACCGGCTATGCCCGGAACCAGAAAAGGTAACAGCAGGTGTGGCCTACGCAAAGGACGCAAGGGATGCAACCCGTTTTGCGGCATATTTACCCCGAAAAGCACCTACGCAGGCATGCGGCCTTCATATGACCAGTGTTTTCCAGCCTGTTTTTCCTGTTTTCCTGTAACGCCGGACTGTCCTCATGTTTCATGATCTCACGCCCATGCGCCATTCCCTGCCCCGCATCGCGGCCACCGGCGGGGCTGCTCTGGCCATGCTGACAACGCTCGCCGGGTGCGGCAACCAGGATGACAAGTCCATGGTGTTTCCGCCCGCATGCCCCATTACGCATATCCCATCCGAGGCGGCGGACTATTATCTTTATGCCAATAATAGCACGAATTTCCGTGATCTGATCGCACGCGCCAGCATTACCAAGCTGCAGGGCGACTGCCTCGCCGCCGGGCCGAAAGACCTCAAGACCCGAATCGTGCTCCGAATCAGCGTCGAGCGCGGTCCAGCCTCAACGGCCAGCACGCTGTCCCTGCCCTGGTTCGTAGCTGTGCTGCATGGCGACAAGATCGTGAACAAGCATGTGTTCCACCACACACTGACCTTCCCGCCCAATCTGTCCAATTTCCAGACCGATACCAAGGTTGTCAGCGTCGATCTGCCGATTGTCCCCAAGAACATCGATTCCGACTACCGTTTCGAAATCGGCTTCCAGCTCGACAAGGACCAGCTCGACTACAACAAGGTTCATCTCAAGCGCGCGAACTATCAGGCTTACTGATAAGCCAACGCCTGAAAAGGCCGCTGCTCTCAACAGAGCAGCGGCCTTTTTTATAGAGCGGGCTGCGCGTCAGCCGGAAAACGCGCCAGTTCCAGCATTCTGGCCTGCCGTTCGGCCAATGCCTTTTCATCAAACCCGTCCACAATTTCGTGGAACAGGGCATTCCAGTTCATTTTCACCTTCAGGCGCATGAACACCGAGCCCAGCCCGATAGCCGAGCGATCCACCAGCACGAATTCACGCGGCAGGCGAACACCACCTACTTTCTGCAGGCTTTCATGCACCCGGCCCAGAACCTCGCGCCCATGGGCGGGAGCGTTGTCTTCCTGAATGGAGCGTTCGCGGTCATCCATCAGCGGTGTGAACAGCAGACCCGCCCATTCATTGAGCACCTCCACCTTCTCGCGCGTTAGATCCTTGAAGCCCCATGCTTCATACGCATGGGCGGCAAGGTCGATATCGCCCGTTTTCAACGCCGTGTAGAGGTCGATATTCCCCTTGATGAAACTCGGCTTGAAAATACGAATCGCGCCGAAATCAAGCAGGTTCAGCCCGCCATCCTCCCGCACCGTAAAGTTGCCCATATGCGGGTCACCATGCACCACGCCGTACTGGTAAAGCGGCACATACCAAGCGCGGAACAGGGCTCGGGCAATGGATTTTTTTCGCTCTTCATCCATACCCGCCTTGATGGCCGTGCCCAGACTTTCCCCCTGCACCCATTCCATGGTCAGCAGACGGCGGGTGCATAGCTCATCAACTGGGCGTGGCACCGTAATCTCGGGGCAGTCAGCCAGTATGGCGTGATACAGCCGCATGTTCGCGGCTTCGCGACGGTAGTCGAGTTCTTCACGCAGGCGCTCGCTCAGCTCCTCCACCACATCATCCTGACGGATAGCGTTATCAAGCTTGTGGTAAACCCCGATAGCCATGCGGAACTGCCGCAGATCGGCCTCCACGGCGGTATTCATGTCGGGATATTGCAGCTTGCAGGCTACGCGGCGGCCATCGGCCAGCACGGCCTGATGCACCTGCCCCAGACTGGCCGCAGCCGATGCCTCGCGCCCGAAAGAGCGGAAGTGTTTTTCCCAGCCCGGCCCCAGTTCCGCCGTCATACGGCGGCGGACAAAATTCCAGCCCATGGGCGGTGCATTGGACTGAAGCTCGGCCAGTTCTTCGGCATAGTCCTCAGGCAGGGCACCGGGGATGGTGGCCAGAAGCTGAGCCGCCTTCATCAGCGGGCCTTTCAGCCCGCCCAGAACCGTTTTGAGGTCTTCCGCATGGGCGGCACCCCCGTTGTACAGGCCAATCTTATGCCCGGCCAGCCGGGCGGCAATGCCACCCACGGTGCCCGTGGTCTGGACCATGCGCCGGAATTCGCCAAAAACCCCGGAATTATCGAGATCGCGCGCCATGCTCAGTCCCGCTCCAGTTCGTCAATAAAGCCGGAAATCACATCCAGCCCCTTGCGCCAGAAAGCCGGGTCCGAGGCATCCAGCCCGAAGGGGGCCAGAAGCTCACGGTGGCGTAGCGTGCCGCCGGCCTCGAGCATGGCAAGGTATTTGTCAGCAAAGCCCGGAGCGCCTTCGCTGTAAACACGATAGAGCGCGTTCACCAGACAGTCGCCAAACGCATAGGCGTACACATAGAACGGCGAATGGATGAAATGCGGAATATACGCCCAGAACACATCGTAATCTGGCGTGAAGTTAAAGACCGGGCCGAGGCTTTCCGTCTGCACCGCACGCCAGATTTCACCAATACGCTCGGGCAGCAATTCGCCGCTACGGCGCTCGTCATGCACACGGGTTTCGAAATCATAAAAGGCAATCTGCCGCACCACGGTGTTGAGCATGTCCTCCACCTTGCCGGCCAGCAGCAGCCGACGGCGCTGGGGGTCGGTTTCGGCATCCAGCAGGGAGCGGAAGGTCAGCATCTCGCCAAACACGCTGGCGGTTTCCGCCAGTGTCAGCGGCGTATCAGACATCAGATACCCCTGCCGCGCGGCCAGAACCTGATGCACTCCGTGCCCAAGTTCATGGGCCAGCGTCATGACATCACGAATACGCTCGTGATAATTCAGCAGGATATAAGGATGCGCCGAAGGCACGGTGGGGTGTGCAAACGCACCGGGCGATTTGCCGGGCGCGGGTGGTACGTCAATCCACGGATTGCTCAGAAAGGTGCTGATAATGCTGCCCAGACGCGGATCAAACCCGTCATAGGCCTTTTGCACGATGTCCTTGGCCTCGGCCCAAGGAATAGCACGCTCGTCACTACCCGGCAGGGGAGCGTTACGGTCCCAGTGTTCAAGCTTTTCCAGCCCCATCCAGCGGGCCTTGAGCGCATAGTAGCGGTGCGAAAGACGCGGGTAGTCAGTCTTTACGGCTGAAACCAGCGCATCCACCACCTCATCTTCCACCATATTGGACAGATTGCGCGACGAGGTGGGCCGGGCGTAATGCCGCAGCCCGTCGGCAATGGACTTGTCCTTGGCCAGCGTGTTGGTAATGAGCGAGAACAGCCGCAGATTGGTGCCAAAAACCTCGCCCACGGCCTTGCCCGCCAGCTCGCGCACGGCGCGCTCGGGGGAGGACAGGCGGTTGAGCGCCTCGCCCACCGTCATCTCGCGACCATCCAGCGTGACACGCAGGGCTGCGATTGTCTCGTCAAACAGGCGGCACCAAGCCTGAGCCCCTGTGACGGATTTCTCCAGAAAGACCTTTTCCACTTCATCGGAAAGCTGGTGCTCACGATACATCCGCACATCGCGCAGGTAAGGCTGCCAGCGCGCCAGTGCGGGGTCTTTCAGCTTTTGAGCAAGGTCGCCCTCTTCCAGCCGGTTCAGCTCAAGGCCGAAAAACAGCAGGTCCGCTGCGATCGTGGTCAGCCGTTCATTCATGGACTGGCTGAAACGGCTGATGGCGGCATCCGACGAATCCGCGGCAAACAGCAAGGAAGAATAAGAGCCAGCACGGCCCAGCTTTTCTTCCACCGCCTCGAATGTTTCGAGGGCTTCGGCCAGTTGCGCGCCGGATAGGGCGGCAAGTTTCCCCTGATAACGCGCGCTGAACGCCCGCGCCTGCTCGGCAGCCTGCGCCAGATCGGCCTCAAGCTTGGGGTCGTCCATCCCCGCATACAGGGCGGAAAGATCCCAGCGCGGCAGGCTCGCCTGTGTATCGGCGGCAGCCTGTTCCACCTCGGAGGAATAGGCGGCAGCACCGCAGGAGGGTGCGGCACGCCGCAGGGAAGACATGAAATGGGGGGATGACTTGGTCTGTTCCATACCCCCACTCTAACCTGCAAATTTGCCCGAGGCGAGAGCACTTGCCGGGTGCGGCACGCAGCGCCCCAATACCGCCCCCCAAATACGAAGCGGGCAAAGAGGAAGCCCCTTCGCCCGCTATCGTTCATTTACCTGTTCGCAAAGGGATCAGGCCGTTTTTTCCAGCGCCACTTCGGGAACGGAAAAACCAATCACCTTGGCGTAATCGGTGGGTACGATCTGCCAGAAGCGCGGCAGAACCTCTTCCCACTTGTGCAGCAGCATGGCCGCATAGGCAGAATCGGTTTCTTCCACGTGGCGTTCAACCAGCCGCTTGAGGGTATCGGCCCATTTCGGATCGACAACCCGTGTCCAGATCAGGGATTCGGGGTTGATGCGCTTGTCGAAGGTATTGTGCTCATCCAACACGAAAGCCATGCCGCCGGTAAAGCCTGCGCCGAAATTGTCGCCCACATCACCCAGCACCACAACGGTGCCGCCGGTCATGTATTCGCACCCGTTCGACCCGCAGCCTTCCACCACGGCCACAGCCCCCGAGTTACGCACCGCAAAGCGCTCACCCGCCTGCCCCGCCGCATACAGCTCACCCGCCGTTGCGCCATACAGCACCGTGTTGCCGATAATGGCGTTCTGGTTGGACACCAGCGTGGAGGACACGGACGGACGCACCGTAATGGTAGCCCCCGAAAGCCCCTTACCCACGTAATCGTTGGCATCGCCAATGACTTCGAGCTTGAGCCCCTGCACCGCAAACGCCCCGAGCGACTGCCCAGCGGAACCGCGCAGGCGCACCGTCAGGTGCCCCGGCGCCAGCGTTGCCATGCCGAACTGACGCACGATCAGCGAAGACATGCGCGTGCCAATGGCGCGCTGCGTGTTCTGCACGTTGTAATGCAGCTGCATTTTCTCGCCATGCGAGAACAGCGGCTGGGCATCGCCAATCATCTGCGCGTCAAGCGTATCGGGCACCTCGTTACGGCCTTCAAGCGTGCAGTAGCGCGCATACGGGCCGGGGTCCGCCTGAGACAGCAGGGAGTTCAGATCCAGATCATCCAGATCATCCGTGCCACGTGAAACCTGATGCAGCAGATCCGTGCGCCCGATCACCTCATTGAGGGTACGGAAGCCGAGCGATGCCAGAATGTTGCGCACATCTTCGGCAATGAAGGAGAACAGGTTGATCACCTTCTCCGGCGTGCCTTCAAACTTGGCGCGCATGGCCGGGTCCTGCGAACACACGCCCACCGGGCATGTGTTGGAATGGCACTGACGCACCATAATGCAGCCCATGGCCACAAGGCTGGCCGTGCCGATACCGAATTCTTCGGCACCCAGCATGGCGGCAATCACCACATCACGCCCGGTCTTGATCCCGCCATCCGCACGCAGGCGCACGCGGTGACGCAGACGGTTGAGCATGAGCACCTGATGCGTTTCCGCCAGACCCAGCTCCCACGGCAGACCCGCATATTTGATGGAGCTGACCGGACTGGCCCCCGTGCCACCGCAATGGCCGGAAATCAGGATGGCATCAGCCTTGGCCTTGGCCACACCTGCCGCAATGGTACCGATACCCGAGCGCGCCACCAGCTTGACGGTTACCGTCGCATCCGGGTTGATCTGCTTGAGATCGTAGATGAGCTGCGCCAGATCCTCGATCGAGTAGATATCATGGTGCGGCGGGGGCGAGATAAGGGTCACACCCGGCGTTGCATGACGCAGCTTGGCGATCAGCTCCGTAACCTTGAAGCCCGGCAACTGCCCGCCTTCACCCGGCTTGGCACCCTGCGCCACCTTGATTTCAAGCTCGCGGCAATCATTGAGATACTGCGCGGTCACGCCAAAACGGCCCGATGCCACCTGCTTGATGGCAGAGGAGGCATTGTCACCATTGGGGCGCGGCTTGGCGCGTGCCGGATCTTCACCACCTTCACCGGAATCGGATTTCGCACCGATACGGTTCATGGCGATGGAGAGCGTCTCATGCGCTTCGGGGCTGAGCGCACCCAGAGAAATGGCGGGCGAGATCAGGCGCTTACGCAGCTGCGTAATGCTTTCGACCTCTTCCACCGGAATAGGCGTGCGCCCTTCGCGGAAGTCGAGCAGGTCACGCAGCGCCACGGGGGGCTGCGCGCGCACGGCATCGGCATAACGCTTGTAGGTGGTGAAGCTGTCGGTTGCCACGGCGGTCTGGAGCATGTGGATCACCCCGCCGTCGAACGCATGCTGCTCCCCGGTGCGGCGCATCTTGTACAGCCCGCCCACCGGCAGGGTCAGAGCGGAAGCCGCCGACCACGCCTGCTTGTGCAGACCCAGCACCTTACGAGCGATGCCCGACAGGCCAATACCGGAAACGCGCGAGGGCATGCCGGGGAAGAATTCCGCCGCCAGCGCACGGGACAGGCCCACGGCCTCGAAATTGCAGCCGCCACGATACGACGCACGATGGAAATACCCATCTTGGACATGATCTTGAGCAGACCCTTGTCCACCGCCTTACGATAACGCTCCATGCACTCACGCAGGCTACGCTCGCCAAACAGGCCCCGACGGTGCCGCTCGGCAATGCTTTCCTGCGCCAGATACGGGTTGACCGTGGTCGCACCGACCCCGATCGTCACCGCAATGGCATGCACATCCAGCGCCGTGGCCGTGCGTACGTTCAGCGAGGTGAACGTACGCAGCGAGGTGCGCACCAGATGCGTATGCACCGCCGCCGTAGCCAGAATCATGGGAATGGAAGCGCGTTCGGCGGACTGATCCTCATCCGTCAGGAACACATGGGTGCAGCCACGGCGCACGCCTTCCTCGGCCTCACGGCGAATACGGGCAATGGCTTCACGCAGGCCGGCCTCGCCATCGGCAGCGGGGAAGGTGCAGTCGATCACACAGCCCGCGTCCTTACAGAACGCGCGCAGGGCTTCATATTCACCCGAAGTCAGCACTGGGCTGGGCAGTTGCAGCATGGCGCACTGCTCGGCCGACTGGTCGAGAATGTTGCCCAGATTCCCCAGCCGCGTCACGAGGCTCATGACACCCGATTCACGCAGGGAATCGATAGGCGGGTTGGTCACCTGGCTGAACATCTGGCGGAAATAATGCGACAGCCCGCGATAGCGTGAGGACAGAACGGCCAGAGGCGTATCATCACCCATGGAGCCGATGGCTTCGCTCGCATCTTCCACCATGGGGTGGAGAATGGCTTCCAGTTCCTCAAGCGTAGTGCCAACCGCAAGCTGGCGGCGGCGCAGTTCGTCGCCCGTATAATGCGCGGGCTCCGTCACATCGGAACGAACCAGATGCCCGACCTTTTGCGTGCGCTTGATCCAGTCCGAGAAATCCTGACGTTCGGACAGCACATCAAGCAGTTCGGCATTGCCGTACAGCCGCGCCTCGTCCAGATCCACGCCAATCATCTCGCCCGGGCCAAGGCGGCCACGGCTGACAATGGCGTTGTCAGGCACGCGCACCATACCCGTTTCCGAACCCACGATCAGCAGATTGTCGGTGGTGATGGTGTAGCGCAGCGGACGCAGGCCGGAACGGTCAAGCCCCGCAACGATCCAGCGCCCATCGGTGGCGCACAGGGCGGCCGGGCCGTCCCACGGTTCCATAACCGCGTTGCAGTAGGTGAACATGTCCCGATGCGCCTGCTTCATGGAGGAATTACCCCCCACGCTGGCCGGGATCATCAAAGCCTTGGCCGCAGGCGCATCACGCCCGGCAAAGGTCAGCAGTTCAAACACGTTGTCCAGTGTCGCGGTATCGGAGCCACCAGCCTGCACCAGCGGCTTGATATCGTTCATCCACGGATCAAGATCGGGGTGAGAAAGCCGCGTCTCGTGACTTTTCATCCAGTTGACGTTGCCCGAAATGGTGTTGATTTCACCATTATGCGCCAGACGGCGGAAAGCTGCGCCAGCTTCCATGTCGGGAAGGTGTTGGTCGAATAGCGCTGATGATAGATGGCAAAACGGCTGATAAACCGCTCGTCGAGCAGATCAGGATAGAATTCCGTCAGATGCTCGGCCAGAAACATGCCCTTATAGATAAGGGAGCGGCATGAGAGCGAGCAGATATACAGGTCAACCTGTGCTGCGATAGCCGCCTTTTCGATACGCCGACGGATCACGTACAGGTCGCGCTCGAACGTTTCCTCGTCCCGGCAAGGCAGGTTGCGGATCAGGATCTGTTCGATTTCAGGCCGGGTCGCATTGGCTTTCTCACCAATGCAGGCCGTGTCAATCGGCACCTGACGCCAGCCGTAAATGCCGTAACCCAGAGCCAGAATTTCGGTTTCGATAATCTGGCGGCACTGTTCCTGCGCGCTCATATCAGTCTTGGGCAGAAAGACCTGCCCCACCGCAATCGGCCCCTTGTCCGGGCTATCGCCCGTACGACGGATGGCATCGGCAAAGAACGCCTGCGGAATTTCAACGTGAATACCAGCGCCATCGCCCGTCTTGCCGTCGGCATCGACAGCACCACGGTGCCAGATGGCCTTCAGGGCTGCGATACCGGCTTCCACCACCTCGCGGCGGCGCTGGCCGTCGAGAGCAGCAATAAGGCCCACACCGCAGGAATCGCGCTCATCAGCCGGGTCGTACAGCCCGTCCAGCGCTGTTACGTTGGCGTCCCACGCGTTCAGGAACTCCGCGCCGCTTTCCATGTTCGGAACCTGTTCCATCGTCATCAACCCTGCTCCTGCGCGGCGGGTGCCGTATTGTTTGCTTCAATCCACTGCTGAATGCTGTCGGCAGCCTCACGCCCGTCCTTGATGGCCCACACCACAAGGCTGGCGCCGCGCACGATATCGCCCGCGGCAAAAACGCCGGGCACCGTGGTCTGGAAATCCTGCTGGCCAACCTTGAGCGTGCCCCAGCGCGAAACCTCAAGCCCCGGCTGCGCCCAGAGCTGGGGCAGCGGCTCGGGATCAAACCCCAGCGCCTTGATGACCAGATCGGCCTCAAGCGTGAAGGAAGAACCTTCAAGCGCTTCCACGGACTGACGGCCCGAGGCATCAGGCAGACCCAGCTTCATGCGCGTGGCGCGCACACCCGTAACATGACCATCGCCCACGAACGCCTCGGGAGCGGCCAGCCATTCGAACTGCACGCCTTCTTCCTCGGCGTTTTTCACTTCACGGGCGGAGCCGGGCATGTTCGCCTTGTCGCGCCGGTAGAGGCAGCGCACGGATTTGGCACCCTGACGGATAGCGGTGCGCACGCAGTCCATGGCGGTATCGCCACCACCCAGCACCACCACATTCTTGCCGTTGGCATCCAGCGCCTGCGCGTCATCCGGCAGGACATCGCCCAGCGAGCGACGGTTGGAAGCGGTCAGGTAATCAAGCGCGCGCTCGATTCCAGCCAGACCTGCACCGGGGCCACCGATTTCGCGCGACTTGTAAACACCCGTGGCAATCAGTACGGCATTGTGGCGCGCACGCAGGGCGTCGAACGACAGTTCGCCTTCCCCGCTACCAATCCCCTGACCGAGGTGGAACGTAACGCCGCTTTCCACCAGCAGATCATGACGGCGGGCCACGATATGTTTTTCGAGCTTGAAGCCGGGAATACCATAAACCAGCAGACCACCCACGCGGTCGTAACGGTCATAGACATGCACCTGAAAACCGGCAGCACGCAGGCGCTCGGCCGCGGCAAGCCCGGCTGGGCCTGCGCCAACGATCCCCACCGATTCCTCACGCTCCGCGAAAGGACGGGTCGGGCGCACCCAGCCGTTTTCAAAAGCTGTATCGGTAATGTAGCGCTCAACGGCACCAATGGTCACGCTCTCGAACCCCGGTTCGATCACGCAGTTGCCTTCGCACAGCCTGTCCTGCGGGCAGATACGGCCACAGATTTCAGGAAAACTGTTGGTGGCGGAGGACACGCCATAGGCTTCCTCCAGCCGCCCCTGAGCGGTGAGCATCAGCCAGTCGGGAATGTTGTTCCCCAGCGGGCAGTGAACCGAGCAGAACGGCACGCCGCACTGCGAGCAGCGGCTGGACTGTTCCACGGCACCGGCAGGCACGAAATCCGTATAGATTTCGTCAAAATCCGCGCGACGATCTTCGGCCGTGCGTTTCTCCGGCTGTCTCTGCTGAACGGAGACAAATTTCAGCATCTTGTTTGTCATGCGCAATCCCCGGACGACAGGGCGCGCCAGACAGACCTCGCCCCTTAAATCAAGCGACGCGCACCCTGCCCGTTCCTACGGGCAATAAAAAGACAGCATTGCTGTCCTTTTTGTGTTTTCTGGCAGTTTTCTGCAGAAAAATCACACATCTTTACCCTAAAAAGCACCCAGCATCACCGCTCAGGAACAAAAATACCCGCGCGACCACCCCCAGCCCGGTAGCGCTCCAGATAAAACGGCACACAGGAGGCCACACTGCGCGGCACCAGCCCGAACGGCTCAAACCCCGATTCGTTCGCGGGCATGACCGTATCGCGCGAGAGCATGAGCAACTGATCGCGCGTTAGCAGCTTGCCCGGCAGTTTTTCCAAAACCCAAGCCTGAAGCCGGGCGAGAGACAACGGCACATGCAGCAGGGATTTGTCGCGCCCGGTTTCTTTCAACACCAGCCGTGCAATCTCACACATAGACATAACCTGCGGTCCACCCAGCGGCCAGCTCCGGGCCACGTAACCATCCTGCGTGGCAAGCCTACCCACCACCTCTGCCACATCACCCACATAAACAGGCTGCACCCGCGTATCGGGCTCATAAACCGGCAAAACAGGCAGGTAGCGCACCAGCGTGGCGAACAGATTGAAAAAACGATCCTCAGGCCCAAAAATCACGGACGGGCGCACAATAGCGGCATCGGGCCGGTACTGCTTGACGGCATTTTCACCCTCCGCCCGACTGCGCCCGTAAGCGGATGGCGCATTATCTTCCGGCCCGCACCCAAGGGCGGACATATGCACGAAACGCGCCACACCCGCCTGCGCGGCTAAGCGAGCCACACGCCCCGCCCCCTCCACATTGACCGCCTGAAGAGTCTGCCCGCCCGATGACCCAGCACCGCCGCAAGATTGATCACCACATCCGCCCCACGCACCACGCAGGCCACGGATTGCTCATCCCGCACGCTGGCATAGAACGGCGCCACCTGCCCCACACGCCCCAGAGGCCGCAGCAGCGCACCACGGTCCGGCCTGCGGCTGGCCACGCGCACCATGTAGCCAGCCTGCGCCAGAAACTGCACGACATACTGCCCGACAAAACCGCCGCCACCAAAAACGACCGCCGTCCCGCTTACACTCATGACCCTGCCTTTCCGCATGCCGCCAGCAGCACACCGGACACAGAACACGCGCCCGGCCCCCGACGACCGTGATGTGTAGGTGGAGTGTGACCCAATCACGCACACTCGGGAACCTCCCCACAGGGAATTCCCCTTTACCTTCACAGGAATGTGGTCAAGTGGCGGAGCGGACAGGATTCTTTTTGCCTGTTTCAGAAAAAATACATTTTGTGCGTTGACGTGCCCTCACACCCACGGTAAACGCCTCTCCACCAGCCTGCTCCGAGCGGGTTGCCATTTGAGCCCAGATGGCGGAATTGGTAGACGCGCAGGTTTCAGGTACCTGTGGCCGCAAGGTCGTGGAAGTTCGAGTCTTCTTCTGGGCACCATCTCTCCCAAATAAAAATAAATACATCCCCTTTGGGGAGCCACCCTCTCGCTTGGGTCAGCTTTTACCTTGCTGTACACAAACCCCTGATATGGCGTAATTTATTTTCCACTCGCACCACGTTTTGCCAGTTGACGCCCACCCGCACCCACGGTAAACGCCTCTTCACCAGCCTGCTTCAAGCGGGTTGCCGTTTGTGCCCAGATGGCGGAATTGGTAGACGCGCAGGTTTCAGGTACCTGTGGCCGCAAGGTCGTGGAAGTTCGAGTCTTCTTCTGGGCACCATCTCTCCCGAACAATAATATAAAGCCTATCCGGCTAGCCCGCGCCCGCTGCGGCAAAGTAGCGGTTAATGGCATCGCACAGCGCACCTGCAACCATCGCCCGGTGCCCGGCCTGCTTGAGTGCTGCCTCGTCCAGCCTGTTGGACATGAAACCCATCTCCACCAGCACAGAGGGAATCTGGGCCGATTTCAGCACCGCAAAGGCGGCATGCCGGTGTGGGTGCGACAGCAGCAGCACACGTGAGCGGAAAGAGGACACCACCGCCTGCGCCATATGCGCCGAGCCCGTGCGTGTTTCCTCCGTAACCAGACTGGCCAGAATCTGCTGCACCTCGGGCGAGGCCCCATGCACCAGCGGACCACCGTAACGGTCCGCACTGTTTTCCGTGCGCGCCAGATCAGCCGTCTGCGTGTCGGATGCGCCATGGGCATGCGTATAGACACTCGCCCCACGCACCGAAGGATTATGCAGGGCATCCGCATGCATGGACAAAAACAGCGCCGCACCATGCTGCTGCGCCAGTTCAACCCGCCCTGCCAGTGGAATGAAGTGATCGCTGCTGCGCGTCATGGCGACACGATAGCGGCCCGTTGCCAGAAGCTGGTTCCGCAATTCCTGCCCCGCTGCCTCGGCCACATGCTTTTCATACGTGCCGGACAGGCCGATAGCGCCGGGGTCCTTACCGCCATGCCCGGGGTCGAGCATGATCAGGGGCTTGGGCGGCTCCGCCCCGCCAATAATCGCAGGGGCCGCAAGCTTGGGGGCATGATGCGCCGCACGCGCCAGCGCGCCAGCCCACGGCACGGCACCCCCACCGCAACACCACCGAGAATAAGGCGCCTCGGGAGTAAAAGCCCTGAAGAGCCACGCCCGTAAAGCGCATCTTCGGTAGGATAAGACTGCATTACCCCGGAATTTTTCCCGCCATCCTGCGACATTGGCTCTCCCTGACAGCATTCCCCGCAAAGTCTAGCACCGTGCGCGCTCCCTGTGCCAAGAAATCACGCTGGATAAAATGCCCCACAGTCTACTTATCTCAGACTAGCCAAAGCCTTCTGGTCGCGTTGTCATATGGCTGTCACATGAATGTCTTGCAGACAGCCAGTATTTGCGCCATGCTTATTGTGCATGGAAAAAGGGCTTTAATGCCCGCCGTGCAGACTGTGTTCCAGTTTCTGGCCCGCAACGCCCGCAGGCCGCCCGGATTGAGGGTGGCCCGGTATGGAGCATCAGAAGTCGGCGCACATAACAAAGGACACGTGACAATCGCCCGTTTCAACGCCCTGAACACGACGGACAGACCGCAGGTGGCATGCCCCCTGGCTGGTGCCGCGCCGTGGCTTCCGGTCGGTTGGGGCGCAAGCGCTATCCGTGTTCCAGTTCATGCCTCTTTTTACCCGCAGGAAGCGCCCCCGCGCCACGTTATGCCCTTGTGGCAGCAGCGCGGCACGGGCTGGCCACCTGCGCACCGGAGTTGTTTTTTTTATGTCAAAGCGGATGCTTATCGACGCGACACACGCGGAAGAAACGCGCGTGGTCGTGATGGATGGAAACAGACTTGAAGATTACGATGTTGAATCGGCTGCCAAAAAGCAGCTCAAAGGCAACATCTACCTAGCACGTGTTATCCGGGTTGAACCCAGCCTTCAGGCCGCTTTTGTGGAATATGGTGGCAACCGGCACGGCTTTCTGGCCTTCAGCGAAATCCACCCGGATTACTATCAGATCCCCGTAGCGGATCGTGAGCAGCTTCTGGCCCTGCAGGCCGAAGAAGAAACCCTGCTCCAAAACGCCGAGGACGAAGATGAGGAAGGGGACGCCCCCAGCGCCTCCGCCGAGGACGCGGAAGGTGCCGAACCCTCTGAAGAAGGCGAAGACGCCCCCTCGTCCGAACAGGCCGATGCCCCGGAATATGTGAGCGGTGAAACCGATACGGGCGAGGAAGCGCTGATCCAGAAGCGCATTGCCCGTTTCCTGCGCAATTACCGTATTCAGGAAGTCATTCGCCGCCGTCAGGTCATGCTGGTGCAGGTGGTCAAGGAAGAACGCGGCAACAAGGGTGCCGCGCTGACCACCTATGTATCGCTGGCCGGCCGCTACTGCGTGCTGATGCCCAACGCCCTGCGTGGCGGCGGTGTGTCGCGCAAGATTACCTCCGTGCCCGACCGCAAGCGCCTGCGCGATATCATCAGCGGGCTGAACCTGCCACGCGGCATGGCCATGATTGTCCGCACCGCAGGCGCACAGCGCCCCGGACCGGAAATCACCCGTGACTGCGAATACCTGCTGCACCTGTGGGATGACATCCGCGATCATACGCTGGGCTCCATGGCCCCGGCGCTGATCTATGAGGAAGCCAGTCTGGTCAAACGCGCCATCCGCGATGTGTATACGCGTGATGTGAGCGAGATCGTGGTGGATGGCGAAAGTGGCTGGAAAGCCGCCCGCGACTTCATGCGCATGCTCATGCCCCAGCACGCCGAAAAAGTGCGGCTGTGGAACAAGGAAAACCAGCCCCTCTTCACCCATTATCAGGTGGAAGGGCACCTTGATGCCATGTTCTCCCCCGTGGTGCCGCTGCGCTCGGGTGGGTATCTGGTTATCAACCAGACCGAGGCACTCGTCGCGATCGACGTGAACTCGGGCAAGGCCACAAGCCAGCGCAACATCGAGGAAACCGCCTTCCGCACCAATCAGGAAGCGGCAGATGAAGTGGCGCGCCAGCTCCGCCTGCGCGACCTTGCCGGGCTGATTGTGATCGACTTCATCGACATGGAGTCCCGCCGTCACAACGCCATGATCGAGCGCCGCCTGAAGGACGCCCTGCGCAACGACCGCGCCCGCATCCAGATTGGCTCCATCTCCCATTTCGGGTTGCTGGAAATGTCACGCCAGCGGCTGCGCCCCTCGGTGGCGGAAGCGGCTTTCGTGCCCTGCCCGCACTGCAATGGCACCGGCGTTACCCGCAGCGTGGAAAGCTCCGCCCTGCATGTGCTCCGCTCCGTGGAAGAAGAAGGCGCACGCCGCCGGGCCTCGGCCATTACGGTGCATGTCGCCGCGGATATCGCTTTCTATATCCTGAACAACAAGCGCGACTGGCTGGGCCAGATCGAACAGCGCCACCAGATGGAGGTTCTGTTCTCGCCTGACGCCACGCTGCAGGTGCCGGAAATCCGCATCGAGCGTCGCCAGAGTGCGCGCCATCCGTCGGCATCGCAGCAGGCCACTCAGCTTGCCCCGGTTGAAAACGTGGTGGCCGACGAGCCCGCGACGGAAGAAAACCTGCCCACCACACAGGCCACGCAGCCTGTGGCACAGGCACAGCCCCGGCAGAATGAAGCCGAGGCCGCCGTGCAGGGTGAAGCCGGTGCTCAGGGTGAGGACGAGCCGCGCCGCCGTCGCCGCCGTCGCCGTCGCCGTCGTGGTGGTGGCGGGAACGAAAACGCCCAGTCCGATGCCACTCAGCACGCGGATGCCGATACCGAGGAAGACGCGGATGAAGGGCAGGAC
>NZ_BAIN01000014.1 GCF_000613285.1 Acetobacter papayae JCM 25143 | reverse complement strand
CTGGCCGTGGCGCGGCATGTGCTGCACTATCAGGCCGCCAGTCTGGACCACGGCCCGCAGGCCCTGCGCCCTTTGAGCATGGTGCAGGTAGCCCGCGCCCTGCGGCTGAACGACAGCACTATCAGCCGGATTGTTGCCAACAAATATGTGCAGACCCCGCGCGGCACACTGCCCCTGCGCGCCTTTTTTTCAGCCGCACTGGGGGCGGATACGGACACTGCACAGGCTAGCGGCGCCGCGCGGGCCTGCCTTTTGCACCTGCTGGAAAGCGAGACGGCACACAGAGTCCGCTCCGATCAGGATTATGCCGAGGCCCTGCGCCAGCACGGCTTCAGCCTCTCACGCCGTACGGTGGTGAAATACCGCAGGATGCTGGGCATTCCCTCATCGTTCGAGCGGATGCAGGCATGGCGGGCCGAAACGGTTCGCCCCGCATAGGTGTAAAATATGGAAATATTATCTTTCCATTGTTGTTGTTTATTCCCCACATCCAGCCCGGTATTCAAAACGTTAGACGAAACGCCATCATGCCTTCCCCCAGCGGGATTTCGGGGCTGATGCCCGTTTCAGATGTGCTTACCAACCGGAGTATCCTTACCATGAAGCTCAGCATGTTCTCTGCCTCCGCCATGGCGCTCACTCTTGGCCTGCTGGCCACCCACCCGGCCTCCGCACAGGTTGTGACCAACGCCGCACAGGCCGAATCCGGCACCTATGACGTGGAACCCGGCCACACGCAGGTTGATTTTTCCGTCCTGCATTTTGGCTTCACCAACTACAGTGGCGTTTTCTCCAACGTGTCCGGCACCCTAAACCTGGATACGAAAAACCCCGCCGCTTCCAAGCTGTCCGTGACCATTCCGGTGGACTCCGTGCAGACCACCAGCTCCAAGCTGGATGAAGAACTCAAGGGCGACCAGTGGTTCGACTCTGCCAAGTTCCCCAAGGCCACGTTTGAATCCACCTCCGTGCACCTGACCGGCCATAACGAAGCTGTCGTGACCGGCAACCTGACGCTGCATGGCGTAACCAAGCCCGAAACGCTGAAAGTGCGCTTTATCGGTGCAGGCGTGAACCCGATGGACAAGAAATACACCACCGGCTTTGAAGCCACCGGCACCATCAAGCGCAGCGACTTCGGCGTGAAGATGTATGTCCCCTATGTTGGTGATGATGTGCGCCTGCACATTGCCGGCGCTTTCGAACGTCAGGGCTGACACCATGGCCACGCCCGCGAGCACAGCAAGCGGGGTCACGCGGTACACCACGGTTGCGATCATCCTTCACTGGATGATCGCACTGGGTATCCTGACGCTGATTGCCATGGGGCTGGTCATGGACCACCTCATCCTTGATCCGATGCGTGTGTTCCAGCTCTACCAGCTACACAAATCCATCGGTATCAGCGTCATGTTTCTTATTGCACTACGGATCGGCTGGCGGCTGACGCATACAGCGCCCCCCCTGCCCGCAGACATGCCCGCACGGGAGAAAAAAGGCGCGCATCTGGCGCATCTGGCCCTTTACGGTTTGCAGGTTGCCCTACCGCTCAGTGGCTGGGCCATGGTGTCGGTTTCCGTGCTGGGTATCCCCACGGTGCTGTTTGGCACCCTGCCTTGGCCAGACCTGCCCGTGCTTTCAACCCTGAGCGACAAGGCCCCTGTTGAAGCAGCCCTCAAAGGCTTTCACCACTGGGCCGCGTGGGGTCTGCTGGGGCTGATTATCCTGCATGTGGCCGCTGCCCTGCGCCACCGTTTTGTCCTGCATGACACCGTTATGAGCCAGATGCTGCCCGGTACGGGCAGATCATTCCCATCACGCCAGAAGGGAGAAACCCCATGAAGGCTTTTACCCCATTCCTGCCGGCTGCCATGGTGGCCGGACTGCTGCTCAGCACTCCTGTTTTCGCTGCCGACTGGACACTGGCTGCGGGCAACGGCACGCTGGGTTTTTCCGGCACCCAGACGGGCAAGACGTTTGAGGGGCATTTCACAAAATACGATGGCAGTATAACGTTTGATCCGGCCCACCCCGAAGCCGGTCATGCCAAAATCACCATCGACATGGCCAGCGCGACAACGGGCGATGCCCAGCGTGATGGCGCCCTGCCCGGCCATGACTGGTTCGATGTAAAAACCTTCCCTACCGCCGTGTTTGAGGTGAAGGACTTCAAAGCCAAAGGCGGTAACGCGTTTGACGCCGAAGGCACGCTCACCATCAAGGGCGTGAGCAAACCTGTTACCCTGTCACTGACCATCGACACCACCGGCACCACCCTGCATGCCAAGGGGCACCTGCCGCTTGTGCGCTCGGCGTTCAATGTCGGGATTGGCCCATGGTCTACCGGACAATGGGTTGCCCTTGACGTGGGCGTGGATGTTGACGTGACAGCACAGGGCGGCTGACCCACCGGGTGTTCTTCGCACGCCTGCCCGGTGCTGACAGCCGTTCTGTTGCGGCAAAAGCGGGGGCGGAGTCTTCCGGCCCCATGACATTGCCCAGAAACCGGCGGCGGGAGCCTCTCCCTGCCGCCGGTTTTGCTATGTGCCACAGCATTTTACGCGCCGGATCGTGTCTGCGGCTCCTTTACAGATAAAAAATAGAAACTTTAAGTTTATACCATTTCTATTATTTATCTCTCAAATCCAGCGTAAACAGAAAGACATCGGCAGCCTGAAACACAGGCCAGCCCCCCTTCTGAAACATAAGGTACGCTGTCATGAAATCCATTTTCCCGCGCGATACGGTTCTGCTGGTAGCCCGCCTGCTGCTGTCTTCTCTTTTTGTCATGATGGGCTGGGGCAAGCTGACAGGCTTTTCCGGCACAATCGCTTACATGGCCGCCACCGGCGCGCCGTTGCCCAGCCTTTCCGCCGTTATTTCCATTGTGGTCGAGCTTGGCCTTGGCGCACTGCTGGCGTTTGGCGCATTCACCGCACCCATTGCCACTCTCTTTGCGCTCTATACCATCGTAACCGCGTTTATCGGCCACCATTACTGGACATTTTCCGGCATGGAACGGTACGATATGTGGATTCACTTCTACAAAAACTTCAGCATTGCCGGTGGTTTTCTCGCACTAGCCAGTGCAGGGCCGGGGCGTTTCTCGCTCGATACGCTGCTGAACTCCACTACCCGGAATGTCCGCTCGTAATACCCCTAGAGCAAACCATGTCAAAATCAGAAATAGAGCGTTTCTGACTTTGGTGTAGCCCTCTTTCTCACAGGAATTATCGTCATGGGGTTTCTGAACACCTTACGGAAACTGTTTTCAACACCAGTGAAAGAAACAAAAATGCCCAAGGTTCTCGTTCTTTACTATTCCTCCTACGGCCATATCGAAACCATGGCCAATGCCGTTGCCGAGGGCGTACGCGCCGCAGGGCTTACAGCCGATGTGAAGCGTGTGCCTGAACTGGTGCCCGAAGATGTAGCCAAGGCCCACCACTTCAAAACCGAGCAGTCCGCGCCGCTGGCCACCCCGGCCGAACTGGCAGATTACGATGCCATTATCCTTGGCGCACCCACGCGCTTTGGCCGCCTGCCCGCTCAGATGGCCAATTTTTGGGACCAGACCGGCGGCCTGTGGCTGCAAGGTGCGCTGATTGGCAAGGTGGGCGCGGTGTTTACCTCCACCGCATCGCAGCATGGCGGACAGGAAACGACCCTGTATTCGCTCATGTCGAACCTGATCCACCACGGTATGGTCATCAGCGGTCTGCCCTACAGCTTTCAGGGCCAGCTCAAGCTTGATGCCGTAACGGGTGGTTCGCCCTATGGCGCCACCACCATTGCCGCAGGCGACGGCTCCCGCCAGCCGGACGCAACGAACTCGAAGGCGCGAAATTCCTCGGCCAGCACGTAGCCGGTATCACCAAAAAACTCGCAGCCTGAAACTTGTAATCTCTTATTACAATTTCCGCCTGTCTGCCTGATTTTGGAGCAGACAGGCGGTTCTGCGGAACACGCAGACAATCGGCCTTGAGCTTACCTTCTTACACGGAAAATATTTTTCCGCGTACAGGCCAAATCCCCCCTTTCGAAATATACATCTTGTTTGCGTATCTATGATTTTTATGGATTTATCACCGCATCAGGTCGTCAGCAAAGCGTCGCAGAAGCACTTGTAACTGACCAAGGTCAGCATCTGTCCAGTCGACAAGAATGCGGTTGGCCAGCCTTTCGCGGGCTGCATTCAGCACGCCGACCATTTCTCGCCCCTTGCCAGTCACGGTTGCTTCGCGAACACGTTTGTCCGTTGCGGAAGGCTGGCGCTCGATAAGGCCAAGTTCTTCCAGCTTGCTCATTTGCCGGCTGATCGTGGTGTGGTCACGACCGATCCGGTCTGCCAGATCGACAACCCCGATAGGACCGTACCGCCACACCCGCGCCAGAAGAGGAAACAGAGCCCGATCCAGTGGAATACCCGCTTCTTCGATCAATCGATCATCACGGCGAGGCCGGTTGATTTCATCAACCAGATCAATGACTGCAGCTTGCAGTCTGCTTAGGATCTCGGGATCGTGTGTATTATTCACGTTTATTGTTGCCTTGGAAACCAAACTCATATACGTGAATAATACACACTAATTTGCGGAGTAGCCAGTGTCTTTCGATACAGATGTCCTGATAGCGGGTAGCGGAGCCGCAGGCCTGACACTTGCAATCGACCTCGCCCGTCGCGGGGTTTCGTTTCGCTTGATCGAGCAGAACGCGCAGCCGTTCAACGGGTCACGCGGTAAGGGTATCCAGCCCCGGACACTGGAGATTTTCGAAGATCTCGGCTTTGTCGACCGCATGGCGGCGGCAGGCGGACCCTATCCGTTGCTTTGTCAGTATCGTCCTGATGGAAGCTATAAAGTACAACTTCTGACGGAGGCGGAAGTTTTGCCAAATCCAGCCGAGCCTTATGCCGCACCGCTGATGTTGCCGCAGTTCGCAACCGAAGCCGTTATGCGGGAACGGCTTGCCGAACTCGGCCATTATCCTTGCTTCAGCACACGGCTAGTGGGCTTTGAGCAGGACTCCCATGGTGTGACGGCGAGGATCGAACAGGAAACCGGCGAGCATGTTATCCGTGCCCGGTTCCTCGTGGGCACCGATGGCGGCCGCAGCTTCGTGCGCCATGCCTTGGCTATCGATTTTCCCGGAGAAACATTGGGGGTACGCGCGATCGTTGCCGATGTGCGGCTGGAGGGTCTTGATCGTCTCAACTGGCACCGCTTCCAACTCGGTTTACCCGAAACACAGGTGATGATCTGCCCACTGGCAGGAACGGATCTGTTTCAACTTCAAGCACCCGTGGCGCTGGAAGGAGAAATCGACCTATCTCCTGCTGGACTGACCGAGTTCATCCAGAACCGAACCGGCAGAGGGGACATCATCGTCCGTTCGGTGTCCTGGTCCTCGGTCTATACGATGAACGTGCGCCTGGCTGATCGCTACCGGGTCGGGCGTGTCTTCATTGCGGGGGATGCTGCCCATGTTCACCCGCCCACTGGTGGTCAGGGTCTCAATACCAGCGTTCAGGATGCCTATAATCTCGGCTGGAAGCTGGCGGCCGTGCTCGCGGGGGCACCCGAGACGCTGCTCGACAGCTACGAGGCAGAGCGCCGACCGATCGCGTCGAACATGCTCCGTCTCTCGACGCGGCTACTTGGCGAGGCAAAGCAAGGTACCATGCGGCGCGACCGCGAAGCCCGGCAGCTCGACCTCGGCTATCGCGGTTCATCGTTAAGCATGCCCGGCCCAGCGAATAGTAAAGTGCAGGCTGGCGACCGCGCCCCCGATGCTCCCTGTCGCGGACAGGCGGGGCAACGGACACGGCTGTTCACGATTTTTCAAGGACCTCACTGGACCTTACTCGGCTATGAGACGCACGAACGGCCATCGCCCACCGCAGGCGTCCGTATCGTCACCATCGGCGCAACGCATGAACTCGTTGACGATAATGGCCATATTGCCGAAGCGTATGGGATCGAACCCGGTCAATGGGTGCTCGTGCGTCCGGACGGCTATATCGCCGGGATTTTTTCTTCCGACGGGCTGGAAGCGGAGCTTTCGCGGTACCTTGCACACGCGCTACCGTCCTGAACTGAATGACCCAAGGTAATTTACATCTCACTTCAATAACAACGCCCGGTTCTGACAAACAGGGCGTAGAAAGATTGGGTCTGACGCTCGGACAGACGTGCGTCTGTCTACCTGACAGCTATATCTCATTACAGTAATTAACCGCCATAAACGTCCACGCTACGAATAGCTGCTCTCGGTCATTCGTAACCTGCCACAGGGATTCAACATTCATCTTCATGATCGACACCTTTTTTGTAGCTTAAAATTTTACAAACCCGGACATTGATAGACTCCAGATCAGCCCAGTTTCCATCTGGTCTCCATGCGCAATTTTTGCTGCATAACAGCTATAGTTCGGAGCACGTAAAGCCCGCCTTTATCGGCAGGCTTTTTTAACGTCTACATTTCAGGACATGTCATATCGAATACCAACCTGCACCCCGCTCTGCGTGGCGAAGCAGCCACGAGGTTCGCCACGGATAACAGAAACATCGTTACTCTGACGGACGATCAGCAGAAACATCTTCTACAGGCCAATCTTCCGAGCTATGAGGCAATCGTTCGTCTACAATCCAGAAAGAGGCTGACTGGGTGTCCGTGCTGCCATCAACAGCGGTTACAAACGCAAGGCCGTCAGGATCATCGAGGAGCAGGTGCGCTCGTCATGAACGGTTTGGTCAAGAGACGGCACGACGAGGCCATGCTGCTGAAAGGACGATATTGATGATTCGCGCTATTCTGAGCCTGATTTGTGCCCTCTGTATTGGTGGAACCGCCCTCGCGGGCACCAAGCCGGAGTCTTTGGAGGAACAGTCTTATAACGGCAACACGGTGTTCAACGAGGAACTCGACGGAAAGGCGTTTCTCAATGGGCGGTTGATCGTGCGCATCGAGCGTGTTTCGACCTGTGTGTCGGCGGTCTGGACCCGCAGCGGCGACGTCGGATCGCCGCTACGGCGTGACCTGCTGGAATGGGACAAAATGTTTGATGGCGATCCTCGGATCGATGCTGGGTTTTACTATTTAACATTCGTCTATGCCGATCATCGGAGTGACGATGTCGTGTCCATGCCTCTCACGGCGCATCCAGACCGTTTTGAAGATACGGCCGGTGTCACCCTCTTATCGTGCCAACCGAAACGGCATCATCGCAGGTGACGATCTTCCCGTCAGGCGATCCCGCCGCAAACATAACACCCGGCGCGTTTGCTAGAATAGAACCCATTCAGATGGGATTATCTGAATGGGTGAAGGGGCTTACAAAAACCAATCGAACAGACAGGCGGCGGTCGCCCTCATCTCGGCTGTTCGATCTTCGATCTCGACACACCAAAAGTTGACATGAATGCCGTAGTTACCTGTTAGTCATGCATCGACGCAAAGCCGTTTCTTATATTAAAATGAACAATATAAATTACGGAGTTGTTCTATGATCAAAATTGATCGCCTAGACCATCTTGTACTGACTGTGGCAGATATCGAACAAACCTGTTTTTTCTATCATAACATACTTGGATTTGAGGTTGTTACCTTCGGTGCTGGACGGAAAGCTCTTAAATATGGCGATCAGAAGTTCAATCTGCATCAGGTAGGTCATGAGTTTGAGCCGAAAGCAGCTAAACCGACAGCAGGTTCGGCAGATTTCTGCCTGATTGCCGCGACGTCTTTGGATGACGTTGTAGCTGATCTTACCAAAGCTGGCATTAATATTGAAGAAGGCCCGATAGAACGAACAGGAGCCAATGGCCCTATTCGTTCTGTTTATATTCGAGATCCGGACAGAAATCTTATTGAAATTTCAAACTATCTATTGAAATAAAATATATAGACTATTATTTACATTTTTATTATCACCCTTTAAGTCGCCATAGAATTCGGCGCCCACTTTCTGTTGGTTTTTACTAAGAGCGGCCGTTCCGCCCCCCCCTTATCTACCTGTCTGTTCGGAAAACGTTAAGCAGAAACTGAGTTTAAATTTATTCGGCCATGCTTGCGGTGTCGTATTAAGAAGTGGAACGTCTCGGCCTTAACCGTGCTCTCCCTATCGGGTCATGCTCCGTAAAACGCCATCTCGCCGGATTAGTCCGTGAAACAGGGCAGCGCCAACGTGAAGCAGCACCATCCCGAACAGCAGGAAGGCCAGCACGGTATGGGTGGATCGCAGGCATGCCCACAAAGCTGGATCATGAGGCAGGATCGGCGGCAGAAGCACGGACTGCCCCCATAACGGAATGGGGTAGCCACCAGCCGACAGCATACCCCAGCCGACGAGTGGCATGGCGATCATCAGCGCGTAGAGCAGAATATGTGATGCCTTGGCCGCGGTTTTCATTAGGGGGGGCAATTCTGCCGGAAGCGCCGGTGGCGGTGAATGAAAGCGGTTTGCCAAACGCAAGAGCGCAAGAACAAGAATGGCAATACCCAGCGGGTGATGCAGTGTAACCAGCCGATAATAGTTCGGCCCCACGGTCGAGGCCATGAACACGCCTATAAACAGCATCGCAAGAATCATGACGGCCATCAGCCAATGCAGGATACGCGAAGGCAAAGAAAAGGATTTTGCACTGCTCATGATTTTTTCCCTTCGGCACCGCTAGGCGCGGCCGTCATGGTCGGGGTGATGGTGGGGACCGGGGGCTTTTCGCCCGAGCGTGCGGCAAATGAACGCATATAGCAGCCGACCGGGCCTGCAGGATCGGATCACCGGATGGTACGATACCCTGTGGTAGAACCAGCGGGTCGAAGGTGATGCCGGTGCAGGGGCCACCCTCTTCGCTTTCGACAGTCGTGAGTGTGAGAGTTCCGGCATCGATCTGCCGGTCATCATCCGCCCAGCTCTGGCTCGAGTCGTCAATGATGTCGTGACGGCCCGCAACCGTTACCATCAGCCGCCATTGTCGGGGCTGAGCGTGAATGTCATCAATCAACTGGCGGAAGAGGTAATCGTGGTCATCTGCATGACCATCTATCGGTGCGATGGTCTGCAAAGGCACCATGGCCCAGCGCACGGCTGTCTCCGTGCCGTCTTTCGCTACGAACAGAAAACTATCGAGACTGCGATAGGTATCATCAGTAAAACCTGACGACAGAGGCCGATGGGAGAGCTGTTGCGCCGCTGTCTGCAACCAGGGATGAGCCGCACGGAAAGCCTTCACCCGTGCAGGATCGGGTTTTCCGGTTGCCGGATCAGGACGCGATGCCAACTGAAGCGCCCGAAACTCCTGCGGGGTTCGGACGGGAAAGACCGGAATGTCGTTGGTGCCTATACGCCATTCCTGACCATCGGGTGGCATCAGGCGCAGCGCCAGACTGCGAACCTTTGCCGGTGCATCGGCCTGAAAGGGCATGCCGCCTGCAAGGGCAAAACGTCCGACCACGGGAACCCTGCCCGGTTGCAGAATCGATGCCGTCGAAATACCGGCCGCATTGCCGTTACCCTCGAACCAGCCTGTTACACAGACACCTTTGGCATGATTGCGCCGAAAGCCCGGATGCGGGCCGTCCACTGTACGCAGGGTATCCAACAGGCTGGTCTGTGTCAGGCGATGAGGCGTCAGCCAGCCACCCGCCCACAGGAAACCCAGCGCAAGCGCCGTAGGGGCCGCAACTACACCAAGCCAGCGCAAGGGTGAGGCAGGGGGCACGAGTGGTTTCGTCGCCATGGTTTCGATCCTTTGAAAGCGTCTGACGGGGAGACGCCTGATGGCGTGAATCTATTCCCTTCGCGCGGCATGTTGCGCGAAATATTTTGCACTAACCTCATGTGGGCGGGAATAAACTGGTGTTCGGCGCGTCTTCATCAGCAATGATATCGGAAACCATACGAGGCACGAGCAGGGTTGAGCGACGGTGATGACATCAGGCTGCAGAACGCCATACCGGCGCTGAGACGGTACGCCCGTGTGCTGACGCGCGACCCGCATCAGGCTGACGATCTGGTGCAGGACTGTCTAGAGCGCGCCCTGACCCGGCTGCATCAGGTGCGCGGTAGGCCAGACCTGCGGCCCTGGCTGTTCACCATCGCCCATAATCTCAATATCAGCCACTGGCGGCGTCTGAGGCGCCTAATCCCCCTAGTGGAAACATCCGATGCGGAACCTATGCAGGAGGCCGGACAGATTCCGCATCTGGAATGGAAGGAAGTGGCGGATGCTTTCAACCGTCTTTCCGACGACCACCGACAGGTGCTGATGCTCGTCGGTGTCGAGGGGCTAGAATACGCAACGGTTGCGGACATACTGGGGTTACCGGTGGGTACCGTAATGTCCCGGCTGTCGCGCGCCAGAACGGCGTTGCACCAGCTTGTCGACCATGAGGAGCGTCCCATGCTCAGGAGGGTAAAATGACACGGCCCGACCGCCCCGTGACCGAAGACGATCTTCAGGCTTGGGTCGATGATCTTCTGTCCCCCGAACGACTACGAACAGTGGAAACATGGCTGGATGCCAACCCAGATGCGCGAGCGCGCGTCACGGCATGGCGCACTGAACGCAACCTGTTACAGGCAGCAATGGATGCTGAACTCCGGCAGCCCGTACCAGCCCGTTTCGATATCGCTCGGCTGACACAACGCAAAGCCCGCCGTTTCAGCCTGCCGCAAATGGCCGCGTCCATCGCACTAGCCCTGTCTCTGGGTTTGGGAAGTGGATGGATGCTTCGTGACCGGGAAGTGCCCCTAGGCCTTGTCTCGGTCGAGCAGGAAGCGACGATCGTGCATGACGCCAGTAAGGGCAGCACAATCACGCAAGGCAATGTCGCGCAACTGGCAGCGTGGGGTGGGCGAACACTCGGGCGACCGGTCCGCCCCCCAGACCTGTCGGCGGCTGGGTATCACCTGACGGGCGGCCAACTGGTCACAACGGATCATGGCCCCGCCTGCGTCTTTTTCTACAAGGACGGCAGTGGCAGCCGGATTTCCCTGTTCGTGCGGCCCATGTATGGCCACGACATGACGGCTCCCATGCGCCCGATGCGGCATATGCCGGGCTATATCTGGGCGCAGGACGGGCTGGGCATCAGTCTGGTAGCAGACACGCCTGACGGAGATCTGCATCGTCTCGCCAACCATGCGCGGGATCTGATGGGGGGAGCAGGATGATGATTTGATGCCAGCTTTCTTATGGCGCTCATCGCTAGTGAACTGTTCGCTCTTGTAAGCCTGAAGTATCAGAAGGGTCTGGAAGAAAGATGAAGCTTTACACTCTAAAAATCATGCTCTCCGGACGCATCTTACCTCTATAAATGGCACTAATTTTAGTCAAGAACGGAAAGCCCCCAGATCGAGCAGCTGATAGGCTGCCTCAGAAGGCACTTATCACATCATAAATATCTATATTATTAATGTTATTCCCAAGAAACAACAGAGACAGCATGCGCTAACATAGCTATAGTCAGGGGCTTAGGATCTGACTGAGGGCGCTTTCTATTCAGAAAACCAAATAGCAGCGCTCCTATGATTCCTTCCCCCTCTTCTGGGAAATATTTTTCAAAATCAAAATTTTGAGCGTTTACATCAAAGCGTTCAAAATAAAGGCGCATTAGGTTCTCTGCGTCGTCGTTATACATACGAAGATCGCCTCGCAATGTCGTATTTTCTGTCACTTCGCGTGGTTTCGGCCCCGGAACTTGCTCAGAAATAAAGGATAAGATTTCAGACAGCGCATCTTCGTAAGGTTTTACCATACTTTTTTATCCTCCAGTTTGGCCCAAGCGTTATAGCGCCTGCTTGATTTCAATAACGACATAGACAACGAATGGAATGGTTCGCCCTAACCAGAAAAGTTGATGTTACTACACGAAGCACTACAGCAGGAAGAAACCGGCTAATCATCAACCCTATGAGGTATAAGATGAGGCCGCTCAAACCATGATCCGAACACTTGAAACATCCTGACGAGCAAAGACAGACAGGCCCCCGCAGTGCCTACGTTGCCAAATCGCACTAAGCTGTGGCGCATGAAACTTAGACATTCATCTCGAATTAAACATGCACGCGCGCAATGAATGATAGTAGTTCAGGTGCAACTCGCTCCGGCATTTCGGTATGTGGGTAGTGTCCCGCCTCGTCAATTATCAGGCTGTCGGCATGAAGCTGGTTAGCAAGCCAGCGCGCTTCGGCTTCTGCATCTGGAAAGTCTGGATCGCGGGTGCCCATCACCACAAGGGCGGGTACTCGGCTCCGAGGTATAAGAGCGGCAGTATCTGCCTTTGACAGGCTGATCATCGTTCGGAGTGCTGCCATCCGCCCCGGTTCACGTAGGTTTTTCATGATGGCGGCTTTGACTTGCTCTTGATCCGCAGGTTTGTGCGTCGGAAACAGGCTGTTCCAATAAGTAGCCCAGAACCAGACACGCCACGGCCCTGCGAAGCCAAGCTGCAAAACAAACATTGCAAACCACGACACCTTCAGGTCTCGCACAATAGGGCCAAGCAGCACCACGCCGCTCACACATGTCGGCGCATCGTGCGCAGCCCACAACGTGGCCCCTGCGGCAAACGAGTTTCCCAGAATAATAGCTGCCCCAGACTTCAGATGTTCGATCAATGCCAGCACATCGCGTCCAACAGCATGCGCTGAATAGTCGGGCCATTGCGCTGACGTCTCACCAAAGCCGCGCACATCCATGGTAACCACCCGATACCCCGCATTTTGCAGGATTGGGCGTAACAGCCGATACTCGGAACGCAGGTCGCCCATTCCGGGGATCGCAACGATCAATGGGCCATCTCCGCCTGTATCGTCGTAAGCAATATGACCATCATCAACCGTCAGGAAACGTGTCTCCAAGGCGATTATCTCACCTCCCTTTGTATAAGGGCTACAGTCATGAGTGGTCATAGAGATATTAGACATTGAATTTGCAGGCATGGGAATTCTCCAGATATGGATGATTTGTCCACACCCTAAGCCGCAGGCATCCAAACATTAATTGCCTAATAATGTACATTGAGCATACAATAATGCATGGATACTCATGTCCCAGACTGGCACTTGTTTCGGGCATTTCTTGCGGTTGTGCGTGAAGGCAGCCTGTCGGGCGCTGCCCGCACGCTTGCCACGACACAACCCACTATGGGCCGCCAAATCGCGGCACTGGAAACATCTCTTGGGGTCAAGCTTTTCACGCGCTCGATTGACGGCCTATCACCGACAGAAGCAGGCTTGAGATTGATCCCGTCGGCCGAAGCAATGGCAGCGGCTGCTGAAACGGCATGGCGCTTAGCTCGGGTAAGGCTGATGAAGCGCGCGGAACCGTACGGATCACCGCGAGCGAAGTGATTGGAGGCGAAGTTCTTCCCACCATCCTCGCCGGGTTTCATGCGCTCTACCCTCAAATCTCGGTAGAACTCGTCCTGTCGAACCGTAATGAGGATCTGTTGCGCGGCGATGCCGATGTCGCAGTCCGCATGGTCCGGCCCAGTCAGGTTGCGCTCGTAGCCAAACGGATCGGAAAAATTGACGCAGGACTTTACGCTCATCAGCATTACCTGAAAGCGCATCCGATACCACTTTGTCTCCACGATCTGCATCAACATGCGTTGATTGGATATGACCGAAATCCAGCCCACTCTCGGATGATCGAAATGATGGGAGTGCCTCTTACTCACGCAATGTTTGCGTTTCGCTCAGATAGCGATCTCGCACAGCTTGCAGCATTACGTGCAGGATTCGGCATTGGCGCAAGCCAATTGGGGATCGCAAAACGCGACAGAAACCTCGTTCCTATTCTTCACAACAAGTTACTTTTCTCTATGGATGTTTGGGTTGCGATTCATCCCGACATGCGCAACGACCGTCGGATCCGATTGATATTCGATTATCTGGTAAGGGAGTTGACGCATTATGCGAAGACCAGCCGCCATAAAGTATGACTGCATCTAAAGCGTTCACAGCCTCTTGGTTGATTGTGCAAAACGGAGAGGCAGCTTTGGAAGATAAACGATGTGTGGAGACTTTTCACTAAACTCTGGTTCAGCAGAAACTCTCTATTTCATTGGTTTTTGTAAGCCTCTTCACCCATTCAGATAATCCCATCTGAATGAGCTCTACTCTGGAAAACGCGCCGAGCGTTACGTTTCCTCAGGGATCGCCCGGCGCAAAACTATCACTGGCGATGATGCTGTTTCGGTTGGCACGATGGGAGGTTGACACCGGCCGTATCTTCAAAACGATCCGGATGCGCCGTGAGAGGCATGGACACGACATCGTCGCTTCGATGATCGGCATAGACAAACGTCAAATAGTAAGACCCAGCCTCTATCCGAGGATCGCCATTAAACATCTTGTCCCATTCCAGCAGGTCGCGCCGCAACGGCGATCCGACATCACCGCTGCGGGTCCAGACCGCAGATACACAGGTCGAAACACGCTCGACACGCACGATCAACCGCCCATTGAGAAACGCCTTTCCATCGAGTTCCTCGTTGAGCACCGTGTTGAGATTGTAGGTCAGCTCCTCTAGGGACTCCGGCTTGGTACCCGCGTGTGCTGTGCCGCCGATACAAAGGGCGCAAATCAGGCTCAGGATAGCGCGGATCATCAATATTGTCCTTCCAGCAGAAGCATGGCCTCGTTGTGCCGTCTCTTGACCAAACCGTTCATGACATTGCCTTTCGAGCGCACCTGCCCTTCGATAATCCTGATGGCCTTGCACTTGTCGCCGCTGTTGATGGCAGCACGGACACCCGACCAGCCTCTTTCTGGGTTGTAGGCGAACGAAACGAGGGCGTCGAACTCGTTTCGTGTCAGATCGACAGGAATGCCCCGCCGAACGATTGCCTCATAGCTCGGAAGATTGACCGGGGAGGTTCGAAAAACCGCTATTTTTCTTTTTCCTGTAGTAGAAATATCAATGGGTTATGGTTTTACAGGCGAATAAAAAAGGGGCTTTTTCGAAATCTCCATGTAGACGATTATCGTCTAGCTGGATGACAAGCTCCCCCTCCTTGCCGGACATTTCTAGCGAGCAGATGGCTGGTTATGCCGGGGTAAGAAACGCAACCAGAACCATCCGATCAGGCAGACAAAATAGAGCCGACAAAAATGCCCATCTTGGCTGGGGTCACAAGGTCTGATCCGGCGAATGCCAGGTTCGCAATAAACAGGCTGATCGTGAAGCCAATGCCGCACAGCAGCGAAAGACCAAACAACATTCCTATTGGGGTTTCAGCCGGAAGCGTAGCGATTTTTAACCGGGTCGAAAGCAGCGTCGCGCCAAAGACACCGACCGGCTTGCCAATAATCAGCCCCAACATGATCCCTAACGGAACAGCCTCCAGCATCATGCCCGGATAAAGACCCACCAGCGATACGCCCACATTCATGAAACCGAAAAGCGGCAGGATCACCCACGTGACGAGGGGGGCCAGCAGGGAGCTGGTTCTATCAAGAGGCGTAGCCTGTCCTGTATCTTTTCCAGATATTGTTGCCGGCAGACAAAGTCCTGTTATCACTCCTGCAAGAGTTGGATGCAGCCCAGAGTGCAGAAGTGCAATCCACAGCGCGACGCCGCCGATAGCATAAGTCCATAACGTCCTGATCCCAGCCCTGTTCGCTCCGATCAATGATGCCGTGACAAGCGTGGCGGCCACCAAAGCGGGCCAGTACAGAGCACTCCCGTAAAACAGGGCGATCACCACGATACCCAGCACATCATCGAAAATAGCCAACGCCATCAGCCAGGCTCTGGCACCGGGCGAGACATGTCGCCCAAGAGCAAGAATGATAGGCAACGTAAACGCAGCATCCGTGGCAACAGGAATGGCCCATCCGCGCGTCGCTTCCGGATGCCCGTGTATCACCAGAAGATACGTCAGGGCGGGCACAATCATTCCGCCTAGCGCTCCGACAAGCGGCAGGGCCACGCGGCGTAGTGACGAGAGGTGGCCGGAGACGATTTCCTTCTTGATTTCGAGAATGACCACCAGAAAAAACAGGGTCATAAGCCCGTCTGAAACCCATGCCTCTATGTTTTCCGGTCCATGCGGGCCTAGAAAAGAAAGCTTCATGGGTGTCGTTATCAGGGATGTATACCCCAACGCCCACGGCGAATTTGCCAACACAAGTCCCGCAATAGACGCAAGCAAGAGAACGGACGCTCCGCCTGCGGGAGAGCTGAGGTAACGTCGAAGACAAGCAGAAAACGCTATAAAGGCTTTAGTGATGAGTATTTATTGGACATGGCAGGGTTCCTGACAAGTCAAAAGTTCTGCGTTATCTTTTACGCCTTGGGTGAAGGCCATTACAGCCTGTCTAATCCCGCATTGTAAATCAGACAGGCTGTTCAGGTTACTCAGCCACTCATGCCGGGCATCATTGCGTGTTTCCCTGATACGCTTCTACGGGCCGAACTGGCGTTAATGTCGTGATTTCGATGAAGTAGCCACCCTTGGCTCGAAAGTAGAAAGACCACGCACCATGTGCATCGCGTGGCACCTGCACCTCCCAGCCGTCCTCGCTCAGGCGTCTATAGAGAGCATCGACGTCCTCGCGAGACTTTTGGATAAAACCAATGTGCAGGATATCGAATTGCCTAGGATAATCGAAGCCGTCGAGCTTGTTCTCGAAATGGTTGACGATCAGTACCAGCCCATCATTATCCTGCATGATGGCCATCTTGGTTCCACGCACAACAAGAGTGCGCAGGCCGAAATACTGTTCGAACATTGCGCGATCAGCCTCAGTATCGTGGCTGTACAAGTTGATGTGGTTCAGCTTCATGGCTGTGCCTTTCCGTTGGTAAGACGGACACAAGCCGGTCGCAACAAGGACAACGACGACCGACCACAAACGAGGCCTATCCTCGTCGTGTCCGGCCATGGCCAAGAGCGGTCTTACTCGCTCAAGCGTGACTGTCTCTGAAGAGACCACAGGTTGTCACCATACCTGTATCGCTGTCTTTTTAGGCAAAAACGACTTTGCTGACACCAGCGGCAACAGTCAAGTGGCCTCTTCCAGTCATGTGCGGTTCGTAGAAGCTTATTGAATGACGAAAATGACCAATAAGAGGACGACTACTGCCTGTCAGATGTACGTTTTCCAGACAGACAGGTAGTTAAGGTGAGGAGTAGAATGACCGCTGTCTGCGCCTTACGTAAAATAGCAGAAACGCTTATTGGTCTAAACGGCATGTTGAACGACGTTAACGCCTTCTTCTGAAGTATGCTTAGTAAACCTTGAAAATAGAGTGTTACACGCGATACTTTCACTGCACGATCCAGAGCACTCGACCTTATGAAAGCCACTGAATGTTTGTGGCGACACAAATTTGTTCGTCTATGAATCCGGAAAATCGCAAGGAAAAGTCGGGTCTATTTTATTCCTCTCGCGCAGTATCTGTCAGAAAAGTACACGCTGATTGCTCTTGATACACGCAAGCATGGTCGATCTGGTATCGGGGTTGCCCTCGGCCCTATCGACAACTTCAGGATGATTTTACCGAAAAATGATCCGACCCGGCAGGTTTATCAGACCATCACTTTTGAAAAATGGCGTGAGATGTTCGGGAACAAAATCTCGATCTACAATGCAGAAAATCTCGAACAATATTTTGGAAAATTATTTAACATGGCATCACATATGCAAAAAAATATCCAATGTCCGTTGCTCGTAGTGCATAGTAACGACGATATACTGTTATCGTGGCAACAGGCGTTTGAAATCACTGAACGGGTCAACGGTGCAAGGTTGCTTCATTTACCCTTCGCGAAGTACATATTACTGCAAGACATACCTGAGCGCGTTACAACCTGAAGGCTATGCAGTGACGTAACCTGTTAGGGGAATCTCTTTCGAATTCAACACTATTTTATATAAGGCACCCTGCCCCCAAAAAGCACCAGCCTTACTAAACTGTGCTGGAAGCAGCTTCTGGTGGCAGGCCCGCGCACGGGGCGGCCCATGGTGAGTGTTCGAACGCCTTGACCAGATAGTCCAGCAGTGCGGTTACCCGCGTGGGCCGAGCGGAACTGGCGGGGGTTACAAGATACAGGCTGATAAGCGGGCCTTCCCATTCTGGCAGAATGCGTTCCAGCCGCTTGTTGTATAACCCTTCCCACACCATGAATTCAGGAAACAGCCCGTAGCCAAGACCGGCTTCCAGCGCGGGCAGGAAGGCCTCGGCATTATCGGCCTTGAAACGGGCTGTCTGGCTTAGAACAAACTCCTTACCCGACCCGTCCTTGCGTAAGCGGATCATGCCGGGGGCAGTGCCGTTGGTATAAACAAAGCTCTTATGGGCCTCGAGTTCGCGTGGGTGAGTGGGCCTGCCCACACGATCCAGCCATGCGGGCGCTGCAACCAGCAGCAGCCGCAGGTCGCACAGCTTTCTGGCCCGCAACGAGGAATCCGCCAGTGATGCAATGCGTAATGCGACATCGTACCCAGCCGCCACAAGGTCCACCACCGCATCGCTGAAATCTATGGTCAGGTCTATATCAGGGTAGCGTTCCAAAAACGCAGGCAGAACCGGAGCTAGGTGCCGTATGCCAAAGGTCATGGGAGCTGCAATACGCACACGCCCTGAAGGACGGCGCATATCGCCCCGTGCCTCGGTTTCTGCCGCCTCGGCTTCCATCAGCAGGCGGTTGGCATGCCCGAGCAGGGCGCGGCCGGTTTCTGTCAAGGACATATGGCGCGAATTGCGGTTGAACAGCGCAATGCCGAGCGACTGCTCAAGGCGGCTGACCGCTTTTGAAACCGTCGGCTTGGAAAGCTGGATTTCTTCCGCCGCGCGCGCGAAGGAGCCAAACTCGGCCACTTTTGCAAAAATGGCCCATGCTTCAAAATCCGGCAGGCGCATGGTGTTTTCTCCTCCGTTCGTGAGCCGTACCGCTATCCATACCGCCAAATGCCCCAACAACCAACAAACGGAAACGATACCTTTCCATGATTGCCATATACTGATGGCCGCCCCCTCCGTTACCGTGTCCACATGAACCAGTACCCTTGCACAGTGGAGTAACGACAATGATTGAAGTCAGGCCCTTTGATAAACTCGGCCACGCCAATCATGCTGGCTTGATGCCCGCCACCATTTTTCCTTCGCCAGTTACTACGACCCCGCACGGATGCACTGGGGCGCGCTGCGCGTATGGAATGATGATGCCATTGCCCCCGGCACGGGCTTTGGCACCCACCGCACGACAACATGGAAATTATTACCTATGTGCGTGAAGGGGCCATTACGCATGAGGATAGCCTAGGCAACCGGGGGCGCACCGGCGCGGGTGATGTGCAGGTCATGTCGGCAGGTACGGGAATCCGCCACAGCGAATACAATCTGGAAGACGAAACAACCCGCCTGTTCCAGATCTGGATTCTGCCTGACCGGGCAGGCCATGCGCCCTCATGGGGCACTCGGGCTTTCCCACGGGGCGACCGGGCCGGGCAGTTTGTCGTTCTGGCATCTGGCCAGCCAGATGCAGATGACGCGCTCCCCATCAATACCGATGCCCGCGTGCTGGGGGCTACGCTGAAAAAGGGCGAAACCACCAGCTATAACCTTGGTGCTGACAGGCTGGGCTATCTGGTCGTGGCTAAGGGGTCTGTCGAAATCGAAGGCAAAACCCTGAACGAGCGTGACGGTGCCGCCATTTCCAAAACGGATGTGCTGTCTGTTCTCGCTCTTGAGGATACGGAAGTGGTGCTGGTTGATACCGTGCCATAACCAGCCAGCGGCTCATGGGCCGGGGTAACACCCGGCCCATGGCCCTGCGCGCTCAACACTGGCACAGTCGATGCCGCACACGATAAAAACCACCAAGACTCTTTTATGGCCAAGACACCCTGCCCGGCCACTGGGTGCGACCTTTACGCCGCAGCCTGCGTGATAAACGCTAGAACATCACGCATGATAACGGCTTCCTCATCCGTGGGTTCAACCCGCACCCTCACGGCACTGTCCGGGGTGCTGATAACACTGGCATGGCAGGCATTGGCCTTGGCATCCAGCTTTACACCCAGCCAGCCCAGCCTTGCACAAACATTAGCTCGCAGGACGCTGTCATGCTCACCAATCCCGGCTGTAAACACCAGACCATCCAGCCCTTCCATAACAGCCGCCAGCGCGCCGGTTTCTTCAATAATCCGGTATTCGAACAAATCTAGCGCCTGCGCGACAGCCTTGCTGATTTCGGGGTCTTTTTCCTCCACTAGCCTCTGGCGCAGCAGCCGCATGTCGGACGAAACGCCCGAAACCCCCAACAGGCCGGACTGGCGGTAAAGCACATCCACCAGCGTGCACCAGCCTGCACCTTCCTCCTGCATCATGTAAAGCAGCGCACCGGGGTCTATCATGCCTGTGCGCGTGCCCATCATCAAACCATCCAGCGCTGAAAACCCCATGGTTGTTTCAAGGCTTTTCCCGCCTTTTAACGCGCATAGACTGGCACCGCTGCCCAGATGGGCTATCAGCGTGCGGCCTGCATACAGGGCTGGGTCGCACAGTTTCAGGCGTTCCGCGATCCATGTATAGGAGAGCCCGTGAAAACCGTAGCGTTGCACGCCTTTTTGCGCATAGCGGCGGGGCAGCGGCAGCAGGCGCGCCATTTCGGGTATGGTCTGATGGAATGCCGTATCAAAACAGGCAACCTGAAGCAGGTCGGGCCTGTAGTCAGCAATGGCCCGTGCAGGGGCCAGAGTTGCGGGCTGGTGCAACGGTGCAAACGGGGTCAGTGCCTCAAGCTGGTCAAGCACATCGGGCGTAATACGCACAGGAGCGGAAAATTCCGGCCCGCCATGGACAATCCGGTGGCCAACACCCAGCAGGCTGCGCCCCTCCGCATGGGCGGAAAGCCATTTCAGCAGATGATCGAGCGGGTGGGGGTCTGTGGTGGTAATCCGCTCATCCACACAGCGCGTGCCTGTGCGGTCGTTTACGTGAAAACTGAACCCATCAGCATGGTTTTCAATCTCGCCATGCACCAGCCGGGTTGGCGCGTCCTGTGCCGTAATCCCGGCCCCAACATCGAACACCGTAAACTTGACGCTGGAAGAACCCACATTGAAAACAAGGATTACACCAGCCATACGCTCTGTCTTTCAGAAAAAACCATATGCACCGCGCAACATCAGCCACAGGCAGGCCGTGTTCTGAGGTAACGCGCATACAACGCACCCACAGCAGCAGAAGCCAGCCGCGCCTGCACACTATCCGCCCGGCTGGTGAGCAGTACAGGCACTTTTGCCCCCATGACAATACCGGCGGATTCCGCCCCCGCCATGAAAATAAGGTTCTTGGCCAGCATGTTGCCTGCTTCCAAATCAGGCGTGACCAGAATCTGTGCCCGCCCCGCAACAGGAGAGACAATACCCTTGATCCGCGCGGCCTCGCCATCCACAGCGTTATCCATGGCCAGTGGCCCGTCCAGCACGCCGCCGGTAATCTGCCCCCGCTCCGCCATCTTGCACAGGCAGGCGGCATCCAGCGTGCCCTGTATTTTCGGGTTGACCGTCTCGACCGCCGAGAGGATCGCCACGCGCGGTGCGCCCAGACCAAGGCCCAGATGCAGGTCTATGGCATTCTGGACAATATCGCGCTTGGTCTCGAGATCAGGCACGATATTGATGGCGGCATCGGTCACGAACAGCAGCCCGTCATAAGAGGGGGCAGCTATCAGAAAGATATGGCTCATACGGCGCTCTGTCCGCAGCCCGCTCTGGGGGCCAACCACCCCGTGCATGAGAATATCCGTATGCAGGCTGCCTTTTATCAGCCCGTGCACCTCACCCGTATGGACAAGGGCTACGGCCTGCTCCACCGCCGCCGCCGGGGAGCAGGCTTCCACCAGCTTCAACCCGCTGATATCCAGCCCGCTTTCCCGCGCGAGGGCCGCCATGGCCGCGCCATCACCCACCAGAACGGGGGTAAGTATGCCGCGCGCGGCCGCATCCACCACACCTTGCAGGGCGTGCTGCTCGCACGGCCAGACCGCCGCATAAGGCACAGGCCCCAGTTTGGACGCCTTGCGCACAAGGTCGGCAAACAGCGCATGCTGGTTCTGCTCTCTGGCGGAACCGATTTCCATGGCCTCGCTTACTGACGAGACACGCGGCATATCCACCCCCATCATGCTCCCTTTCCCTTATGCGCCCGTTACGGTCATGCGCTCCACGGGTAGCGTCATCAGCCGGTAGTATTCGCGCCGCACAAACGCGCGAGCCTGCTCTGGCGTGCCGCGCGCGGCGCATCGGCCCTGAAAATCCGCAAGGCTGGTATGGCCCTGTGCGTGCATCCACGCCCGCAGGCCTGCCACCAGCGTGCCGATATGCCCCGGCCCCCGCTCCAGCAGGGCCGAGGCCGTTGTCACCACACTGGCCCCCGCCAGCAGGCAGCGCACCACATCTGCGGCGCTCCATACACCGCAGCCTGCAGCAAAACTGCCACCCAGCCGGGCGGAAAGGAGGGACAGCCACATCAGCGTCAGGTTCAGTTCTGCCGGGGTGCTCAGGCACAGGCGTTCATCCGGCTCCATGACCGCAATATCCAGCCCCGGCCCATAAAACCGGCTGAACAGCACCACCCCGGCCGCGCCATTATCCAGTAGAGAGCGTACCACATGGCCCGGCGCGGTAAAAGTCGAGGGCAGTTTGACCGAAACCGGAATACCCACCCCCGCACAGACCCGGCGCACCACATCAGCATACTCGGCTTCGACTGCATGGGCACTCTGGGTAATGTCAGTGGCAATATGCGAGAAATTCAACTCGATAGCACTTGCCCCGGCCTGTTCCATCTGGCGGGCAAAATCCAGCCAGCCTTCATCCGTGCAGCCGTTCAGGCTGGCAATAACAGGCACCCCCGCCCGCTCCGCCGCCCGGCGCAGGGTATTAAGCCTGCCATCCAGCACGCGGGCTTGCGCCTGCGGGGCAAAATACGCCCCCATTTCGGCATGGCTTTCCTGCCCGGCAGACCACAAGGCGGCCTCGGCCAGTTCCTGTGCTGCAATCTGCTCCTCATAAACCGAGGCCATAACCACGGCCGCCGCCCCGGCATCCGCCAGACGCACAATACCCTCTACCGACGCGCTAAGTGGCGAGGCCGCCGCAACCACCGGATGAGACAGTGTCAGGCCCAGATAGGCTGTTGCAAGGCTCATACCCGCATCCCCTTTCATGTCACGTCCTCCCAATGGGGCAGGAAGCGGCTGCCATCGCGCGCGGCCAGATCCTCATACATGCGGTAGCGTTCATCGGCCGCGGCCTGCGCCTGGTGCATGAGATGGGCGGCGTTTTCGGGGTTTGTGCGCTCCAGTGTCTTGTAGCGCAGTTCGCGGTAGGCATAGTCTTCCAGCGAAATACGCGGGCGGGTGGAATCCAGCCGGAAGGGGTTGAGCCCCGCACGCCGCATGGTCGGGTCAAAACGGAAGAGCGGCCAGTAGCCAGAGGCCACCGCACGGGCCGCCTGCTTCATGCCCGTGCGCATATCGATCCCATGAGCGATGCACTGCGAATACGCCAGCACGATGGAAGGCCCATCATAGGCCTCGGCCTCGCGCAGGGCGATCAGCGCCTGCTCGGCATTGGCCCCCATGGCAATCTGCGCGACATAAACATAGCCATAGGCAATGGCCTGCATGGCCAAGTCCTTGCGCGGCACCTTTTTGCCCGCCGCCGCAAACTTGGCGGATGCTCCTATGGGTGTCGCCTTGGAGGACTGCCCGCCGGTGTTGGAATACACCTCCGTATCCAGCACCAGCACATTGACATTGCGCCCCTGCGCCAGAACATGATCAAGCCCGCCATAGTCAATATCATACGCCCAGCCATCTCCCCCCACGATCCAGACGGAGCGCTTGACGAAACAATCCGCTACACTAAGCAGCATTTTAGCCTCGGCATCGGTGGAGCCTGCCAGTTTTTCCTTCAGGGCCGCCACGCGGGCGCGCTGGAGATCGAACTCGGATTCCGTGCGCTGTGGCGCATCCAGCAGGGCAGAAACCAGATCCTGACCTATTCTGTCAGACAGTTTACGTGAGAGCGCATGCGCCAGTTCGGTCTGCTGGTCTATGGCAAGGCGAAAGCCCAGACCGAACTCGGCATTATCCTCAAACAAGGAGTTGGACCACGCTACCCCACGCCCCTGCGCATTAGCTTTCCACGGGTGGGCGGGAGTATTGCCGGCGAAAATGGAGGAGCACCCCGTGGCATTGGCAATTTGCAGCCGATCGCCAAAAAGCTGCGAAATCAGCTTGAGATAGGGTGCCTCGCCACAACCGCCGCAGGCCCCGCTGAACTCGAACAGAGGTTCAAGAAACTGCACGCCGCGCACATTGGCCGCATTGACCCGGCGGCGATCCATCTGAGGAATGGTTTCAAAAAACTGGATGTTTTCGCGTTCTGTTTGCAAGATAGGCAGTTTTTCACCCATATTGATGGCACGGGTCTGCCCATCCTGTGCAATAGCGGGGCAGTTTTCCACACACACCCCACAACCCGTGCAGTCTTCCACATAGAATTGCAGGGTAAACAGGGAATCAGGGTAGCCTCGTGCATTGACCGGGGCTGACTTGAAACTGCCCGGCGCGTTTTCAAGCCGGGCGGCCTCATAAGTTTTGGCGCGAATAACGCTATGCGGGCAGACAATGCTGCACTGGCCACACTGGATACAGGTTTCGGGGTCCCAGAGCGGTACCTCCAGCGCGATATTGCGTTTTTCATACTGCGTGGTGCCACCGGGGAATGTTCCATCAACCGGCATGCGGCTGACGGGAATCATATCTCCCCGCCCGGCCATGATCTCGCCCGTAACCTCGCGCACGAAAGCCGGGGCATCCGCTGGCACGACTGGTGGCATGGCCACGGTGCCGGTTGCCTGCGCAGGCACCGGCACGGCATGCAGTGCAGCCACTGCGGCATCCACCGCCGCGTTGTTCAGCTCGACAATGCGCGGGCCCTTGTCGCCGTAGGATTTCTGGATAAACGCCTTGATCTGGCGGATGGCCTCATCCGCTGGCAGCACATTGGAGAGATGGAAAAAGCAGGTCTGCAGAATGGTGTTGACCCGTGGGCCAAGCCCCACGCGCTGCGCCACGGCTGAGGCATCGATCACGTAAAACGACAGCCTGCGGGTTATGATCTGCTCCTGCACGCGGCGTGGCAGGCGGTCCCAGACCTCATCGGGGCCGTAGGGGCTGTTGAGCAGGAAAATACCGCCTTCCTTCGCAGCCCCCAGCACATCGCGCCGGAACAGGAATTCGAACTTGTGGCAGGCCACGAAATCAGCATGCCGCACCAGATAGGGCGCGCGGATAGGGGCCGCGCCAAACCGCAGATGCGAGGCGGTTTCCGCCCCGGATTTATGGGAGTCGTAATCAAAATAAGCCTGCGCGTAGCGACCGGGCTGGTTGCCCAGAATTTCCACGCTGTTCTTGTTGGCCCCCACCGTGCCATCCGCACCCAGACCGAAAAACAGGCAGCGTGTCGTGCCTGCGGGTTCGATATCCAGCGTGTCATCATAATCGAGGCTGGAATGCGACACATCATCCACCAGCCCCACGGTAAAGTGGTTGCGCGGTTTGGGGCGGGCCAGTTCATCAAACACCGCGCGCGCCATACCGGGGTGGAAATCGCGCGAGGACAGCCCATACCGGCCACCGATCACGCGCGGCATGCGCTCCAGCCTGCCATCGGCCACGGCTTCAGCCAGCACGCTCAGCACATCGGCCAGCAGCGGTTCCGCCGGGGCTCCCGGCTCCTTGGTGCGGTCCAGAACAGCTATGGCCTTTACACCGGGGGGCAGGGCCGCCAGAAAATGCTCCGCCGAGAACGGACGGTACAGCAGCACCTGCAACGCCCCCAGTCGGGGCTGATCCGCCTTGCCCTGCGCGTTCAGCCACAGGGCGGTTTCGCGCACGACCTCCGCCCCCGAGCCCATGGACACCACAACATGCTCGGCATCCTGCGGGCCATCGTAGCGGAACAGGCTGTACTGCCGCCCGGTCAGGCCCGCAAAACGGTCCATGGCCTCCTGCACAATAGCGGGAGCCTTGGCGTAATAGGGGCTGACAGCCTCGCGGGTTTGGAAATACGTATCGGGGTTCTGCCATGTCCCCCGAATGAACGGATGATCCGGGCTGAGAGCGCGGGCACGGTGGGCATAAACAAGCTCATCGTCGATCATGGCGCGGATTGTCGCATCCGGCAGGATAGAGAGCGTGTTGTATTCGTGCGATGTGCGAAAACCATCGGTAAAATGGATAAAAGGCACACGGGCGCGCAAGGTGGCCGCCTGTGCGATAACGGCAAGGTCATGCCCTTCCTGCACGCTGGAGGCACCCAGCAGGGCAAAGCCTGTCTGGCGCACGGCCATGATATCCTGATGATCGCCAAAAATGGAGGAAGCCCCTGCCGCCAGCGCGCGCGCCGCTACATGAAAGACGGTGGAGGTGAGCTCCCCCGCGATCTTGTACATGTTGGGGATCATAAGCATGAGCCCCTGCGATGCGGTGAAGGTGGTTGTCAGCGCGCCGCTCTGCACCGCCCCATGCACGCAGCCCGCAGCCCCGCCTTCGGCCTGCATTTCCTGCACGACCGGCACCGCCCCCCATAGATTGGCAATACCCTGCGCCGCCCACACATCCGCCAGTTCCGCCATGGGAGAAGACGGGGTAATGGGAAAAATCGCGCAGACCTCGTTCACCCTGTAGGCGATATGGGCCACAGCCGTATTGCCGTCGATAGTGGTGGTTACGGCCTGTGCATCCGTAGCACTGGTAGGAGCTGCCGCGTTATCGGCGGCACTGGGCTGCGTTGAGCCGGGGGGTGTCGAAGCAGCGGAAGCCGCACTAGGGAGCGAACCTGCCTGTGTGGTGTTGGTGTTCATCATCCCGCCCCCCATCATGCCCTGACCCTGAAACGTGCAGGAGCCAGTGGCTCGCCCAGACTGCCCACAGGCGCAGGCTGGTTCTGCGGTTCGGCCACCATGTCTATGGCGTGGCACGGGCATTGTTCCGCGCAGGCCGCACAGCCCGAGCACAGATCAAGCGATACCTCGTACCCCCGCCCCGGCCCCCGGCGCGTAATCGCCTGCTCAGGGCAGGCGGCAAAACAGTTGTCGCACTCATAACAGTTTCCACAGGACAGGCAGCGCGCAGCCTCGCGCCGGGCCTGTGGTGCGTCAAACCCGGCCACCACCTCGCTAAAATCCGTACGGGCGGCAAGAGGTTGTTCGGGCTGCGGGGTGCGGGTGGCATCCATGTAATCAGGCAGATGCAGCATATCGAATGTCACCAGCGGTGGTGTGGGTGGGTGCTCCCATGCCTGACCATACAGATACGCATCAATTTCGCGGGCTGCGCGTTTGCCGTGGCCGGTGGCCGCTGTCATGGTGCGTGCACCACCGATGCAGTCTCCTCCAGCGAAAATACCGGCATGCCCGGTCATGAAATGCCCGTTGACCACCACCGTATCGTCCTTGCTATCGCCACATCCGGCAGGGCGGATAACAGGGAAAGATCCGCATGCTGGCCCACCGCCATAATGACGGCATCTGCCGCAACCTGCTCCGTAACACCCGTGGGGGTTACGGAACCATCCGGGTTCATCACGACTTTTTCGACCGTCAGCCCATCTGCGCCGAAATGCTCCGCAACACTGAGCCAGCGGATTTTCGTGCCTTCCACGCGGGCTTCCGCCGCTTCTGCTGGCAGGGCTTCCATATGGGCGGCGTCATAGCGGAACACCAGCACCGTCTCGCGCGCACCCAGCCGCCGGGCCGTGCGGGCGGCATCCATGGCACGTTGCCACCACCAATCACCGCCACAACCCGGCCCAGCAGGGGGCGCGCCCCCGAACTGACATCGTGCAACAGATCAATGGCGTTCAGCAGCCTGTGCCCATCCTCGACCGGCACATCCAGATGATTGGCAACCGAGGCCCCGACAGCCACAAAAGCCGCATCAAACCCGCCTTCCGCCATAGCCTGCGCCACATCGCGCACGCGGGTATTGCTGCGCAGGGTTACCCCCGGCATGGCCAGCACGCGCGACAGCTCCGCCCGCAGGGTCTCGCGCGCCAGCCGGTATGCGGGAATGCCATGAGCCATCATGCCGCCGGGCTCCTCCGACGCATCGCGGATTTCCACCGCATGGCCCTTGCGCGCCAGATGATAGGCGCAGGCAATGCCCGCAGGCCCTGCCCCCACCACCAGAATTTTTTTGCCACTAGGCGGGCTGCACGCCACCACCCAGCCTTTTTCCACCGCCATATCGCCCAAAAACCGCTCTACCGCATGCACGGCCACGGGCTCATCGAGTTCACCACGATTGCAGGCAGTCTCGCACGGGTGGTAGCACGCGCGGCCATGCGTGGCGGGCAGCGGGTTTTCCTGTGTCAGCAGTCGCCATGCGGCTTCGTATTCGCCTGACTGGGCCAGCGCCAGCCAGCCCTGAATGTTCTCGCCCGCCGGACAGGCATTGTTGCACGGCGGCATGAACGACACATAGGCGGGATGCTGCCAGCGGCGGCTACCAACGCCACGCCGTGTGGTTTCCTGCATGATCTGGCCAAGATCGTGAAGTTTCAACGACATATGCGCTCCCCCGCCCTTACATTCCTGTGGATTGTAAGCGGCATGCGTTAATTTCTCGACACTTACGTCAAAAATTTTTCTCGCTCAATGATCCAGATCATGAGTAAAAGGTTACCATAACGATAACAAAACACAGAAAACTACTTTCCAATACTATATTAATTAGCTTTAAACGTCTGTTATATATTTTTGACATAGGTATCACGAATATGCTAACCGCCCCCTCCGCCTGTTATGGGCCCTGATACAGACTCCTGTCAGGCAAAGGCCTACGCTGTTCCGCCATCACGACACCGGAAAGACGCAGAATGACCCATCTCCCCCGCCGCACGGCCTTTCTTTTCCCCTCTACCGAGAGCGCGTTGTGAAAAGGGCCGTTATCCGCATTGCGGTGGTGGGGGGGCTGGCGGTGGCGGCTCTCGCAGGAGGGCTGTTCTGGCGGCACCACGAGGCGCTGAACGCCCTGCCACCCGGTATCCTGCATGGCAATGGCCGGCTGGAGTTCACGCGGGTTGATGTCGCGGTCAAATATCCCGGCCGGGTGATACAGCTCATGGCGCGCGAGGGGGATACCGTTACCGCAGGCCAGATCATGGCTCAGCAGGATACCGCAACCGTGCAGGCGCAATACGCGCAGGCTATTGCACAGCGCGAACGCGCCACAAGCGCGCGCGAACGGGTACAGGCGGAGCTTACGGCCCGGCAGGCCGCCCTGCGGCTCGATACGGACGAACTGCGCCACGCGCAGAGCATGCAGGCCCGCAGCCTGATTTCGGACATGGAAACCCAACGCCGCCGCACGGCGGTTGACGCGGCACAGGCCGCCGTAACAGCCGCCACACAGGCCGTGGCGGAAGCCGAGCACGCCACACAGGCAGCCACGGCGCAGGTAAACGAGGTGCAGGCCGCGCTGGATGAGCTGACCATAACCGCCCCGGTGGCCGGGCGGGTAGAATACCGTGTGGTAGAGCCGGGCAGCGTGCTGCCTGCAGGCGGGCGCGTTTACGCCCTGATTGACCCGGTTGACCCGTATATGACGGTCTTTTTCCCGACCGCTCAGGTCATGACCCTGAAAACGGGTGACCACGCGCGCATTGTTTTCGATGGCCTGCCAAACCCCATTGCCGCTGAAGTCTCCTATATCGACAGCAGCGCGCAGTTTACCCCCAAATATGTGGAAACCGCGAGCGAGCGCGAACAGCTTGTCTATCGCGTCAAGCTCCGCATCACGCAGGCGGAACAGGCACAATATGGCAAGCTGCTCAAAGCGGGCATGACGGGCGAGGCCTATATCCAGTCCAGCCCCGATGCGCCCTGGCCCGCTACTGTGGCCACAGGCCGGTAAGCCACCATGAGCGCACCCGCAGCCGGGATTGAAGTCAGCGGGGTTTCTCACCGTTATGGGGGTGAGACCGTTCTGCACGATATTGCGCTCAGCCTTCCGGCGGGGCAGACCATCGCCCTTGTCGGGCCGGATGGCGTGGGTAAATCCACGCTGCTGGGGCTGATTGCGGGGGTGCGCAAGCTCCAGAGCGGGCGGATCAGCACATTAGGGGTTGATATCGGCAACCGCGCCGCGCGTGAGGCTTTTCTGCCGCGTCTGGCCTTTATGCCGCAGGGTCTGGGCAAAAACCTCTATCCCACGCTTTCAGTACGCGAAAACATCGATTTTTTTGGCTGTCTTTTCGCCCTCGATGCCAGAACCCGCGCAACCCATATTACCCACCTGCTGAACGCCACCGGGCTTGCCCCCTTTCCTGACCGCCCAGCGGGGAAACTTTCTGGCGGCATGAAGCAGAAACTCAGCCTATGCTGCGCGCTGGTGCATGAGCCAGACCTGCTGATACTCGACGAGCCCACAACCGGCGTGGACCCGCTCTCGCGCAGGCAGTTCTGGGCGCTGGTGGATCAGATGCGGCGCGAGCGACCGGGCATGACCGTGCTGGTTTCCACTGCCTATATGGATGAGGCGGATCGCTTTTCATGCTGGTCGCCATGAATGACGGGCATATTCTCGCCTGCGATGAAACACAGGCCGTTTTGCAAAAAACCGGCACCACAAGTGTGGAGGCCGCCTATGTTTCCCTACTGCCCGCCGCCGCCCGGCAGGCCGTCAGCGGTTTTGAAATTCCCCCTTATGTGGATGACGGCACGCCCCCCGTTATCGAGGCGGAAAACCTGACCCGCCAGTTCGGCACCTTTACGGCGGTGGATCATGTCAGCTTCCGTATCCGGCGTGGAGAAATATTCGGTTTTCTCGGCTCGAACGGCTGCGGCAAATCCACCACCATGAAAATGCTCACAGGCCTGCTCGACATTACCAGCGGCAGCGCCACCCTGTTTGGCCGCCCTGTCAGCGCGGGCGATATGAATACCCGCATGCGGGTTGGCTACATGTCGCAGGCTTTCTCGCTGTATGAAGAACTGAGTGTACGGCAGAACCTTGTGCTGCAGGCACGACTATTCCAGCTTTCACCCGCGCAGGCGACAGAACGTGTCAACACCATGCTGGAGGATTTCGAGCTTACCGCCCATGCGGATGAACGCCCCACCGGCCTGCCCCTTGGCTACAGGCAAAGGCTCCAGCTTGCGGCGGCATGCATCAACAACCCCGATATTCTGATACTGGACGAACCCACCTCCGGCGTGGACCCCGCCGCGCGCGATATGTTCTGGAAACATCTTGTCAGCCTCTCGCGTGATGGAAAGGTAACGATTTTCGTTTCCACCCATTTCATGAACGAGGCCATGCGCTGCGACCGCATTTCCCTTATGGACAAGGGCCGCGTTCTGGCCATGGACGCCCCGGCCGCAATCATCCAGCAGGCTGGGGCTACCTCTTTGGAAGATGCGTTTATCCGTTGTCTGGAACAGGCCGGAAACACCGTGGCCGTTGCCAGCACGCCCGCTGCCGAACAAACACCGCCGCAGGCCACAAAAGCCGTGCCACCGCTTTTGCGCTGGTTTTCACGTCTCTGGGCTTTCGCACGCCGCGAAACGGTGGAGCTGCTACGCGACCGCCTGCGCCTTGCCTTTGCCATTCTCGGGCCGGTCAGCCTGCTGCTGATTGCCGCCTATAGCGTGTCTTTTGACATCAACACCATCCGCTACACCCTGATCGATCACGATCAGTCACAGATCAGCCGCACGCTGGCCGAGCAGTTCAGCGGGTCGCGCTATTTCAGGCAGACAACCCCAACACCCGACCTGCACACCCTCCAGACCCGCCTGCAACATGGCGAGGTTGCACTGGGTATTGATATTCCCGCCAATTTCGGGCGTGACATGCTCGCGGGCAGAAAGCCTGAGCTTGATATTATCATTGACGGGGCCATGCCTTTTCTGGGTGCCAATATCCGCGCTTATGTCGAGGGCACACTGGTGCGCTACGGGCAGGAACTGGCCCGCACCAGCCCGCTGCCCACAGCCAGTGCGGCCATGCCTGTCAGCATTGTGCCGCGCTTTGCCTATAATCAGGAATTCCGCAGCATTTACGCCATAACCCCCGGCGTTATCATGCTGGCACTGATCCTTATTCCCACCATGCTCACGGCTCTGGGCGTTGTGCGCGAAAAGGAAATCGGTTCCATTATGAACCTGTATGCCTCACCCGCCAGTACGGGGCAGTATCTGCTGGGCAAGCAGCTTCCTTATGTGGGGCTGGCCATTCTGTCGTATCTGGCGCTGGTTTTTCTATCCGTCACCCTTCTGGGCGTGCCACTGAAAGGCTCTTTCATAGGCTGAGTCTTGGCGCTCTGTTCTATATTCTGGCCAGCACCGGCTTTGGCCTGCTGATATCAACCTTTGTGCGCTCACAGGTGGCCGCCATTTTCGGCACTGCTATTATCTGCCTTATCCCGGCTGTCAATTTTTCCGGCCTGCTTTACCCCACATCCACCCTTGTTGGCATACCCTATTATTTTGGCGAGGCCTTTCCCGCCACATGGTTCCAGCTTATCAGCCTTGGGGCCTTTACCAAGGGGCTGGGGGTGCGGTTTTTCATACCCATGTATGCAGCTTGGTAGGATTTGCCTGCCTGTATATCGGCAGTGCGTGCCTTCTCCTTCGCAAGCAGGATGTCTGACCATGCGCTGGCTGGTTAATGTAGCACTGCTCAGCGGCAAGGAGTTCAGAAGCCTGTTCAGGGATTTTATCCTGTTCGGGCTTATTCTCTTCGCCTTTTCCTTTGCCGTTGTCATTGTGGCCGATGGCGTGAAAATCGATGTTTCGAACGCAACAGTGGCGTTTATTGATGAAGACCACTCGGCCCTGTCGCGCGAACTGAAGGCCGGGGTGCTGCTGCCCTATTTCAAGCCGCCGGTTCTGACTGACCGGGCCGCGGCAAATGCGGGCATGAATCATGGCACCTACAATTTTGTTATTGATATCCCGCCCCGTTTCGAGGCCGATGTGCTGGCCGGGCGCAGCCCCGCCATACAGGAGCGGATTGACGCCACCGCCATGACACAGGCCGGACTGGGAGATGTGTATCTCCAGCGTATCTTTCTATCCCAGATCAGCCATTTTATGCACGCTCCCCCCGCCGAGCAGCAGCTTCCCTTTCGCACGCAAAGCCGTATCCGCTTCAACCCCAATAGTGAATCCTTCTGGTTTACCGCCGTCATGCAGGTGGTAACCGACGCCACGGTGCTGTCGATCATTCTTGTAGGGGCCGCGGTTATCCGCGAGCGCGAACACGGCACCATTGAGCACCTGCTGGTGCTGCCTGTTTCGGCCAGTGAAATTGCCGTGGCCAAAATTCTGGCCAATGGCGCGGTCATTTTTGTCGCCAGCATGGCATCGCTCTGGTTTGTCGTGCATCTGTGGCTGGGGGTGCCCATTGCGGGGTCTTTGCTGCTGTTTGCGGCCTGCCTTGTCCTCTATCTTTTTTCGGTCACATCGCTGGGCATGGTGCTGGCCATTTTCGCACCCACCATGCCGCAATTCGGCCTGCTGGCTGTGCCGGTCTATGCCATTGCCTATCTGCTTTCCGGTGCGGCCACCCCGATCGAGAGCATGCCCGACATCATGCAAATGGCCGTGCGTGTGCTGCCCACCACGCAGTTTGTCAAAATAGCACAAGCCATTCTCTACCGGGGGGCCGGGGTTGAAACCATCTGGCCCGCCATTTTGTCCATTCTATGCGCCTCAACGCTGTTTCTCGCACTGGCGCTGCTGCGTTTCCGCTCCATGCTTGCTCGTCAGGACTGAACCCGACATGTCTGCTCGCCCCCTCCCCTTTCGCGCGGTTGTCCTTGCCCTGCCGGTTGCGCTGGCCGCCTGCTCACCCTTCCATGCGGACATCCCGCCCTCGCACGTGACCATTCCCGCCGGAACAGCGGCCGAGGCCAGCGCGGGCCGTGTTGACCTCACCCACTGGTGGACCGACTGGCACGACCCGCGCCTGACCAAGCTGGTGGAAGAAGCGCTGGCCGCCAACCCAGAGCTGCGTCAGGCACGCGACAGGGTGGAACAGGCCCGCGCCTATACCAAAATGGCCAAATCATCGCTGTATCCAACCATTGGTGCCACGGGCAGCATTGCGGGCGGCGGCATGAACTGGCGGCAGGCCACACCTCCGCTGGCCAGCAGCATAGACCCCAATCTGGGTGACCCCATGACCGATGGGCATCTGGCGGGGGTGGGCATTGCATGGGAGCCGGATGTTTTTGGCCACAACACCGCCACCCTGAAAGCCAGCCGCGCCATGGAACTGACGGCGCAGGACCTGCTGCACGGCGCGCATATGACCATTGCCGCCGATGTCGCCTCCAGCTATCTGAGCGCGCTCGGCATCAGCCAGCGCCTTGCCCTGCTTGATCGTTCCGAGCAGACACTCGAAAGCCTGCTGGCCTACGCCACCGCCCGCTTTGAGGCCGGGCAGACCAATCAGGCCGACCTTGAAAGCATCCGCGCCCAGATCGAAGCCCTACGCGGCAGCCGGCCCGTGCTGGTTGCGGCCTATGATACCTTCCGCCGCAGGCTGGCCATTCTGAGTGGGCGCACACCGGATAACGCCCCCGACCTGTCCGGGCCTGACACCTTCAGTATCCCTGCCCCCCCACGGGCCATGCTGCCCAGCACCATCCTGAGCAACCGGCCCGATATCCTGCTGCGCCGCCATATGGTGGAGGCCGCGGCACAACGCCTTGTGGGCGCCAAAACGGAACTTCTGCCCCGCTTTGGGCTTGAGTTTTTCGGGGGTGATGGCCGCCTGCGTTTTGATGGCATTCCCGGTCTTTCAGGCACCGGCGGGCTGGCGGCCCTGACCGCCACCCTGCCCATTTTCACCGCCGGGCGCATACACGCCCAGATTGCACAGGCCGATAGCAGGCTGGATGAGGCCGTGGCCGCCTATGACCAGACCCTGCTGAACGCCCTAGCCGAAATTGAAAATGCCAGCGAACAGCGCTCCCAGCTCGACACCAGCGCCGCTGCCCTACAGGCCCGCACGCAAGCCGCCAGCACAGCCGCGACCATGAGCCATGGCCTGTTTGAAGGGGGACAGGTGACCTTGCAGGATGTGCTGACAGCCCGCCTGCGCCTGATTGATGCGCAGGACGAACTGGTCAAAACCCAGACAGCCCGCGCCCTTTCAACCGTGCGGCTGGCCCGCGCCCTTGGCGGTGGCTGGTCCGCCAGCGCACCGTAAGGCCCGGCCACATCGCACACACCTGTATCGCGCAGGGTAACCCGCGCTCCAGCACCTTAGGTCAGGACCATGAAAGTGCCCCCACGTAACAGGGAAACACCAGACCAGACCCGCCCGCCTGCTCCGCCACGCACGAAATACCGTGTTTCTGAAAAACGGGAATCCGCTCGGCGCATGAAGCAGCAGGAGTTCGAGCGTGCGGCGTGGCAGGTGTTTTCCACCGTGGGGCTGGACACGGCCACGGTCAGGGACATTGTCAAAGCCACCACCCTCTCGCCCGGCAGCTTTTACAATTACTTCAAGACCAAGGAAGTCATTTTCGACACCCTGCTCGATCTGGTGATCGCCCGCGCCAAAGAGGCCGTCCTGCTCTGCCGCTCGGATGAGGATGACCTCGAAACCATGCTGGTCAAAGCCTATGCCGCCTCTTTTCGCGAATTGCTGAGCCTACATGGTGCGGCACGGTTTTTCGAGCTGAACCAGCACCATATCCGCGCGCGGCTGTTAAGCTCCACTACAGCAAAGGACATGACGGACGACCTGAAAGCCCGCCTTCAGGCCCGAATTCAATCACCCGTTATTGCACCGGACAAACTTGCCCTTGCGGTTTCGATCATTTTCATGGCGGGGCTGGAAAGCCTGCTACATCTTTCCAAAAACCCGTTCAGCGATATTGATGAAACCGCACGCTTTACCACCGCCATTTTCACCTCTGGCCTACTCCGCAGTTTTACCGAACCCTGAGGCGGAAGTGTGTTTTAGACTCAGTTGACAAAAACTGGCGGGCATACATCTTTTTTCAGGGCAAGGCTGATTGCCTGCCCCGGCACCAGCCGGGCCTGCTCGCCCTCACGCGGGATATCGGCAAACAGGCTCTGCCCCCCTGCCGCCTCTACCTGCACACGAAATGAGCGCCCATGAAACGCCACGGAAACAACCGTGGTATCCAGCACCTCATCCCCCCTCTGCTCCGTCAGCACCAGATCTTCAGGGCGGATACCCAGTGTTACCGGCCTGTCGGATGGCAGGAGCATAGTGCCATCAAGGGCTATGGCGGGCTGCCATACCGGCCCGATAGCAAAACATGTCCGCCCGTCGCGCTGAGTGCCGGGACGGGCACTCAGCAGGTTCATGGTGCCAATAAAACTGGCCACGAACTGCGTGGCCGGGCGGTCATACAAAACATCCGGCGGGGCAATCTGCTCGATCCGCCCGGCATTCATCACCACGATCCGGTCAGAAATGGACAGGGCCTCCGTCTGGTCATGTGTGACCATGACAAAGGTTGTGCCAGTTCTTTCTGCAAGCGCTTGAGTTCGGCCTGCATGTGTTCGCGCAAGCTGGCATCGAGGGCGGAGAGCGGTTCATCCAGCAACAGCAGGCGGGGCTGGCACACCAGGCGCGCGCCAGCGCCACACGCTGTTTCTGCCCACCCGACAGGCTGCCCACCCGTGCCTGCGCCTTGTCCGGCAGGCCCACCAGTTCCAGAACCTCCATGACCTTACGCCGGGTTTCTGCAGACCCTACCCCCCGCAGCGACAGGCCGAACGCAATGTTCTGGCTGACATTCATATGCGGGAACAGCGCATAGTCCTGAAAAACGGTGTTGATGGGCCGCTCACACGGGCGCAGGGCCGTCATGTCCTGCCCATCGAGCAGCACCCGCCCCTGTGTGGGGCTTTCAAACCCTGCGATAACCCGCAGGGTTGTGGTTTTACCACAGCCAGAAGGGCCGAGCAGGCTCAGAAACTCGCCCTGCGCAATATCCAGATCAATGGAATCCAGCCCCTTATGCCCGCCGGCAAAAACCTTGCTGACATGATCGACCTGAGCAGTGCATCAGCCATCGCGGCTTTCTCCCGGTTTGGTTGTATTGACCCATAATATCTGGGCGGGTTCCTGCCCCGGATTGGAAAAAGCGTGATCCAGCGTGCTGCGAAAGGCAAAGCTGTCACCCGGACCACACTGGTAGGAAACGCCGTCTATGGTCAGTTCAAGCTGGCCGCTCAGCACGTAGCCAAATTCATGCCCCGCATGGGTATAGCTACCTGCCGTAGTGCCGCCCGGCACAACACTGACCAGAATACCCGTCAGGGCCGCACCGGGGGGTGAGAGCAGCCATTTTTCGATCCCGTCCGAGTGAACGGGCAGGCGTTTGCGCGCTTTGGAAGATACGCAGTACAGATCACTATGTTTCTGCCCGCTTTCCCCCAGAAGGGCACCCGGTTCGACATTCAGGGCAGCCGCCAGTGGCCACATGACCTTGATCTTGAGCGAGGAAATACCCCGCTCGATCTGGCTAAGTGCGCTGACGGATATGCCTGCCCGGCTGGCCAGATCCATGAGTGACATGGCGCGCTCCAGCCGCAAGGCCCGCAGCCTGCGGCCGATCAGCACATCGGCATCCGGCGCCCTGCTTTGTGCAGCCATTTCCGCTGATGTGCCCAACCCCCTGTTCCTTTCAACGCTATTTGCAGGCGCCATGGCTGTATTCAGCCACCGGCCTTGATTTTTTCAAGTAGTTTGCCGAGTTCTTCCGCCTGTTTCATGGGGCCGGTGAAAACGGTCTTCTTGAGCATCACCTCCGGGTCTGACGGCAGTTCAAGCTCCTTGAGTTTTTCTGCCGGAACCGCAGCAAACGCCGTGCTGGTGGACGCACCATAGCCATTATTCTCGATCAGGTGCTTGCCTGAGGAGGGATCAAGGCGGCTGTTGATGAAATCATACGCCAGATCCTTGTTTTTTGTGCCCTTTATCATCACGAAACCGCAGCTCCATGTCAGCATGCCTTCCTTGGGGTTCATGAAAGCAACTGGCACGCCCTGCTTGCGCAGCGCTACGGCAGAGGCATTCCATGTCATGGCCGCAACCAGCGCACCACTGGCCAGAGACTGCTCAACCGATGTCATATCCGTGGTGTAGGAGGCCATGAGCGGGCGCTGTTCGCGCATTTTGGTAGCCACTTTTTCCATGTCAGCCGGGCTCAGGTCGAACGGATTAACCCCCGCAACCAGAGCCGCAACGATAGGCGTGTCATGCACGGCATCGATCGTGGACATGCGCCCGGCATATTTCTGGTCCCACAACAGGTTCCAGCTCTGCTCTACATCTTTTGGCAACAGGTCGGTACGGTACAGGATGGAGGTATTGCCCCAGTCCCATGGCACCATCCACACTTTGCCATCGCCTGCCTGAATATCGGGCAGGTTGCGGAAAATGGGGAAAATCTGGTTCCAGTTGGCAATACGGCTCGTATCGATCGGCTCGATCAGCCCTGCCTTGTTCCAGCGCTGGATCTTATCATAGCACGGATGCGCGACATCAGGCGGAAGCCTGCCTTGAGTTTGGTAAAGGCATCGTCATCATCACCAAAAACGGAAATATCTACCGCACCGGGATGCGCCTTCAGATAGGCCTCATCATATTCGGGCAGTTCATAGCCTGACCATGTCAGATAGGTGAGTTTTCCCTCCTCAGCCCGTGCCGTGGCCATGGGGGAGACGATGGAGGCCGCCATGGCAAAAGCCAGAGCCTGTGTGGAAATCTTTTTGACGATGGAAGACTTTTCTTTGCCTGTCATATCAGAATACTCCACGGTTGCGCGTCAGGTCAGGCCTGCCGCTCTGTCAGTTTTCCCCGGCGGCGCATCAGCTCCGATACCGCCGCGATTACGATACTGACCGCCAGAATCAAACTGCCCAGCGCCATAACCAACGGCAGCGAGCGCGGAAAGCGCAACTGCCCCCAGATATAGACAGGCAGTGTCGGTTCTGAACCGGTCAGGAAAAAAGCGATGATGAACTCATCAAAACTGGTCAAAAACGCCAGCATGAAGGCGGACCCCAGAGCCGGTATGGCCAGCGGCAGGATAATGCGTGAAAACGTCGTCCATTCCCGCGCGCCAAGGTCTTCCGCCGCTTCGGATATGGAGCGTGAAAGCCCGGAAAGTCGCCCGTGCAGGATCATGAAGGCTGTAGGCAGGCCCACCAGCATATGCCCGCACACAAGCGCCACCCGCGACGGCCCTACCCCGATAACGTTCACGACAATCAGCATGGCAATGCCCACGATCACGCCCGGTATCAGCAGCGGCAACTGGCACAGGCCGGACAGCAGCACACTCAGCCGCGTGCGCATGAAAACCCGTGCATAGGCCAGTGTCAGGCCACAGAGTGTTGCCAGAAAAGCCGAAATACTGCCCACTTCAAGGCTGGTCAGCAGGGCACGGCGCACGCCATCGTTATGCAGCAACGCTCTGTACCAGTTCAGGGTAAAGCCCTTGAGGGGAAAAGCCGCCTGAATGGAATCGTTAAACGAAAACAGCGGGATAAGGCATACGGCAGATACAGAAAGAACAGGTAAAGCCCGACATAAATCCCAAGACCAGTCCCCGGAGAAAGCGGCTTTTTGTAGAAAGGCAGAAGCGTTTTCATGCCGTTTTCTCCCCCTGCCGGTCTGCCTTGCGCAACAGGCCGATAACCAAGGCAATCAGCACCATGACCGCCACCGAAAGCGCCGCCCCGAATGGCCAGTCATTCGCCCGGCCGAACTGCACCTGAATAAGCGAGCCGATCATGATGCTGTTAGGCCCGCCCACCAGTGCCGGGGTTACGTAATCCCCCACGGTGGGGATAAACACGACCGTTACCGCCGCCAGAACACCCTTGATGGAATAGGGCAGCACAACACGGCGGAAAGTCGTGAAAGGCCGCGCCCCCAGATCCGCCGCGGCCTCAAACAGCGAGCGCGGCATGCTTTCCAGTGCCGTGAAAATCGGCAGGATGGCAAAGGGCGCATAGGCATGCGCCAGCGTTACCACCACAGCGGCGGGCGTATTCAAAAATGCCAGCGAGGGTGATGCCAAAAGCCCTGTTCCGGTCAGGAAGGAATTGAGCACGCCATTATAGGCCAGCACGATTTTCCATGCGAACACCCGCAGCAGATAGCTGGTCCAGAATGGCAGCGTGACCAGAAACAACAAAATGGCGCGGTAACGCCCGGCATGGAACGCCAGAAAATAGGCCACCGGATAAGCCGTAACCACAGTCGCCGCCGTAACCAGCCCCGCAATAACGAGTGATCGCCCCGCCACCCGTGCGTAAAGCGGGTCTTGCAGGAGTGTGACAAAGTTCTGGAGCGTAATGCCCACACCCAACAGCGAGCCATCATTATGGCGCAGGGACAAAAAGACCAGAAGCCCGAGCGAAAACACAATAAGCCCGCAGCCCAGCACGCCCCCCGGCACCATCATGAAGGCCCGAAAGAGCGCTTCCCTAAGGCCTGTTTTCTGTGATGACGGTGCGAAAGACATGCGGCGCGACTTCCGAAACGTGAAATACGAGTCAGTTTTTTCACACTTGAATAATTTACGTCAACGGAATATTTTGGAATAGTAATAAAAAGACACTCACACCCCTCCGCCGCACAAAGGCCCGCCACAACGCAGCCCTCAGCAAAACGGCACATAAAACACTTGAAAAGAAAAAAGGTTTTTGTGACGATACCAGTATCGAAACCGGGCCTGTTTTTGCAGCGTTCCGCCCCGCGGCGGTTTCAGGCGGCACGGAATGCGGCGTCCTGCAGGGTTTCAACAGCTTTCAATGTTCAGGAACTGACATGACTGTTTCTTCACACGCACTCGAATTCTACATCAACGGCCAATGGTGCGCGCCAGCAGGCACCGAGCGGCTGGATGTGATCAACCCCGCAACAGAAACCGCCTGCGCCACCATTGCCATGGGCAACGCACAGGATGTCGAGCGGGCCGTGGCGGCCGCACGCGCGGCTTTTCCCGCGTGGTCTGCCTCTTCCAAGGAAGAGCGCATCGCCCTGCTGGAAAAGGTGATTGCCATCTACCAGCGCCGGTCGGAAGAAATGGCGCAGGCCATCTCGCTTGAAATGGGCTCGCCCATCGCCCGCGCGCGCGACAGTCAGGCATGGTCGGGCTATGGCCACATGCAGGAAACGCTCGACGCCCTGCGCGCCTTCTCTTTCGACACCGTGCGTGACGACATGCTGCTGACCCACGAGGCCGCGGGCGTAGCCGGGCTGATTACACCGTGGAACTGGCCCATGAACCAGATTGCCTGCAAGGTGGCCCCTGCCCTTGCCGCAGGCTGTACCATGGTGCTCAAGCCCAGCGAGGTCGCTCCGCTCAGCGCCCTGCTGTTTGCCGAAATCATGGACGAGGCCGGGGTACCGGCAGGCGTGTTCAACATGATCAACGGCAGCGGCCCCGATGTGGGCGAGGCGCTTGCCCGCCACCCGGATGTGGATGTCATGTCCATTACCGGCTCCACCCGTGCGGGGGCTGCGGTTGCCCGCGCATCGGCCGACACCATCAAGCGCGTTTTGCAGGAACTGGGCGGTAAATCAGCCAATATCATTCTGCCCGACGCTGATTTTCAGGCCGCTGTCAGCGATGGCGTGCGCCGCTGCATGGGCAATTCCGGCCAGACCTGCGATGCCCCCACCCGCATGCTGGTACCGCAGGCCCGCATGGCCGAGGCCATGGACGTGGCCAAGGCGGTGCTGTCCGAGCTGCGCATGGGCAACCCGGCGGATGAGGAAACGGAATACGGCCCCGTTGTCAGCGCCCTGCAGTTCGAGCGCATTCAGGCCCTGATTGCAAAAGGGATCGAGGAAGGCGCGACGCTGGTTGGCGGCGGCACTGGCAAACCGGCTGGGCTTGAGGTTGGCTACTATGTCAAACCCACGGTTTTCGGGCAGGTTGCCCCTGACATGACCATCTCGCGCGAAGAAATCTTTGGCCCCGTTCTCTCCATTATCGGATATGCGGATGAAGAAGACGCCATCCGTCTTGCAAACGACACGGTTTACGGGCTGGCAGCCTATGTGCAGTCGAGCGATCTGGCCCATGCGCGGGCGGTGGCCCGCAGGCTGCGCGCGGGCAATGTCACGCTCAATCAGGGCGCATGGACGGTCAAGGCTCCCTTTGGCGGCTACAAGCAGTCCGGCAACGGGCGTGAATGCAGCGTGTTCGGCCTGATGGACTTTCTCGAACTCAAGGCCGTTATCGGCTACGGAGAAGCCTGATGCACGGGCCTTCCGGCGCGGCCTGCGGCAGTCTTTACGAAGCGCAAGCCCCCGCCGCACCGGATTGGCCCGTACTGACACAACGGGTTGAAACCGATGTTCTGGTTATTGGTGGGGGGCTTACGGGCCTTTCCACCGCCCTGCATCTGGCTCGGCAGGGGGCCAGATGCATTGTGCTGGAAGCCTATGGGCCGGGCTGGGGGGCCTCGGGCCGCAATGGCGGGCAGGTCAACCCCGGGCTGAAACCCCCGCCCGATACGGTCGAGGCCGATTTTGGCCCCGAACATGGCCACCGGCTGGTGCAGCTAGCCTGGCAGGAAGGGCCGGATCTGGTGTTCGACCTGATCGAACGCTACGGCATTGCGTGCGATGCCGCACGGGGTGGCACCCTGCGTGCTGCCACCGCCACAGGCCAGCTTGCCGCCTTACGCACGCTCGAACAGCAGTGCCAGATACGGGGCTGGCCCGTACAATGGTTGGACAGCGCGGCTGTGGCCGCACGCACCGGCCACAACCATTATTGCGGCGGCCTGCTGGACAGGCGCGGTGGGCAGGTTAACCCGCTGGCCTATACGCAGGGCATGGCACAGGCTGCCGTGCAGGAAGGCGCGAGCCTGTTCTGTTACAGCCCGGTGCTCTCGCTCAAACGGGCAGGCGGGCGTTGGCTGGCCCAGACCCGCACCGGCTGTGTTGTGGCCGAGCGGGTGGTGCTGGCCACCAATGGGTATACGGATACCCTGCGCGGCGCCCTCCGCCGCTCCATCGTGCCGGTTTACAGCGGTATTGTCGCCAGCGAACCCCTGCCCGCGCCATTGCAAAGGGCCATTCTGCATGAGCGCGAATCCCTGTATGAGCTGGGGCAGATCACCACCTATTACCGGGTGGATGGCACCGGCAGGCTGCTGATGGGCGGGCGATCCTTCTCCCACCCTGCACAGGGGGCGGTGGCGTTTCACTATCTGGTGGCGCGGGCGCAAAAACTCTGGCCCGCCTTGCGCACTATCGGCTGGACACAAGGCTGGAACGGCCAGCTTGCGGTAACGCTGGATCATTACCCGCACTGGCATGAACCCGAACCCGGCCTGTTGGCGGCACTGGGCTATAACGGCCGGGGTGTGGCCATGGCCACGCTGGCCGGGCGGGAGCTTGCGGCCTATCTGGTGCAGGGAGGCCCCCCCCTGTTCCCGCTCTCGCCAGTCAAACCCATTGCGCTGCATGGTTTCTGGCGGGCAGGAGTTGCCGCGCGCATTCTGCTGGGCCGCGTGCAGGACAGGCTGGGCCTGTCCTAACCCGCCCGTGCCGCCGCAGGCCCCAGCACGGCCAGCATTTTATCCAGCCGCCTATCCCAGTTGTTTTCCATCAGCACCGGGTCATTCTCCGGTATGACCTGAGGGGCCGTCAGGGCATTGCTGATGCCTTCCATAAAGGCCTCTGCACTGTCCGTTAGTCGACAATAGCTGGAAAAATCAGCCAGAGCAGGCAGGCTGGTTGCAACCACCGGGCAGCCCGCCGCCAGATATTCAAAGAACTTCATAGGAAAAACAGCGCGGGTGTGATCGTTCAGCAGGAGCGGCAGAAGCGCCACATCCAGCCCCCGCAGGTAATCCGGTAGCACCGCATAGGGCCGCCAGCCCAGCATATGCACGTTATCCAGCCTGCGCATGCGCTCCAGCACCGGGTCGGCCTGTCCTTCGCGCTCATCGCCAATCACCACCAGATGCCAGTCGGGCCGGGCCAGAGCCACATGCTCCAGCAATGCAAAATCGACCTTGAAATCAGTCAGCGTGCCAATAAAGCCCAGACGCGGCCCGGTAATAGCCGCCAGTTCAGGCGGCACGGCCCCCGCATGCCGCGCCTGCGCAAAATGCGCCAGATCAGCACATTGGGGAAGTAATGCGTGGTGTGCGGGGCAATCCGTGCACAATGCGCCTGTAGGGCGGGGGCTGTGGTAAACACGGCATCGGCGCGGGCCAGCAATGCCTCTTCCGCCTGCGCGAAGGCCGTGGCATCCACCCCCGGCACGGCGGCAATGTTATCGACACAGTGATAGACGAGCGCACTGCGTTTGAGGCCGCTAATGGCCTCCAGCATATACGGGTGATAGGTCCAGACCAGCGGGGGCGTGCCATCGCCATGCCTGCGCAGCCACAGGCGGATGGCGGTGCGCAGAATCCACGCATTGAAATGCCGGACAAAACCATGGCGCTGGCCCAGCGGCAGGGTTAGCGGAGAGAGCACCCACAACCGCTCGCCCACCCGGTGCGGCGGCTTGAGGCCCGAGCGCAACCGCCGGATAATACGTGTCAGGTCAAGGCTGTTTATCGACGGGCGGCGCAGACCCACGGTTTCGATATACAGCACGGTATAGCCACGCTCGGCCAGCCTGCGGGCAATATGCTGTTTATTGGTCCAGCATGGTGCGGCCCAGTCGGCGGTTGAAAACATGACAACCGTGCCGCCAGCCTCCGGCTGCCCTTTCATGGGGTTTCGGCCAGAATGGCGGCAATACGTTCCGCCGCGTGGCCATCTCCATACGGGTTGGGGCGTCCGCTCAGTTCCGGGCACCCTCCGGCGGACAGGATACGGCTGGCCTCGGCCACGATCATGTCTGCATTGCTGCCCACCAGCCGGGCAAAACCGGCCTCGACACTCTCCTGCCGCTCGGTGGTGGCGCGCATGACCAGCACCGGCACGCCAAAGGTTGGCGCTTCCTCCTGAATACCGCCCGAATCTGTCAGGATCAGCGTGGCGCGGCGCATCAGAAACACCATGGTGTCATACGCCACCGGCTCAAGCAGGTGCAGGTTGGCAATCCCCCCCAGCAGCGGCATGACGGCACGGCGCACCGACGGGTTGAGGTGGACAGGAAAAACAAACTGCGCGGCAGGCCATGTTTCAGCCAGATGCCGCAGGGCCTTGCAGATTGCCTCCAGTTCCGGGCCAAAATTCTCGCGCCGGTGGCAGGTTATCAGCACCAGCGGGCTGGCCCCGGCCAACGCCGCAACGGCGGGTTCCACCCCCTCCGGGCTGCCCGCATGATCAGCAGCATAGTTGCCAGATGGGTCAATGGACTGTTCGCCAGACTGCCAGCGGGCACACAGGGCCAGCAGGGCATCGATACCCGTATTGCCGGTCACATGCACGCTCTGCGGGCTAACCCCTTCGGCCAGCAGGGCCGCGGCTGCGCGGGGCGTTGGTGCGAAATGCAGATCCGCCATGGGGGTTATCAGGCGGCGGTTGATCTCTTCGGGAAACGGGTTGTCCTTGCGCCCGGTACGCAGCCCTGCCTCGACATGGCCAATTCTGACACGGCCATAAAATGCCGCCAGCGCCCCCACGAAAGCGGTGGTGGTATCGCCCTGCACCAGCATCCAGTCCGGGCTATGGCGGCGGATCAGTTCCGCGCAGCCACTCAGAATAGCCCCTGTCAGTTGCGGCAGGGTCTGGTCCGGGCGCATGACGTCCAGGTCCTCATCCACTGTCAGGCCAAGGCTTTGCAGCGTCATGTGCAGCATCTCGCGGTGCTGCCCGGTGGAGCACACCGTGACATGAAAATCGTCCGGCCGGGCGCGCAAAGCCCGCACAACCGGAGCCAGCTTGATACATTCAGGGCGGGTTCCGAACAGAACCATCACCCGCCTGCTCATGCACCAAGCTCCGTGGCCGACAGGGTTTTACCACGCCAGCGCACCGCCAGCGGCGGCCCGTCGCCCGCCAGCGGGTCGGTCAGCCGCACCAGCCCCTCTTCCACATTGAGCGCGCAGGCCATGCGGCGGCGCACCAGATCAAGGCACTGGTCTTCATTAACGAACCAAACGCCCCCGGCGGGCTGTGCGCTGGCCTGTATGTAATCAAGAAACGCCGCATGAGCCTGAAGCCGCTGCGCCTCATCAAGCCAGCCATAGGAATAGCGCGGCGAGAACGGGTGATCGAGAAAGCCGAAAATGGCTGATGTCGCCAGTGCGGCATCGAACGCACGCTTGTACACCGCCAGCGGGTCGCCCTCGGCCAGCAGGCAATCTCCATGCACCATGCATTGCTGCGCGTGGGAGACAAAGGGAAAAGCCGCACCCGGCACAATGCCGCCACGGGCCAGAATATAGTCCGGCTCAGCCGAAACCACCCCGCCGATAAAACCTTCATACCCCGCCTGCGCCAGAAGAGGCGGCACAAAAACCGGGGTCTGATGGAAGGGCGACACCATATGGCGGATGGGAATATGCGGCAGGTGCTCCTGCAACCATGCGCGCGAGTCCACCGCCTCCTGCAAGGCTATGCCGGGATCATCCCCCAGCGCACATAGTGGTTGACCGAATGCGACAGCACGGCCCCGCCAGCCGCCGCCACCTCGCGCAGCAGGGCGAAGTCTTCCTCCACCGCAGGCTGCGCGGTCTTGACCGCCAGCGAGAACGGCACGCCACGGCTACGGTACAGCTCAAACAGCGGACGAGCCGATTTGATATCCTCATCACAATCAAGCCGCATGCTCACAACCGCGCCAATCCCGTACGGGGCCTCACGCAGATGCGGCAGGCAGGGCCGGTCATCAGGCCGGTAATCGCTGAAAAACGCCTCGACCAGCGCCCATTCCAGACTATCCACCAGCCCAACCGCACGGTTGATCCACAGCACGGAGCCCCCAGCGGTCTGGTCATGCAGGGTGATGAAAGGCAGCCTGTCCTCCCCTCCCACATTGACGGCGGCAATCAGGCTTGCGCCATCGCACCGCGCGCCCTGCGCCAGACCCCACTGGCCGGCCCCTTCAATGCGGCCATAGCCCAGATTGTTCCATTCCTCGGTAAAATCGAAGCGCAGCAGAGGCCTTTCCTGAAAAGGCGATGCCCCGGCAAGCGGGTGATCGGTATAGCGGATCAGCCGTCACTGGCTGTTGTGCCATAGGTGGGGGCGGACGCGCAGGCCGCCCACGCAGCCGTATCGGCTGGCAGGGGTTCGGCCACCACACCGGCCAGAGCGGCAGCAGCCGTATCCAGCGCGCCCAGCAGCAGCACCTTGCCGCCCTGTGCCACAACCTGCCCGGCCAGAGACGACAGCGCGCCCTGCGGGTTGACCACCACCAGAAACGCCATGCCCTCTGGCGCAGGTCCATCCACCCGGCGCACCTGCGACGTGGTGAAAGAACGGATCAGGCCTGCCTCAACAACCGGCCCCGCCGCATCGCCCGGGGCGAACGCAACGCCGATCATGCCGGCACCACATGGCGGAACTTGGCGCGCCCGCCCTGTAGCTGGATCTGGGTCGTATCAATAAACTCCAGCTCTATGGACTGCCCCCACCACTGGCGGATACGGGCTTCTACCTCCTCACGCGTGGCATGGGGTTCGAGCACCAGCCGCAGAACCGGCACAGCCCCGCCCACAGCAATCTGGAACTCGCGGATACTGCCCAGACGGTCGAGCATGTCCTGAATGTAATGGGTGGCGTAGTCCTTGCCGCCAATACGCACGACATCATGAATACGCCCGACCAGATCATACAGCACAAAGCCCCGGTCCGGCTCCTCGCCCAGTGCCGCCAGATCACCCGTGCGGTAGCGGATAAGCGGCATGAGGCGGTTTTTCAGCCCTGTCAGCACCAGTTCGCCGCTCTGGCCACGCTCATGGGCAATGGCGCTGGCATCGCTGCCGTCTACGGCGGCAATTTCCGGCCAAGCTATGGGGTCGTATACATCGCGCCATGTCGAGCCCTTGTGCCCTTCATAGGCCACCACCCCGAACTCGGCCAAACCGTAGCGGTCCACCACCCGGCAGCGCAGGGCGGTTTCGATCGTGCGGCGCTGATGGGGCTCGAGCAGTTCCCCGCTGGATTCGAAAATATCGAACGCCTTGCCGCCGCCATGGGCATCGGCCATGTGCAGCGCCAACTGGTAGAGCGTGGACGGGTGGCCATGCACCAGCACCGGCCGGTTACGGCGCACCTGCCGCCAGATCGCTTCAAGACTGGCGGGCGAAAAATCATCGAAAAAGATATTGGTGCGGTTCATGCACAGGCACTTGATATGCTCGATAACCCGCGCCCGGAGCGGAAATTTCTCGGGAAAGCGGCTGGCAAAATGCAGTTCGCGCATGAAGTGGTGCTTACCCACGCTGCGTCTGGCGTAATGCGTCACGGCTGATGACCAGTCAGCCGCCTCCTGATCGTAATAGATAATGGCGGAAACGCCGGTGGAGCCGCCGGTCTTGCAACCATGAATCCGCAGGCCTTCGCGGTCCTGCCGCATCATGCGTTCGCCCTGTTCGCGGATAATATCCTTGGTCAGGTAAGGCAGGTCGTTCAGCCAGCCTGCATCCTGCTCCAGCTTGGCAGGGTCAAAGTTCAGGCTGGCGAACAGGTCCTTGTAATACGGCACATGCACACCGGCCCACCCTACCAGTTCGGCCAGCGCCTTCTGGCTGCGCTGACGGCGCTCGGCGAAAGGACGCGCCATTTCCGCCTTCAGCCAGGCTTCCTTGCTGGCGATCTCGCGCTTTTCGCGCCGGGTTGCCAGAGGATAGGCAACAAACTCGGCCAGCAGGCCCTGAGCAAGGTGGTGGGGAAAAATCAGCATCTGCAAAATTCCGTCTTCAGCCGCAACGCGGGGCCGGGGTTACCCCTGCTGAGATAACGATAAGGGGCGGTAAGGCATGCGCCTGTTTTACGGGGTGCCGCCAATGGCTGCGGCATATACCGCACGCAGTTCCTTGACTACCTGCGGCCACAAGAAGCGTGTTAGCACCCGCTCACGCAGGGCAGGCGCCACCGGGGCGGCCAGTGCGGCCTGAATTTTGGCGCGTATGTCGTCCGGTGCCGTGTGATCGACATAGTGTACCATGTCACCAAAATATTCTTCCGTCGATCCCTCGGCGGTCACCACCAGCCGCGCGCCGGTTGCCGCGGCCTCAAGAGCCGCCAGACCGGGGGTTTCGAGCGTGCTGGGCAGGACAAATACCGAGCAGGCGGCATAGGCCGAGCGCAGGGCGGGGTCTTCATGCGCCAGCGCGCCGACATAGCGCGCGCGCCCCTGCGCCTCCTCCATAACCTGATCGAAATAGGCCTGTTCACGCACATGGCCGACCAGAATAACCGGCAGGTCCAGCCCCTGTGCGGCCCGCACCAGCCCAAGCTGGTTCTTGCGTGGCTCGATATTGCCGACATTGAGAATGAAGTCGCCCTCAATACCAAACCGCTCACGGAACAGCGCTCCGGGCACGGGTTCGGCAAACAGGGGGTCTACCCCGTTATAAACCGGCATGAAACGCTCACGCGGCAGCCCCAGCACAGAGGAAAGGGCATCCGCCTCGCGGTGGGAGTTCGGCACGATTACATTGGCCAGAGAGAGCTGATGCCTAATCTCGTCTATCGGATACAGCCCGGTTGTTTCAGGCGTAACCCACAGGCTGGACGAGACGACAAGCGGCTTGCCCATGGCTTTGACATAACCGCAGAACGCGGAAGACCCGCCCATGACCGAGAAGAAATGCACCGCATCCACCTCCGCCAGACGCGGAGCCCAGATGTCATGCGGGATGACCTCGACCCCCGCTCCGGGGAGAAAGTCCCTGTAATACACAATCTGCTGCTCGCCGCCGCCCGGGCAGCAGAACGCCCACGGATATGTATTGAATGCGACTTTCAAACCTGCTTCCCCTGTCCTTGCGTCCGTACCGTCAGGCTATTGCGGCAGGGTGCCGCGCCGCCTCTCTGCGTCCCTTCTGGGGCGGCTCCCCTCTCAGGCTGGGCCTGCCGCAGCGCCTGCCAGATAATCGCCCCTTCAAGCCCCGGCGCCAGTGCTGCGCGCCGCGCCTGACGGCTGGCGGCAAGGGCGCTGAGGCGGGCGGGATCAGCCAGCGTATCGGCAATAAGCCGGGCTTTGGCCTGTGCATCCTGCCCGTCTGGCAAAATCACGGCGGCATCGCCCGCCACTTCCAGCATGGCGGGGTCAGGGCGACAGAAAACCGGCCTGTCCAGCAGCATGGCATCGGCAATCGGCACACAGAATCCCTCATGCTGGCTGCATGAGATCAGGCCATCGCACCGCTCGTAAAGAGCCTTGATAACGCCATCGGTAACATTTTGCAGAAACGTAACGCGCTCCGCCACGCCTGCGCCGCTGGCAATGTCCGCCAGCCGCGCCAGTTGCTCGGCAGAGCCGCCCCCCACAATGGCCAGATGCACATCAGGGTCCAGCCGCGCCAGATGCGCGAAAATTTCCAGCAGGTCATCCACCCCCTTATGCGGCTCAGCCGCCCGACATAGAGCAGCAGCCGGGGGCTTTGCGGCACATCTGCCGGTTCTGCCACAATATTCTGCCAGCGGTTCAGCCCCAGCACCGGCGGGCAGGCCAGCACCTGCTCCACAGCCGGAGCCTCTGGCCCCATGCCTTCGATCAGGCAGGCGGCTGTGGTGCGTGAATTGGCCATCAGCACATCAAAATGGCGGGCCAGCGGGCGCTGGTTCAGGCCGCGTGACACCAGCCTTCGGTATGGGGGTCACTATCAGTGAAAAACCGGGCCGGAGTAATGCCGTGGAAATACAGGATTCTGGCGCAGGCAAGCTGCGACAGCGCCTCGAAAGCCGGATCTTCAATGGAAAAATGATAGAACAGGATATCGGCTGGAACGGTCTGGGTGAACACATCAGCCAGAGGCCTGATATCCTCATCCGGGCTGAAATTTTCCGCATAGAGCACGGCCTCGACCCCGGCCGCACGCAGCAGATCGGCTATCTGGAAACAGAAATTGCCAATCGCATCACGCCGCCAGATATCGCGTGCGACAATACGGACAGCCCCCTGCGGGCGCCACGAAGCATCAGATGCAGTCACGACCAAACCGTTCATTCCTCGTTATATGTTGCCCTGAGCTTCTTCCTTTGTGGGCTCAATGACAAGGTCGGGCTGGTAAAGCAGGGCTATGTCCTTGGCCGGGCCATCCGCCACAATGCGGTGCTGGTCGATCAGCAGGGCGCGGTCACACAGTTTCACGACGTCCTGCATGGAGTGCGACACGAAAACAATGGTCTTCCCTGCCTTGCGGAAGCCGTGCATCACATCCAGACATTTCTGCCCGAACTTGTAATCCCCAACCGCCAACACCTCATCAATCAGCAGGATTTCGGGATCAAGCTGCGAGACCACGGCAAAGCCCAGCCGGGCCAGCATACCGCTGGAATAATAGCGGACAGGCCGGTCGATATGTTCACCCAGTTCGGAAAACTCGATCACCGCATCCATGTGCTGGCGGATTTCCTGACGCCCGAACCCCAGCACCACACCGTAAAGTTCGATATTTTCGCGCCCGGTCAGGTCCGGGTGAAAACCCGCCCCCAGTTCCAGCAGCGGCGAAAGGCGGCCATCCACCACAACACGCCCCTTGTTAGGCCGCAGAACCCCCGCAATCAGGCTCAGCAGCGTGCTTTTGCCCGCGCCATTACGGCCCACAAAAGCAACCGCCTGCCCATGGGGAATGGAAAAGCTCGCATCGGTAATGATCGGCACCGGCTCGGCCTGATGCCGGTTCCCCCGAAAGCCGTTGAGCAGCAGGTTTTTCAACCCACCAGTATGCGGGCCATGGGGGCTGAATGTCTTGGTTACATTCTCGAAAAGGATCGCTGTCATGTCGTTATCTCACAGCACTTCGGCAAAGCGCCAGACCATGCGGCGGTAAATGACCAGACCGACAATCAGGCTGACCACGGCATACGCATAGGTCAGGCCAACATTGTACAGGTCAATCCTCTGTTCGAGGTACAGGGCATGCCACGCATTGATAAGGGGTGCAAACGGGTTAAGCAGAATGAACTTGACGTATTGTTCGGGTATTTTTGTCATGGGGTAAAGAACCGGCGTGACATAGAACAGGATGTTCAGAAGAATACCGACCAGCTTTTCCATATCCCGGAAGAACAGATTGGCCGTGCCCATGGCCAGACCGATCCCGAACAGGAGCAGGAACTGGGCAACGGATATCAGCACAATACCGGCCAGTGTCGTCAGGCCGAACGGCACGCCATAATACAGGCTGGCAACAGCAATAACCGGAATGGACATCACGTAATGAAAGCCATCCTGCATGCACAGCGAAAGTGGCAGGACAATGCGGGGGAACAGCGATTTTTTAATGATACTGCCGTTCGAGACAAACACATTGCATGAGCCGATAATGTAATTTGCAATCCACTGCCACGCAAACAGCCCGGAAATAAGGAAAAGAACAAAGTTCTTCTCCCCGGATTTGAACACGACATTGAACGCAAAATAGAACACCAGCGCAAAAGACAGCGGATTGGCCAGCGACCACAGATAACCGAAGAAGTTGTTCTTGTACCGAACCTTGATCTCCTTCTTCCACAGGATATAGGAAAGCTCGCTGTAATGCGTCAGCTTATCGACGATGCTTTCAGTGGCCATAGGTGTCGGTCCTGTGTTCGGTGGTCTTGTTTGCAATACCGGGCGCGCGGGTGGCGGACAGGCGCTCCTTTGCCCGTTGAGCCTCTGTTTCATAAATCCAGTATGTTTTTTCAATGAACTGCCGCTCATCAAACAGCTCGGCAGCCCGCGCCGCGGCGGCTTACCACTTTGCAGCCGCAGGGTGTCATCATCCAGCAGGGTGCTGAGTGCCTGTGCTAGCGGGGCTGCCTGACCGGCTGGCACGGTCAGGCCTTCATGCCCGTGGCGAGCCACCCATGGCACGCCCGTAGGCACATCCGTGTTAACCACTGGCAGACCGCAAGCCATGGCTTCCATCTGGCAATGCCGAAGGTTTCCGCCGGGCTGATGGAAGGCAGGGCAAAAATCCGGGCTGCGTGGAGCATGCACTTCAATTCGTCTCTCTCAAGCCGCCCCACCAGATGCACCCGGTCCTGCAGGCCCAGTGCGTCAATCTGCTGCTGCAACTGCTTGTCCAGCGGGCCTTCGCCCACAATCACGCACTGACCGTTTACTGAGGAAAAGGCCTCGATGAGCACATCGAACCCCTTGTAAGACACCAGCCGCCCCGTAGTGACGACCAGACGTGGATACTGCCTACGCAGGGCCGCAACCCGTTGTTCTTCTTTTGTATTGAGGTGGGGCCAGTAGGTCAAATCCGTGCCGAAAGGCACAATTTCGCACTTATCCGCCAGCGGGCGCAGAAAGGGCGAATGCGTGACCATGGGCGCACTGGAAACCAAAATACGGTCAGCGCGCTGCACTGTCCGGCGCATGAGCGGGGCCACCAGCCGCAGCAGCCATTTCTGGCGCACGACATCGGAATGCCAGTGAACAATCAGGCGCAGCGCCGCGGAAAATACAGGCCTGTCAGCACATCCGCCAACGGAAACGGCGTGTGCAGGGCCACAACATCCGCCTTGCGGGCTCTGGCCAGCAGGGCCAGCGGATAAAACGGGGCCAGTGGCAGCGAACGCAGCGTCATCAATGCGAGTGAGCGCGTAACCGGAATATCGTCCACAATAATCGTGCGGGGCGTGCCCCACCGCCTTGTGGCCAGAATGGCAGACTGGCAGCGTGCTGCCATGCGGGCTGTCAGCGCCCGGATGGCCGAAGGCACACCGCCTTCGACATCAGGCAGATACACCTTATAGGCATGCAGGATACGCAAACGCGCGCGAACAGGGTGTTGAGCGGCCTCACCCGCCGAAACAGGACTCATGCACAGGCCCTATACGGCACGCCTGCGCGCCTACCCATGCCACAGCCAACCAACAGCCCAGAGCCGGATACCACCCGCCACCGCTGATGGAAATGAGAGATCACATCCAGTATCGTCTGCCCCTCAGCGGATAACATTACAGCCCCTGTTCTATTATGGCTGCTTCGTCCAATATCAATTTTTCCCCGCTATGGCGATTCCATATAGTTCGGTGAACGTCGAAACGATAAGAAAAATATCGCCATTACACACTGCTGCGACCATGTCTTATGCGGCAGATATTTCATCGTTTCCACTATTTCAAA